>JAKVCU010000061.1:0-3843 GCA_022448955.1 Saprospiraceae bacterium
CTCTCATGAACTTCATTTTCATTTTCCAATAATTCGTTATTAGCTTTAGCCCGCTGCACTTCCGTGCAAATTGAAAAATGAAAAATTTTAACAGAAAAGCACCTTACCAATGATAAGATGCTTTTTTATTTTCACTATAAGTGCCCCTTCACAATAGGATTAAAATCTACATAATCGCTAATCATTTCGATAGCTCTCTGTGCTTTCCAAGGCGTTCGAGTATTGATCTTCACCTCTATATGACTGATCTTTACTGCTGAGCCATAAGTATCTAAAGAAGTGGCGATAACGGGAATTTCGTATTCCATTAAATAAGACTTTGAATCCAACTGAGAGATGATTTCAGGATCAAAAACGCCTTCTCCATGAAGAACGATACCAGAAATCGGAGAATCTTCTAATTTATGCTCCTTGGCCACCTTATCAATTCTAGTAATGGCATCATCTAAGCGTTTGTAATTAGAAACTAACAAGACATCTTTAAACATCTTAATTTCCTCTCTAATTGCAAGTGCACCCGATAGTATATTGTCCACTTTATTGTCTAAATTATATCCATTCAAGAGAATTTTCCCATTTACAGCATGGCATACTGTTGCCATAATTGGATTGGCCAAACTTTTATCATAGGGTAATACGCCTAGCAGAGGTATTCCCATTTGATCTAGTTTTTTACCAACATAATTTCGAACATCTTCTTGCTTTTTTCTAATCACTTTATTGACGATCACACCAATGATTGGAACATCGTTTTCTCTAAATAAGGCCATATTCGTATTCATCAAATCAATCGTATTACCAATGCCACCAGGCACGACCATTACGACGCCAGCATTGAGCATTTTCGCGACCTGTGCATTCGAAAGATCGATAACGCTACCCACTCCTGGATGTCCAGTACCTTCATAGACAACGACATCGTTTATTTCATGGAGTTTTTCGGAAGCCCATTTAATTCGTTCTGCAAAATTAAATCCTGCAGGATGATCTAAATACTTTTTAGTAACTCCTTTCCCAACAATTACAGGGCTATGCACATCTGAAGAAAGTTCGAATTCCATTACTTTGGAAAAAAGTAATGCATCTTTATCCGCTTTTAAATCACCCAAATCAATAAATTCTTGTCCAACTGGTTTGCAATAACCTACCTTCAATCCATGCGTTCGAATACCAGCAATTAACCCTAGTGTAGAAGTTGTTTTACCAACATGCTGCCCGGTAGCAGCTACATAAATTCTATCAATCATAAAAAGGTATTATTCCGTTTATATTTATCAATTCTGCAATTTATTCCCAAATACACTTTCAAACCGCAAATACTCATTGTAAGGATAAACATCTACAAGATCCCCTTTTTTGAGTCTTTCTTGAACGCCTACCCAATATTTCACATCAAATAAATCATCGTGTAATTGATGGAAAATAGCTCTTATATCACTCCTACCAATTAAGAATCGAGGAAACTCCTCCGGAAAAATGTCATTAGGCCCAACTGAATACCAAGGAGTTGAAGACATTTCTTCATAGTGGTCTCTAGCTTCTGGAATATACCTAAATCGGTAATCCGTGAGAAAACCAATCTCATCGTAGTCATAAAAAACCACTCGCCTTAATCGAGTTACTCCGAAATTTTTCAGCAACATATCTCCAGGGAAAATATTCACTGCAGCTAGTTGCTTAATTGCGAGGCCATATTCATTAATCACATGCTTTGCCTCTTCTATCGTTGCTCGCTCCAAGTAAATATTTAAAGGAACCATTTTCTTTTCAATATATATGTGCTTAATCTCTATCATATCCCCTTTGATATTTAGCTTAGTAGGCGCCAAATTCATCAACTCTTCGAGCACTTCTTCCGAAAATTGGCTCTTTTTAAACTCAAAATTTTCAAAAACATGGGAGTCTGCCATTCGTCCAACGCGATCGTGTAGAGAAACGAGTTCGTATTTTTCCTTCACCTCTTTTTCCGTAACTTTTTTGGGTGGTAAAAATTCATCTTTAATTACTTTAAAAACCATATTATAGGAAGGTAAAGTAAATACAGACATAACCATGCCCTTAATCCCAGGAGCAAAGACAAACTTGTCGTTAACATTTTCAATATGCTTTAAGAAATCTCGGAATAATACTGTTTTACCATGTTTTTCAAACCCAATAGAATTATATAGTTCACTTAAGCTTTTGGTAGGTAAGATAGATTTTAAGAAATCAACCATTTCGCTGACAATGTCTGTATCTACCAAAAAGTAGGAACGGTTGTAACTAAAAATAGAACTTACATCATTATACTCTAGTAAAAGTGCATCTACGATTAAGCCATTTTCTTTGTGCAAAATTGGAAGCACAAAAGGATAAGTACGATCTGCCATCCATAGTCTACCAACAATATAGGCAGCTTTATTTCTAAAAAAAATGGATTTCAGCATTTCAATTCTAGCAGAATTAAAAGACAAAATCTCTTGATCTAGCTTTTTCCTTAGCGCTTGAGTAATAAACTGAATATCTCTCTCTAGGTTTTCGAAAGGAGCATCAAACGAATAACAAATAAATAATTGCCTGATACACTGTTCCAAGGACTGCGTCAAAAAGAAAGTATGATAGATGGGTATATACGATCGAAATTCGCGATAAGTACCTGTAGCATGCACAAACATGAGGCGCTCATCTACTTTTTTCCCTTTATGGCTATGCCGAAATACCGAATTAAAATAAGTTTCTGCAATGTTACGCGTGTTGAAGTTTAATACTTCTTCATAAAATAGCTCTTTCATCTCTCGCCAAGTGGCCTCATCATTTGCCCTTGGGCCGAGAAAGTCTACAATTTTTTCGACTGTTCTACCGATTTTTTTTCGATATAAACGTATCCGATCTTTTGCATCTTCCTGAATACCATACCAGTCCCTATGTTCAAAACGAATTTTGGCGCGTTTTGTAATTCGCTTGTACTCATGCCAGTATTTTTGATAATCACCCAAAATTATATGGGCAGCATCATAGGGAATTAGCTTTTCAAACATCGCAATAGTGTTATATTATTTGGACTATCCAAATATAAAAATCTTTCTTCAGGATAAGGAAGTAGATAAAAATAAAATGAACACTTATATTCGCTAAAACATAAATACTCAATATCATGTCTTATATTTTTATCACTGGTGTATCTTCTGGGATTGGACTACATGCCACCCAATTCCTCATTGAAAAAGGCTACACGATATTTGGCAGTGTTCGGAAAAAGGAAGATGCCATGCATTTATCCGAACAACTAGGTGATGCTTTTATTCCTATCCTAATGGACGTTACCAAGGAGGATAGCATCCAACAAGCCTTTGAATTCATTAAAAACAAACTAGAGGGTAAAAGCTTAGATGCATTGATTAATAATGCAGGGATTGCAGCATTTGGCCCTATCCTACACTTACCAATGGAGAAGGTTAGGCAACAATTTGATGTAAATGTTATTGGACTTATTCAAGTTACCCAGACCTTTCTTCCACTTTTAGGGGCAAGTAAAAATTTTGAAGGCCAAGCTGGAAGGATCATTAATATTAGCTCTGTTTCTGGGCGGATTAGCTCCCCATTCTTAGCCGTATATTCTGCCTCAAAATTTGCAGTTGAGGCTTTAAGCGATGGTTTACGTAGAGAACTTTCTATTTACAATATACCTTCGATTAGCATTCAACCTGGCCCAATCAAAACCAATATCTGGAATAAAACAAGAGGACAAGAAGAACCTTATCTTGATACAGATTATGGCGATATATTAAAAGATATGAATGATGAATTGGGTAAGATTGAAGGAGGTGCATTAGCCCCAGAAAGAGTCTCTCAAACTATTTATAA
>JAKVCU010000061.1:3853-79291 GCA_022448955.1 Saprospiraceae bacterium
CCGCCCAAAGGCCCATTACATGGTGGTCAAAAATGCAGGCTTCATGCGTTTAGTTGCTAACTTAGCTCCCGCTACTTTTCTGGATAAGGTCACAACAAAAAGATTCAAAAAATAGACTTCTATGCTTAATAAATTAATCAGTTTATTTGCGATTGTACTCCTATCTATGAATATGCATGCTCAAAGGGATTTTTATGCAACTTATTCCTTTGATCATGCCGATACACTCAGAGGAATGTTACGCCCAGAACGCACAGCTTTTGATGTTCATTTTTACGAATTAGATATCAAAGTAGATGTAGAAGGCCAAGCCTTGGAGGGCCATGTAAATATTCACTATAATGCAGTAGAAGATTTTGATCGACTACAACTCGATTTATATCGAAATATGAAAATCTCTAAGGTGGCGTTTAATGGTAAAGAATTAGAGTTTGAAAGAGATGAGGATGCTGTTTTCATCAACTTTCCTCCGCAGGAGAAAGGTACAAATGGTTCTTTTAAAGTCTATTACAACGGCATTCCAAGGGTTGCAAGGCAACCGCCTTGGGATGGTGGTTTTGTTTGGACAACAGACAGCAGGGGAAAACCTTGGATCGGTGTAGCATGTGAAGGTGACGGAGCTAGTTTGTGGTGGCCCAACAAGGATCATTTATCTGATGAGCCAGATAGTATGGCGATCAGAGTCAGCGTACCCAAAGGACTGACTTGTATTGCAAATGGAAACTTACAATCTGTAAACGCAGAAGGAGATTACAATCAATTCAACTGGTTTGTAGGTTACCCCATCAACAACTACAATGTTACAGTGAATATTGCTGCCTATGCACATTTTACAGATACCTATATGGCAAAAGATGGAAGCAAATTGGCAATGGATTATTATGTTCTTCAAGAGAACGAAGAAAAAGCCAAAAAACATTTTCAACAATCGAATGGAGTGCTAGAAGCATTTGAGCACTATTTTGGGAAATACCCCTTCTGGGAAGACGGCTTTGCATTAGTAGAGACCCCCTACTTAGGTATGGAACATCAGAGTGCTATAGCATATGGCAACCAATATAAAAGAGGTTATCTAGGAAGGATGATACCTAGAGATATGAACTGGGATTATATCATTGTGCATGAAACAGGCCATGAATATTTTGGCAACAGCATTTCTTGCGATGACTTAGCCGAGATGTGGATTCACGAAAGTTTTACAACTTACATGGAAGCCCTTTACGTCGAGTACCACTATTCTAAAAAAGATGCTATTCGTTATTTGATTAGTCAACGCCCATTTATCAGCAATACGCAACCTATTATTGGCCCCAAAGATGTCAACTGGGAAGATTGGACCAGTAGTGATCATTATTTTAAGGGTTCATGGGTACTACATACACTGCGTTCAGCCATTAATGATGACCAAAAATGGTTTGACATTTTAAAGGGTTTTTATCAAAAACATAAGATATCAAATATCCGCTCCGAAGATTTCTTTGATTATGTCAAAGAAGCAACAGGAAAAGATTATGGTGCTTTTTTTGAGCAATACCTTTATCATCCTAGCCTTCCAACGCTACAATATAAGATCAAGGACTTAGATGACAATTCGATAGAATTTTCTTACAAATGGCAAGCTAGTGTCAAAAACTTTGATATGCCTGTCAGAGTTGGAAACAAAGAAGAGGATAAACTTATATTTCCAACCAATGAATGGAAAAGCATAAAGTTGAATAATACCAATAAAGAAAAGTTGCGTATTAGAAAAGACCTATTTTTAATCCATTCAGAAGAAGTAATTTAAAGTCAATCGAATAAAAGCGGATAGTCTAATTCTTAACATCCTGCTTGTATTAGACTATTAGCATTTAAGCGATAAGTAGTCCGCAAATCAAAGATAACTTCAATTTAGAACACCTTTATTTTTTTTACTACCTGAAAACCAATGCTTTGAAAACTATACCGTCCGATTGGATCAGTCACTTATCCCGCTAAGCTCCATCACAAAGCCTTAGCCAAAACCCTACCTTTACCGGTAGTCAGGCTCAAATCATTGATTATTCCTTTGAACAAAATTTAAACAATATCTTAAAAATATTTCCCAATCGGTTCTTGATGATTATTTCAAAGTCGCTCGAATATCTTTTTCTTTAGAATAGAAGCGTACATTATCACGCCAAAAATTAAACTTAAACTTTGGCTTCACTAAAATTTCTGCTCTACTTTTATTTTTTACAACGACTACTCCAATACCGTGAACACGACAAATTCTTTCCATGCTTTTTACTTTTTCAATCGGTAAGGCAGTAAGGCTATCTTGAGAAAAAGCTAGCCATTTGACATGGGCAGGATATTGTTTCACCTGAGCAACCACATCTATTATTTTGTGTTTAAAGCTTTTGCTAGTAGCAAAAGCGTACGCTAAAGCTCCAAGAACAAATACATTCAGAGGTAGAATAATTTGCCAAAAGCCATCATTCATTTTAAAAAATGAAAAAAAAGCACCACTTAAAATACTTATCGCTACTCCTGCTAAAAAAGCATTATAAAGGAACAAAGCGTTATCGCGCCTAGGTTTCATTGCGGGTAAGGTCTTATAAGACTTTGCTTCCATTGAAACGACATAGGTTCCCAACAACCAATGGCGAAAAACAATCACTCCGTCAGCCCTCTTACTTCCATATTTTTTCTTCGTACGTACTTCAGTTTGAGCAAAAATTTTTTCACTAAATGAATAATTTTGGTAATATTTTTTTAAAAAATTTAATGCAACTTCCTGAACAGTAGACTCTAATATTCGACTCATTATAAAACTATAGTATTTTGTTATGTCACACTTTCAATAAAAAAACAATTTTTGACTTCCGAATTTAAGTATATTTGTAAGACACATACCAAAATACTACAATTTAGGTGAACACACTCCTTAACATCATTCCACCTCAGGTAGTTAACATTTAGTTTTAATAAGACATTTATACAAAAGTTAACAAACTAGTAAGACGACATTTACAAAACTATGACATGATGCCATATGCATTGTGAAAATGCTCCCTCATTCTAGTAAAGTATTATTATTCAAACTTTTATAAATGTTGTAGTGTATGTATTACTTATTACCAACAGGAAGCATTATTTACGCAGATAATCCACCAACAGGTGGTTACATTGATTGTGCATCCTCCAGAAAAGAATTGGAAAACCCCAATTTACCTAAGGATTCAGCTGATGCCAGAAGACGCCAGATTTCCTTTTTAAAGTCTCGCTTAACCGAAAAAGGAGAGCAATATTTAAAACGCAGAAATCAATGGAGAGATATGGATTTAGCTTAGTCTAGCTAGCGCGCATTCAAAGATCAGACAAAATACTGAGAGAATAATTCAAAAATGGCCAAAATCTTATTCCTTCCTCAGTATTACTATCACTTCACAACATTATGAATAACGTATTTTTAACATTAATCGATCAAGTACATTAACGTAATAGTGTCCCCCCACTTTTAATGTCCCTCGTTTTTTAATCAGTCAAAATAAGCAGTTGAGTTCCTAAATATTGGTAAGGTGCTTGTAAGTCGCTAGACTTATTTACGCCCAACTGACAGCTCGTAGTGATAAAAATCCTAATTTTGTGTTTTAAATTTAAATGCAAATATGGAATTAGTCAATACAGTTTCAAGAACAGAGTCTGCTTATCTTTTTGAAGAAGCAAAACACTATTTTCCCGGTGGAGTGAATTCCCCAGTCAGAGCTTTTAAGTCTGTGTCAGGGCCTCCACTATTTATCAAAGAAGGAGAGGGCTGCAGGATCACAGATGAAGATAATAATAGTTATATCGATTTCTGCTGTTCTTGGGGCCCTCTCATCTTAGGGCATAACAATGACCAAATCCGTGAATTCGTCGTTGAAACCATTAGCAAGGGTACTTCCTTTGGAACACCTAACCGACTAGGGAATGAACTCGGCAAATTAATCGTCAACAACAATAAATATATAGAAAAAATACGTTTCGTTTCCTCTGGAACTGAAGCAGTCATGTCGGCGATTCGTTTAGCACGTGGTGTAACAGGCAAAAGTAAAGTCATCAAGTTTGATGGCTGCTATCACGGCCATGTAGATTCTCTACTAGTAAAGGCTGGTTCTGGTTTAGCAACCTTTGGAGTGAGCACTTCTGCTGGTATTCCAGAAAGTTTTGCCAAAGAAACCATCGTTTTACCCTTAGATCATCCCCAGATACTAGATGAAACACTAGAAAAATATCATAAAGATATTGCTTGCATCATTGTCGAACCTATTCCTGCTAACAATGGGCTTTTGTTACAAAATCGTTCCTTCCTAGAATGTTTACGCTTAAAGTGTCACAAATATGGTGTGCTTCTCATCTTTGATGAAGTCATTTCTGGTTTCCGTGTGGGCTTTGAAGGAGCAGCTGGTTATTATAATATCCAGCCCGATATCATCACCTATGGCAAAATCATTGGTGGCGGCATGCCTGTAGGCGCGTACGGAGCAAGTAAAGAAATCATGGGACATATCGCACCAGATGGACCAGTCTACCAAGCAGGTACACTTTCAGCGAACCCTGTAGCTATGTCTGCCGGTTTTGCAGCCCTTCAGCAATTGCTGGAAGATGGATTCTACGAAAGTATGGCAGCAAAAACAAAAAACTTTGTCCAGTCTATTCAATCTCATTGCGACGCTAATTCATATCCTGTCAATATAGTACAAATTGGTTCTATTTTCTGGATAGCTTTCGCAAAAAAACGAATCCTTAGAGCAGATCAAATTGACCCCCAAGGCATGGAGAAATTTAAGATACTTCATCATGAGTTATTACAAAGAGGAGTATATTTAGGCCCGTCCGGCTATGAAGTAGGTTTTGTATCTGCAGCACATAGCCCTGAAGATTTGAATGAGGCGGCAACTCATATTAAAGCAGCAATGGATGTTGTTTTTGACTAAATTTAATTGCTAGTTCTTGTTCGTTGGTACAAATACTGACCAACGACAAGTAACTGATAAGCGTTCATAATAATATGGTAAAAGGTAAACCACAACTTCGATTACTTTCTTATGGAGTCATTGCGTATATGCTACTTGCATTTACATGGTGGTCAATATTACTATTTACTAAAAATAGAGATGCATTTGCTGCAAAGCGAGAATATATCCATCTCATTATGGCAGCCCAGGATAACGAATTGACGGATGAAGCCTTTTATACCTCTCCACAGTATACAACGCTTGAAAATGCATATCGCAGACAAGAATGGATGATCCTAGGAGAGGCTCTAGTCTTTGTTGTTAGCTTAGTAATTGGGGTATGGCTTATCAATCGTGGATATAATAAAGAAATGTTAGCAGCCCAACAGCGCAGGAATTTTTTGCTTTCTATTACTCATGAGTTAAAATCACCTATTGCCTCTATTCGACTAGTTCTGGAAACATTTAGAAAGCGTAAACTAACAGATTCGCAAGTGGGGAAGCTCTCTAATAATGGACTGAAAGAGGCAGAGCGCTTAAATAAATTAGTAACAGATCTTTTGCTTTCCGCAAAATTGGAAATAGCATATGCTCCTTACATGGAACCCATTAATCTTGCCATTCTATTAGAAGAAATGGTGTATAAAGTACAAGAAAAAAGTCCTAAAACACAGATCCTCTTCCATCAAGATGGTTCCATCCCACCCATCAAAGGAGATAAACCTGGTTTGACTTCCGTTTTCATCAACTTATTAGAAAATGCGGTAAAATACTCCCATAGCCATACTGCTGTATATGCTCATATAGAAGCAAAACAAGATCAGTCAATTGTGATCGAAATCACAGATAATGGTATTGGCATTCCAGATAAAGAAAAGAAACTCATCTTTGAAAAATTTTATAGAGTAGGCAGTGAAAATACGCGCACAACAAAGGGAACTGGCCTTGGCTTATATATTGTAAATGAAATTATCCGAGCACATAATGGAAATATTCAAGTATTAGATAATGCGCCAAATGGTACTATTTTTAAAATCACTTTACCCATAAAACACAGTAAACCCTCTCATAATATCACACAACAAACACAAAATATTGAAGAAAGTACAAAAATTTAAGCCTAATTTCAACCACATTGCTGGTGGTCTGTTTTTAAGCTAATGATTAAATAAATGTATTAAATTATGATGCGAATACTGCTGGTGGAAGATGAAGAAAACATCCGAGATGTCGTAAAATTAAATCTCGAAATGGAAGATTATGAGGTAGTAGCTACTGATAATGGTAAAGATGCTATCAAAAATTTCCATGAACAACATTTTGATTTGCTTATACTGGATGTCATGTTGCCAGAAATTGACGGCTTCCAAATTTGTGAGCAAGTACGTTTAACAAATATGGAAGTGCCCATCATCTTCCTTACGGCTAAAGATACAGCCATAGATAGAATCACAGGCTTAAAAAAGGGCGCGGATGATTACCTTACTAAACCTTTTAATCTAGAGGAACTACTTTTGCGGGTTCAAAATCTTATCAAGCGCACTAGCAAATCACCTGAGAATACTCCTGAAATATATAGCTTTGGCAACAACGAAATCAACTTTGTTACTTTTGAAGCAAAAGGTAATCCAGGCAACTTCACGCTTACCAAAAAAGAAGCCATGCTTCTTAAATTGTTAATCGACCGAAAAAATGAAGTAGTTTCAAGACAGCAAATCTTACAATCCGTATGGGGCTACGATGTATATCCTTCCACTCGTACTATTGATAACTTCATCCTCTCTTTCCGTAAATATTTTGAGGAGGATCCTAAAAATCCTCAGTTTTTCCTTTCTGTGAGAGGAGTAGGTTATAAATTTCAAGAGTAATACCACCAAGCTAACGACTTCATTACTGGACATCTCCATTTAGTAATGAAGTCCATTTTATTCTACTCCTACTTTACTATACCTATTATGGATATTCAATACCAGCGGTAATTTTAGGTCGGCCAACCCAAAATAAACTTTAGCTAAAAGTATTTTATGAAAATTGCATAAGTAGTTAGGCTACAACCTGCCTGCCAGCAGGCAAGAATTTATTATACAAGCAATTTTGACTAGCCGCTTAAAAGAATACTGGGCTCCAAATTTATTATCTTCTAGCTTCATTTAAGTTCTGCTTATTGTAAAATTACAATCGCAGATCAGAACTATCTTCAGAAAAAAAAGAAATTGTACGCAATTGCTTACCTTAGACAAGGAGTGAAAATAAACAGTTCAAAATAATGAATCTGATGGAAAATTGATGCTTCATATCGAGAGAATCAATAGCCTGATTAGTATCGAGAAGACCAATAATACATCTCCACCAGAGGCTAAACGTTCACCGTATTTATAGTTCGTAGCTAGTACATTAGGAATCTTCAAAATTATCAAAGCAATTGTATGAAAAATTTAATAATCTTTTTAGGATTTATATGCTCCTTCTCTTTGTGTGCACAAGATGCTCAAATCTTTAAGGAATTGACCTTTCGTAATGTAGGTCCTGTAAGGGGTGGGCGAGTTACTGCGGTGTCAGGGGTGCCCACTCAAGCTAGTACTTTTTATATGGGAAGTACAGGAGGTGGCCTGTGGAAAACGAATGACTTTGGTACTTCTTGGTCTAATATTTCCGATGGTTTCTTTGCAACCCCTTCTGTAGGAGATATTAAAGTAGCTCAAAATGACCCCAATGTGATTTATGTAGGGACCGGTACCGATGGTATGAGAAGCAATATCATTGCAGGGAAAGGGGTCTACAAATCTCTAGATGCCGGACAGACCTGGATGCATATTGGCTTGGAAAAAACTGGCCATATTGGTGCTGTTGAAATCCATCCCGAAAACCACAATATAGCCTATATTGCTGCTATTGGCCAAGCCTTTCATCCAAATCCAGAGAGAGGGGTATTCCGTACAAAAGATGGGGGAAAAAATTGGGAAAAAGTCTTGTTTATATCAGATACAGTCGGAATCGTTGATTTAGTGTTATTACCTAATAATCCTAATGTAATTTATGCTGCGGCTTGGCGGGCAGAAAGAAAACCATGGACTATCATCAGTGGTGGAAAGGAAGGCGGTATTTACAAATCCCTTGATGGAGGAGATCATTGGGAAAAGTTAGAGAATGGCCTTCCCAAAGGATTAATCGGAAAAATAGATCTGGCTGTTTGTGCCGCAGACTCTAAGGTGGTATATGCTTTAATAGAGGCAGAAGGTAAAGAAGGCGGCTTATACAAGTCAATAGATCAGGGGCATAGTTTTCAGCAAATATCGGATAATCCATCCTTACAAATTAGGCCCTTTTATTTTAATAATGTGGATGTTGATCCCACCAACCCTGATATCGTTTATGTCAATACTTTGCGTTTTCACAAATCAGTAGATGGAGGAAAAAACTGGCAAAGTATTCCTACTCCGCATGGTGATAATCATTCAATCTGGATTAACCCCAATAATCCTCAATTGATGGTTCAAGGTAATGATGGTGGTGCAAATGTTAGTCATAATGGTGGCCAAACTTGGTCGACTCAATTTAACCAACCGACTGCAGAACTCTATCAAGTAGAAGTGGATAACCAATATCCTTATTGGTTATATGCCGGCCAGCAAGATAACTATACCACCATATCTGTTCCTAGTCTTCCTCCTAGTTCGCACCAAATGCCCGTAGCTGGTTATATCATGGATACTGGCGGCTGTGAGACGGGGCCTGCCGTACCAAAGCCAGATGATCCAGACATTGTATTTGCCAATTGTAAAGGTCGATTTACCGTATTCAATAAAAGGACGGGCCAAGAACAAACCTACAATGTGGGATCAGCTAATATGTATGGACATAATCCAATAGATTTAAAGTTTCGATTCCAAAGGGTGGCTCCCATCCATGTGTCACCACATGATCCCAATGTCGTTTATCATACTTCACAGTTTGTACATAAAACTACAGATCACGGGAAATCATGGGAGATTATTTCACCTGATTTAACTGCTTTTGAAGCGGATAAACAGCTCATCTCAGGCACACCGATATCAAGAGATATCACAGGTGAAGAGTTCTATAGTACGATTTATGCAATTCGGGAATCCCAACTTGAAAAAGGACTTATTTGGGTAGGAGCGAATGATGGTCCTATTCATGTAAGTAGAGATGGGGGTAAAAATTGGAATAAAGTAACGCCTAAAAGTTTGCCGAAAGGCGGGCGAGTAGATGCCGTAGAACCTTCGCCTCATATAGCTAGTAAAGCTTATGCTGCTATCCTTCGTTATCAAATGGGCGATTGGAGACCTTATATTTATCGTACAACTAATTATGGTAAATCATGGAAGTTGATCACTAAAGGTATTCCAGCAGATTATCCAGTAAGAGTAGTAAGAGAAGATCCAGATAGAGAGGGATTATTATATGCAGGCACAGAGTACGGCTTGTTCATTTCATTTGATGATGGAGAAAATTGGCAGTCTTTTCAGCAGAACTTACCCATAACGCCAATTACTGATATTAAAGTTCATCGCAAAGATTTGGTGCTCTCCACCATGGGTCGAGGATTTTGGATTATGGATCAGCTAGGAAGTTTGCATGAATCTTTTGATATACAAAAACACCATTTATTCAAAGTTAATGATACTCATCGTTTCCGCTATCGCCCTAGAAGAACAGCACCAGAATATCCTTCTCCGGGCGTTTGGCTAGATTATTATTTGGCGAAAGCCCCTAACAATCCTATCCAAATTGATCTATTCGATATGAGTGGAAACCGTATTCGTACATTTATTAGCAATCCCAGTCAAGAGCAAAAGGTATCTGCCTATTATAGAGATATGGCTACTAATTTTGAGCATTATTCGGTCGATAGAAGTTTGGTGACAACAGCGGGATACCATCGATTTAAATGGGATATGTGCCATGCAGGAGTTTGGGATGCAAATGCCAAGCGTAGCTTCGCGCGAGGTCCGATGGCCAAACCGGGTAAATATACCATTCGTCTAACTATAGACGGACAACAAATGGAGCAAAGCTTCCAACTATTAGTTGACCCCAGAGTGAGCGAATTAGACGCCAGTCAAGCGGATATGGAGGCACAAGAAATGGTCAGCCTAGACTTGGTAAATTTAATTTCAAAAACCAAGAAAAAAATCCATCAACTAGAACAAGAGTATAAGAAGCTAAATAAAAAAGAAAACCCAAGTCCGGAAGACCAATCCAGAATGACTGCCTTAGAGGGGATGAAAGCAAAGTTAGTTACAGCAAAAGGTAAGTATCCTCAACCTATGCTGCTTTCACAAATGCAATACTTATATAGATTGGTACAGGGTGCAGATCAAATCCCTGGAAAGGATGTATATGAACGATTAGAAGAGTTGAAAGAGCAGTTGAAAGAGCTTGGTGATTAAATATTTGACCAGCAAAATGGAGCGACGCCGCCGCTCCATTTTGCTTTATGCTATAACTCATTGAGCCTTTTTAAAGTCTCTCCTGTGGCGGCAGCTGTACCTAGGGGTAAGGCTAGTAAGAAACCAACTCCAGTCAAGAGTAAGGCCATAAAGATAGTGCCATTACCAAGAGCAAAGCTCCGATTATTTCTCACAAATGTTACACTTTGACGTACATTATATCTTCTTTCCAAGGTGTAGTCCATGCTACCGAAACCTGCGTAAAAAGACTGAACCAAAAAAATGGCAATCGTTGTAAAAGGTGTAAATATTGGAATTAAGCCAAGCAAGAAAAGCAAAAATGTATAAAATAATTCGCGGATAATATTCCGTAGCGCTATTGTCAAACCTCTTAATAGATCTTGAATAGCCTTTTGCGCACTGAAAGGGACTGGCGTATAATCAGCCTTCATCCTTCGTTCAATCGTTTCGGACATAAAGCTCATAAATGGCGAAGAAAGTGCTAAAACTAGTTGTTTGAAGATAATCAACCCCACTGCGATCACAAGAATACCTCCGAAAACATTAGCGATACTCTCTAATGTCCCCTTACCCCATTCCAGCGGATAAAACCCGATCATCCAATCTCCAATACTGCCTGAAATACGCCATGCGAAACTAAGGATACCTCCACCAAGCAATAAACCAATTAATGCAGGTGCAAGCAGATAAGACCAAAGCCCATATCTTGAAATGATTTTCAGGCCATCAAAATAAGTGGTAACTCCTTTAAAATATCCAGTTATCATTGTTAGTCGAGTTGATTTAATTCGAATTTGCGACAAGTAGGAAAAATTACCAATAGAATTCTATATGATCAACAAATTTTTCGACTAAGATATATTGGTCAAATCAATCAATAGTTTTCGAATATCTTCAACAGAAAGTACTTGGTACCGAGCATTAGTTTTTTCGAGTCCTACCTTTACAGTAAATGCATCTTTGGGCATTGCTTCGAAGGTATCTTCATCTGTGCGATCATCACCTATCGCCATTGCAAAGTCCCACTCCTGCGCATTTGACCAATTCAAGGTAGCTTTGCCTTTGTTGACCCCCGCGTTTTTGATTTCCACTACTTTACTACCTTCTAAGACTTGCAAATCTAAATTTGCCGTAAGGTACATCAACACATCTCTAAACTCTCGTACTCTTTTTTCGCCGAGGTCCTTATCAATTCGGCGGTAATGCCATGCGATAGAAAAATCTTTTTCCTCAATGAAAGAACCAGGTGTTCGTTCCACCAACTCCTTAATGACAGGGCGAATTTTACTTTTCCATTCTGAACTCACATTTGGGTTTCTGCGCCATTCGTTGTTTTCTTTAATCCATACGCCATGCTCTGCAGCCATATCCATATCCAAATGACCAAGCCATTCCTCAAGTGTTTGTTTATCTCGCCCACTATTTAAAACAACCTTTAGGCCTTTAATCGTGATCAGTTTTTGCAATAATACTAGTAGTGATTCATCAGGTACCACAGCCTGTGGATCAGGATGAAAGTTCATTAGAGTCCCGTCATAATCTAACAACAATAATTTTTGATCAGCTGCTGCGAAAGCAGTAGATAATGTTTGGTAATCATTCGCTGTAAATCGCTTTGCATCATTGTGTTTTTGTAATTCCATAAGACTTACTTGTTCTTTAATAAAAGTCGCTGCCCAGTGTTTGACGTCATAGTTCTTGAGCTTATCCTGCATTTGCTCTAGTCTCCAGCATTGTTCCTTTTCATTCATTTCCAAGGCAATAACTAGATTTTGTGCCATATCATTTCGATCTTGTGGATTGACGATAAGTGCTTCGGTCAATTCATTGGCAGCCCCTGCCATTTCACTCAGTATCAATACTCCTTTTTTAGATTTTTCTTTACAAGCTATAAATTCTTTTGCGACCAGATTCATGCCATCTCTCAAAGGGGTAATCATAGCAATATCAGCCTGTTCATAAAGGGTGATCAATTCTCCAAAATTTAAGGAACGATAAAAATATCGAATCGGAACCCAATCAAAAGTGCCGTAGGTGCTATTGATTCTGCCGGCTAAAGTATCGACCTCTTCCTTAAGCTCTTTATATTGATCGACATTCGCTCTTGATGGTACAACCACCATTACCAAATTAACTTTTCCGTGGTATTGTGGGTTTTTAGAAATAAAATGTTCAAAGGCTTTTAGCCTTTGTGGAATACCTTTAGTATAGTCTAATCGATCTATAGAAATGACTAGTTTGGTTTCTTTAGCCAATTGCTTAATTTTTATAGAGCCATCATCTTTATAAATGTCTAATTCTGGTTGTGCATATTTTTGATAGTTGATCCCCATTGGGAAAACATCCACACTAACTACTCTATTATCTATAGTCAGCTTTCCAAAATGATGCTCATGACCAGAAATACGGTATACTGCGCTTAGGAAGTGTCGCATATAACCAAAGGTATGGAATCCAATCTGATCCGCACCTAATACCCCATCTAGTATTTCTTTACGCCACGGTAAGACTCTAAATATTTCGTAAGAAGGAAAAGGAATATGTAAAAAGAAGCCAATTGATATTTTTGGAAAAGCTTGTCTAATCATACTTGGCAGAAGCATCAATTGATAATCATGGACCCACACCATATCATCTTCCTCCAAAATATCGAGGACTGCATCTGCAAATTTTTGATTCACTCGGCTATAAGCTTCCCAATAACGATCACGATAGGTAGTATACTGAGTAAAGTAATGAAAATGGGGCCAAATTGTTTTATTGCTAAAACCTTCATAGTACAGTTTGATGTCTTTCTTATTCAGAAAAACAGGGACCAATTGCCTTTCCTTTAAGTCATTTCTGATTGATTCTTGCTCCCATTCATCCTTAATTTCTTTTCCTGGCCAGCCTACCCATATGCTTTCCATATTTCCTTCTAAGGAAGCTAAGCCCGTTGCTAAGCCCCCAGCACTCGGATGGTATATCAGTTCTCCCTGCCTTTTGTTAATGGTCAGCGGTAAACGATTTGAAATAATGATTAGCCGCATGGATATTTATGTTTAATTCATGAAATTACCAAATGAGCTTAGCAGACTAAGCGTTGATACTACTCCTTAATTATCAAGCAAACGAATTAAACTTGGAATATAATTGATGGATGCGACCATCTTTATGGTTAGGACAATTGAATATACAACAATTCTAGAATCTAGAGGTTCGTCACAATCTAAATAAACCTAAAAAAGGAGCCCCCTATTATTCATGAGGCTCCTTTTTCAAAAAGATAAGCTAAATATTTATTCTACTTTTTTGCGTTTTCTTCTTGTCTTAAATAATTCCACTACCTCCTTTTCCTTCAAGAATCCAAAATCTATAAAGGTTGTGGAAACAAATTTCTTCACATCTTGGTAATCTTTACCCCTTTTATCTGTAAATCGTTTCAATAACTTCTTAATATAAGCCATTGAAACATCCTTTAAGTCTTGATTAAACTGCTGATTAGCAAAGATCCCCATATAAATAGGGAACTGTTTTGTGATGTCAAAGTAATCTGAATATTGCATTACCCCCAGATTATTAATAAAACGCTGGAAGTAATTGAAAATAACCATCCTTACACACTCATTGATAGTAGACAGACCTTCATTTTTATTATAGAATACCTTCACAGCTTCATGTACCTCCTCATTGATATATCCCTTATCATGAATTATATCTACAAGCATATAATAATGAGTCAAATCATCTTTCATAGTCTTATCGATAATTAAAGACATATTTTGATCTGCCTCTGGCGTCAAATCTTGCTTATCATCTTTCTGGATAGAAAGAATAAAATCAAAGTAATGATCATTAAATTCAGGAGTTGCCTTTCGGACTTCATTAAAGATTTCACTTACGTGTATTTGCTGATCATCGTCGAGCTCAAAGTAAGAAGCATATAATAGCACAATCTTAACATACTCCTTCATATCTTGTAGCTCTTTGTTTTCAACAAATTGCTTTAAGGAAGGCATTAAACTTGCATTGTCAAACTTTGTACTAATGCGGTATAACAAAAAGTTGTATAAACCTTGGAAATGCGTGCTCAATTGAGAACGCGTTTCAGGGAAAGTCGAAGTCTGATAGTTTTCATTTTTAAACTGTCTTTTAAATCGAGCGTGCCCCGTTTTACGATCCCTAGGATCGCGGTATTTCTCAAGCTTTTGGCTTTGCAAGAAATAACGAATGCGCTTATTGGTGATTGCGTTAATCAAGTTAGTAATCCAAATATCACTACTCATAGCAAATCCAATCTGGATGGATTGACCAATACGCTTACGTAGAATATCGAAATTCGCAGACTCACAGATCGTTAGTAATACATCTTTGAAATGATCTTGGGGAAGCGTATATTTTACCTGCTCATTGATATCACCTCTCAAAACGGAATAGCCTAATAATCTAGGTAGAAATAACCCCTCAAATGCGTCATCCAAGAGTATCGTCTCAAAAGCAATCAACTGTAACGGATCTTTGGCAGCTACTTCATTATAGACCAAAGCAATACGAGGTTCGAACATCTCTTTTAACCTAGCGTAATCCTCCTCCTCTTCTGTATCCAGATAAGTAGATAATTCTTCTGAATCTTGAATTTCTGCTGCTAATGCTTCTAATCGCTCTAAATATTTCTTATCTAAATCATACATAAACAGTCCTTATTTTAAGAGCAAACCTGATAGTGCAAATTAAGGCACTACCAGGTTCACTTATATAGAATTAAAGTATAGCTGTGTTTGTCACAAATATAATTGTTTTCAGAAGATAATGCCGCTTTTGAAGCATTTATTTTAAAAACAGCAAGAATAGTGACCAAGCATTATTTGCCTAATGGACAAAAAAAGAGCCTACCTAAATTGGTAAGCTCTTTTCGCGTCATGCAGAATAATTTATCTTATTCAGCAGGTTTTTCTTCTTCTGTAGCAGCTTCCGCTTCAGGAGCAGCTTCTTCAGTTGCTGGTGCATCTTCTGCAACAGCTTCTTCCCCTTCAGGTACTTCTACGGGTGGGATTTCATCACCACCTACTGCACCGTCTAGGCCGCCTTCTATTCCCTCTACTTCTTGAGCTACCGCTACACCATTTAACTTAGCATAAAAGGCTGCTTTTTCCTGTGCAGTTTGCTCAAAACGTGCTTGAACTTTAGCTTCTTTAGCTTCAACCCACGCTTGATACTGCTTTTCCGCTTCTTCCATCGTCAAGGCTCCTTTCTTCACACCTCTCATTAAGTGCTTTTTGAAGTAAACACCTTTGAATCGAAGAATTGCTCTAGCTGTATCAGTAGGCTGAGCACCCTTTGCCAACCAGTCAAAAGCTTTTTCACGGTCCAAATCAATGGTTGCTGGCTTCGTCATTGGGTTATAAGTACCCAATTTCTCGATGAAACGACCATCACGCGGAGCGCGTCCGTCTGCTACTACAATGTGATAGAACGGACGTTGCTTACGTCCTTTTCTTTGCAATCTAATTTTAACAGGCATTTTTTCTATATTTTAAGTGATGCCACTCCCCACTTACCTTGAATATCAAGCGGTGGGATTTAATCGGCTGCAAAGATAAGCTTTTTTAGCATTACTGCTAAGTTTTTTTTATATTCTACAACACAAATAACATAAGACCTCTTCCTTTGTGCCATTTTTTTATCGATCTTACCGTTGGCAATTAATGGTTGCTGGTTTTTTGTTCTTAGTTATTACTCATTTGTTGCACTGTAAAACCATCAACTATTAAGCATTAACCTTACTCTAAATGATAATCCCAAAAATGAGAAGCTACATTTTTTTCCTTCTGCTTTTATCATCAATTACTTCATTTGCACAGGATGCTGCTTTCAGTGGCGTCATTAATACCTACCATTCTATTTTCAATATCGATGAATGTACAGCAGGAGTAGTTATTGATGATGCGAGTGGCTTGTCTCTAGGTCAAAAAGTATTAATCATTCAAATGCAAGGGGCTAATATCAATGAAGATAATAATGCAGGCTTTGGGAATATCACTTCTATCGGTAGTTGTGGATTATTTGAACTGGCCGTTATTGACAGCATAGCTAATAATGAAATATTCCTTGAAAATATTTTGATTCATTCCTATGATACCAATGGGAAAGTACAACTTATTAGTATTCCAGATGCGGAAAATGCTACAGTAGCCTCCTCTCTTTCTGCACTTTCGTGGAATGGCGATACAGGTGGTGTTATCGCGATTTGGATAGACCAGACACTTACGCTAAATGCCAATATCCAAGCGGATGGAAGTGGGTTTCGCGGTGGCAACCCACTGATTAACGATGGAAATGATTGTACTTGGCTAATTAATCAAAATAATTATTTCTACGGCATAAATAATTGGAGAGGTGCCAGAAAAGGAGAAGGTATAGCTACATTCATTAATGGCAAAGAAGCAGGAAGAGGCGCTCAAGCTACAGGTGGCGGTGGCGGAAATGATCACAACGCTGGCGGTGGCGGCGGTGCCAATTTAAGTACAGGTGGAAATGGAGGTGTAAATGACGAACCTGCCTTCTTTGGTTGTGATGGTGATTTTCCAGGTATCGGAGGAAAAACCTATAGTACTATTAATCGCGCATTCCTTGGAGGTGGTGGCGGTGCTGGACATGAAAACAATAATAGCGCTACAGCAGGTGGAAATGGGGGTGGTATCATTCTTATTAAAGCACAAAATATCATTGCTAATGGATTTAGCCTTTCGGCAAATGGTATTGCGGCAGCAAATACCTCCGGTGAAGGTGCAGGCGGTGGTGGTGCAGCAGGGACTATCATTTTGGATGTTGCTGATATTGGTAATTTACAACTATCCTTAAAAGGTGGAAATGGAGGCCAAATCGACAATCAAAATCAAGATCGTTGCCATGGCCCTGGTGGAGGTGGTAGCGGTGGACACTTACTTCACAATCTCTCTTTTACCCCAAACACATTGTTTAATGGCGGTAGTGCAGGCATATCATTTAATTCAAGCGATGGTGGATGCCCTGACGCTACAAACGGTGCCCAGAATGGAAGTATAGGGCTAGTCAATACACTTGATAGTATCCCTTCTAGTAATATTGTAAATACAGCACCTTCTATTTTACAACAAGAAGAAAACATACTCGCTTGTGAAGGTAATCCCTTAACACTTTCTGTCGAACTTAACCGCCCTGATCTACAGTTCCAATGGCAAGTAGATACAGGTAATGGATTTGAGAATATTCAAAACAATAACATTTACAGTGGGACGAATACAAACCAACTATTTATTCAAAATGTTGATATCTTGTTTTCTACTTATTCCTTTCAGTTAATCATTACAAGTAGCTGTTTTGATCCCATTATCTCTAATCCTATCCAAATTATAGTACAAGAAGGTCCTTTGCCTGATTTCACTTTTAATAATGTAGGACTAAGCATCCAATTCGCAAACCAATCTCAAAATGCAGATAGCTACCTCTGGGATTTTGGCGACAGCCAGACTAGCACAGCTGAAAATCCAGTTCACCTTTATGACACAGACGGACAATATGCAGTCACACTATGCGCAATCAATGATTGCGACACCCTATGTACAAGTATGATGATACAAATACTCAGTTCTCCAACTGCCAACTTCTCTGCAAATGATACAGAAGGATGTGTACCTTTTACAGTACAATTTAATAATTTGTCTTCTGATAATTCTAGCAGCTTTGAATGGACCTTCCCTGGTGGCACACCTGATTTTTCTGATCTTGAAAATCCAGTGATTACTTACACAGAAGCTGGTAGCTTTGATGTAAGCCTGCAAGTCTCAAATGGGGCTGGAAGTAATCAAATCAGCTTGGAAGACTATATCCTTGTTAAAGACATCCCTAGCGTAAATTTTAATGTATCCATCAATAATCTAAATGCAATTTTTAATAATCTTTCCACGAATGGTAATAGCTATATTTGGAATTTTGGTGACAACCAAATCTCTACAAGCCCATCCCCCAGTCACACCTATAATGAAGAGGGCACTTACACGGTCATCTTAACTGCTTTTAATGAATGTGGTAGCAACTCCAGTGCCCAAACCATAAATGTAGGCGCCTTGCCTGTAGCAGGCTTCACTGTCGTTACACCGAACGGATGTGATCCACATACTGCTATCTTTTCGGATCAGTCCAGTGGGAGTTTTGATACCTACTTTTGGGAGTTCCCGGGTGGTGTGCCCAATACTTCATCTGATCCAAACCCCATTATTACCTACCCAAATGTGGGCACTTATAATGTAAGTTTGACTGTTTCTGGAAGTATCGGCTCCAATACATTCGAACTTGAAGAGGCCGTCAGTGTGGTTCCAAAACCCGAACCCGCATTTGATTTCGAAATCAATGGTTCAGAAGTCACCTTTACTAATAATTCCATGAATGCCAGTTCCTACACCTGGGATTTTGGAGACGGCAATACCAGCTTTGATATTAACCCAATCCACAATTATCTTGAACCAGGTATGTATCTCGTTTCCCTAAATGCTCAAAATGCATTTTGCGGAAGCGTAGAAACCACTACTATTAATATCAGTACCAATAATACTTCAGAGATTGAGGACACTAATGTCCATATTTATCCAAATCCAACTAAAGATTTCTTATTCATTAATAGCCAAGAGAAAGGGCAAGGGAAAGTATTCAGTATAACTGGTCAACAAGTTCAAGAATTTACATTTGACCAAAACCATCAATTAGATTTAAGTGATCTACCTTCGGGGATTTACTTCATCCAAGTAAATATAGATGGCCATCTGGTTTTACAAAAAATTACTAAGATTTAGGCTATCTGTACTTCTTGATAAATTGCGCAGGCGTAAGCTGATGCTTTTCTTTGAAGACCTTATAGAAGGTAGCTTTACTATTAAAGCCACTAGCTTCTGCCAATGCCATAATTTTGAACTGGGCATTTTCGGGATTTAGTATCATCTGCTCTAAATTTTGTAGACGATACTGATTGACAAAATGATAAAAATTAGAGTCATAATAACTTGCAAAAAGTTGGGACAAATCATTTGTATTGATACCGCTGAGCCTAGACAGCTCACTCAAAGTTAGTTTTTGATCCAAGTAAGGTTTTTCCTCCTTCATCACCTTCTCTAGTTGATGCGCCAATTGCTGTAGATTATTTTTCGAATGATGTTGATTTTCATACTTCGATAACTCAAAGAAATTTCGAAAAGGTATCATTTTAAAAACTCTATACACCAATACAAATATAAATACCTCAAACAGCATGATGAGTGTCATCTCAAAATATATTGTATAGTCCTTCCGGATAAATAAATACAGAACTAAGAAAACCAATAAAATCCAAAAATAGATTTGTGTGAACCACTTCAACTCTTTGTTTTTGGAATCTTCTCTAATGTCTAAAGCCAGCACTTTCGTAATAAAATAAAGGCCAGAACTAAAAAAAAACAGCATCCACAAGTCAAGGTATAGTTGTGTATCATTCACTATTTCATACCACCAAACATTTAAGCCTAGTGTAGTCAAAAAGCCTTCTACAAGGAATATGACAGGGATGCTGAGATAAAACCAATGATGAGCTTTTAACTCCCATTGAGCCGTTCTAATACTTTTATTCAAAAGGTAATAAAGAGGTGCAATAGCCATCCATGAAGCCGTGCCTATAGAATCGATGTATGGAAAGATGACTGAATTTTTATTGATAATGACTACATAATAAATCATTGTAGTCATCATTGCAAGTAATAATAAAGTGGTGATTTTCTTTCGATCGGAAAGAAGGGGTTTATTTAAATTAAGGCCAATGATTAACAGCAATGCTTGGGCTGCTCCAAACAAATAAATCAAACTCCATACACCAAAGCTCATTTGCATCTATCTATTCTTTTTTTCCAAAGCTATACATTGCGGTGATACAATCTTGTAACTAGGCAGTGAAAAGTGTTCATCTAAGCTTAAATGAACTTCCCAGCCCCTAAAATAAAAGCTTTTCAGCAATAATCATCCTAACATTATGGCTCACTAAACTATAACGTAATGAAATCTAAATTAGCACTTATCGTACTCCTCAACTGGACACTAGCTCATTTTATTGTTGCTCAAGAAATAAGCACTCTTATTTTCGACACCTCCAAAAATTTTGAATCGATCCATTGGCATGAAGATGGTCGAATTTTTTCGGCTGATTATAATAACGGTCGTCTTTACCAAATTTCAATGGATGGCAGCCTTGAAACTCTACTTAGTGGGATTGCCAATACGGCAGGAGGAGGATTCGCTCCTGATGGACAATTTTATTATTCTGCACTGGTGAGCGGTGACATCTATCAATATAGTCCAGATGGCACCAATACACTCATCGCTGCTGGCCTGAATCAACCAACTGGCATCTTGCCTACAACATCACCCGACACCTTATTAGTATGCCAATATGGTAATAGCTCCGTAGTCAAAGTTTCAATTAGTACAGGATCGATTACTCCTTTCGCAATTGGTAATGGTATCAATGGTCCTGATGCCATTATCTATCATGAGGGAGATAGAATACTAGTAGCCAACTTTAATAATCACAAAATCCATGAGGTGAACGAAAATGGCAACGTTTCAGAATTTGCCTCTATTCCTTCAGCTGGATATATGGGTTATATTACCTCTATTAATGGGGAAGTATTTGTCCCTTCTCTTTCTGGAAAGAAGATCTATAGAGTAGGTACAAATGGGAATGTAGTATCTATTGCAGGTAGTGGGCAAGCAGGTAGTAACGACGGAAGTGCTGCCGCTGCATCCTTTTCTGCACCTAATGGAATTACCGCAAATCCTGCGGGTGATACCATATTAATAACAGATGGTAATAAGGTAAGAATTATGACCAATTTTAGCACCGTTACCAATATGAAAACCCAATGGCATATTTCTGACTTACAGATTGGACCAAATCCAGTAGCCGACTGGCTCTATGTTCGCTTCGAATTAAAAGCAGCCGATTCTTTGATGTATAGAATAATCAATAAAAATGGACGGATTGTAAGCCAGAGCCTATTTCAACCGATGGGTGCAGGTCAACAAGAAATGGAACTTTCTTTAAAAAACTTAGCAATTGGTGCCTACCATTTACAGATCTTAAACAAGAGTGGTCAAAAAAGAAGTACTGCCTTTATTAAAATGGAATGATAGCATAAAGTAAACGTCATTCAGCTCATTAGTTTGAGTAGACCTAAAGGATAAACTGAATGGCGTTTACAATCTCTGAAGTATAAAATTATTAATTCACCTTCATTTTTTTCTTCATCCTTTTTGGGAAAAGACCAGATTTGCCTCTTTTAGTAGACATCCGTCCCTTTCGATCCGTTTTTACATCCAACTCGTTAGCAGGACAGCCAGTTTTACGGCTACAAGAGGAAGTATTGACAGTAATTGCAGAAAATAAGAACATCCAGCAAAGAGCAATTAATAGTTTACGCATATAAATTTTTATTTTTTTTTCTTTTCTAGAAACGTTATTTGCAAAAATATTTATATTGCAGCAAACTTCAAAATAGTAAAACCCTTACTATTTGCGGCTTTAGCGACTTTTTTCTACAAAAAACTTTGTATTACTAAACATAGCCTATAAATTTGAGGCACATTTTTAATAATCTAAAATCGTTGAGATGAATAAAGGAGATTTAATCAACAAAGTTGCAGAGAATGCAAGTCTTTCTAAATCACAAGCAACAGATGCCTTGAACGCCGTTTTAGGTGCAGTAGGTGAAGCGTTAAAGGGTGGCGATAAAGTGACATTGGTTGGATTTGGAACCTTCTCCGTTTCTCACCGTGCAGAGCGTACAGGTAGAAACCCACAAACCAGTGAAAGCATCATTATTCCTGCAAAGAATGTTGTAAAATTCAAGCCAGGAAAAGAACTTACAGATTCTGTCAACTAATTAGATCCTTCAAATACTAATTAGTATTCTGATAAAAAGGGCGGTTCAGTCATTCTGAATCGCCCTTTTTTAGTAAATTTATCCCACTCTTAAAAGTCATGACTTTTATTCAAACTAGCTGTTCAATTAAGAGATAATTTCCTCTAAAGCAAACAATCGCTCTTTTATTCAAACATGCTATACCATCATTTGATTATATCACCAGAGTTAAATAAATAACTTTATAGCTCATTAGATGGTAACCAATACAAATCAAACCTAATTTTTACATAAGCTAGAGAAAGAACTCCTACATTTGTTTTGGGTATGCTCTTGTTTAGGTATTTTTGCACTTTATTTTCATCACATAGAGATGAGGTCATATTTTTTAAACCTGATCTCTTCATAATCAAACGAAACTCATGGCTGACATCCAGAAATTAAAGCGTGTAGCTTCGCAGGTTCGTCGCGACATTATTCGTCAAACCCATTACTGTGCTAGTGGCCACCCAGGTGGTTCTCTAGGCTGTACTGACTTTTTCACGGCACTCTATTTTGAAATTATGGACCACGACCCAACTTTCAATATGGATGCAAAAAATGAAGATGTCTTCTTCCTTTCTAATGGTCATATTTCTCCAGTTTGGTATAGCATACTTGCACATTCTGGTTATTTTCCAGTAGAAGAATTAGCCACTTTTAGAAATATTGACTCTCGCCTTCAAGGACACCCTGCAACACACGAAGGCCTTCCTGGTGTCAGAGTAGCCTCTGGCTCACTTGGCCAAGGTCCATCTGTTGCTATTGGAGTCGCCTTAGCCAAAAAACTAAATAATGACGACAAACTTGTTTATGCATTAGTTGGTGATGGCGAATTGCAAGAAGGCCAAATATGGGAAGCGGCTATGTTTGCAGCACACCACAAAGTAGATAATCTTATCCTAACCGTAGATTGGAATGGCCAACAAATTGATGGCCCAAATGATGAAGTTATCACACTAGGCGACCTTCCAGCAAAATGGAAATCATTTGGCTGGGAAGTTATGCATCTAGATAATGGCAATGATATAGAGGCCGTAGTTAATGTACTAAATGCTGCTAAAGCTAAGACAGGAAATGGAAAACCTATTGTCCTCTTAATGAAAACAGAAATGGGTTATGGCGTGGATTTCATGCAGGGAACCCACAAATGGCATGGAAAAGCACCAAATGCCGAACAAACTGAAAATGCCCTTTCTCAATTAGAAGAAACATTAGGTGATTATCCATACCCTTATCAAGGATAAATAGCCATTTCTCAACGATCAAAACAAAAATAATGCTTGATAAAATAATAGATACAGGTAAAAAATCAACCAGAGACGGCTTTGGTGCTGGCCTGGCAGCATTGGGCAAAACTCATCCGGAAGTTGTCGCACTTTGTGCTGACTTGATCGGCTCTCTTAAGATGCAAGACTTCATCGATGCGCACCCAGAACGTTTCTTCCAAGTGGGAATTGCAGAAGCCAACATGATGGGTATTGCAGCAGGTTTGGCAACCGCTGGAAAAATCCCTTTCACTGGTACCTTCGCCAATTTTTCTACAGGTCGTGTATACGATCAAATCCGTCAGTCAATTGCCTATTCACACAAAAATGTAAAGGTGTGTGCTTCACATGCTGGCTTAACCTTAGGAGAAGATGGTGCCACGCACCAAATCCTAGAGGACATGGGGATGATGAAAATGCTTCCTGGCTTCACCGTCATTAATCCATGTGATTACAATCAAACGAAAGCAGCAACCATCGCTATTGCTGATCACCATGGCCCAGTATACCTCCGTTTTGGACGTCCTGGTTGGCCTAACTTCACAGCAGCTGACCAAAAATTCGAAATTGGCAAAGCATTACTATTGAATGAAGGGACGGATGTCAGTATATTTGCAACTGGCCACATGGTATGGAGAGCAGTAGAAGCTGCTAAACAATTAGCAGATGAAGGTATCAGCGTTGAGTTGATCAATATCCATACCATTAAGCCATTAGATGAAGAAGCAATTCTTGCTTCTGTCAGCAAAACAAAATGTGCAGTAAGTGCAGAAGAACACCAACGTAATGGTGGATTAGGCGACAGCATAGCCCAAGTACTTACGCAACATCTCCCAAGTCCATTAGAATACGTTGCCGTTAATGATTCGTTCGGAGAGAGTGGAAAAGCAACAGCACTATTAGACAAATATGGCCTAGGTGTATCAGATATCATAGCTGCCGCTAAAAAAGCGATTAGCAGAAAGTAAATTGAGTAGTTCCGCACTTATTCCTACTCGTGCATGGAACGATCTTACCCATACCTAACTATCGAAGCAAAAGTGCTTCACTAAATAAAAGCAATAATGAAATTTGGAACCAAAGTAATTCACGCAGGCATTGAACCAGATCCAGGTACAGGTGCCGTAATGACACCGATTTACCAAACTTCTACCTATGCCCAGGAATCTCCTGGTGTACACAAAGGATATGAGTATGCACGTACTCAAAATCCAACGCGTTCTGTTCTAGAAAAAAATCTAGCCGCTCTAGAAAATGGAACAGATGCCATTTGTTTTAGTAGTGGTCTTGCAGCAATGGATGCCATCTTGAAAATGCTCAAACCTGGTGACGAAATCGTTTCTACCAACGATTTGTATGGAGGTAGTTACCGCTTGATGGTTCGCATTTATGAAAAATATGGTATCAAAGCTCACTTCGTCGGTATGAATAATCCAGCTAATGTAGAAGCCGCGATTAACGAAAACACAAAATTGCTTTGGATCGAAACACCGA
Organism: Saprospiraceae bacterium; assembly: GCA_022448955.1. Lineage (GTDB taxonomy): Bacteria > Bacteroidota > Bacteroidia > Chitinophagales > Saprospiraceae > JALEHC01. The sequence goes on from JAKVCU010000061.1 coordinate 28,948, forward strand.
CCAATCCAATGCTTAATATCGTCGATATCGAAGCAGTTTGCGCTATTGCTAAAAAGCATAAAGTACTAGCTTGTGTAGATAATACTTTTGCTTCACCTTACCTTCAGAACCCGCTAGACTTAGGTGCAGATATGGTCTTACACTCTGCTACAAAATATCTTGGTGGACACTCTGATGTAGTACATGGCGCAGTAATCGTAAAAGATGAAGCCTTAGCTTCTGAACTACGTTTTATCCAAAATGCAGCAGGCGCAGTACCAGGCCCACAGGATTGCTTCCTCATTTTAAGAGGTATCAAAACACTCCACTTGCGTGTAGAAAGAGCTTGTCAAAATGCAGAACGGATTGCAGCTTATCTGAAAAACCACTCTAAGGTAAATAAGGTTTATTACCCTGGATTTGAAGATCATCCAAACCACGCTATTGCGAAAAAGCAAATGCGTCATTTCGGTGGTATGGTTTCATTTGATCTGCACACAGATACGCTGGAATTTGCTACGAATGTTTTGTCAAATACACACTATTTCACATTAGCAGAATCATTAGGCGGAGTGGAATCATTAATTGGACATCCTGCAAGTATGACGCACGCTTCTATTCCAAGAGAAGAGCGTATGAAAGTCGGTTTAACAGACTCCCTAATTCGCTTAAGTGTTGGGGTGGAAGATGTAGAGGACTTAATCAATGACTTAGAAACTGCACTAGCCAAACTGCCAGAACCAGCCGTAGTGGCTTAAGCTAAAAATAAAATCTCCCTCTCGGGAAAGAATGGCTCCCCTTCGTTGTCTAAAGCATGAAGTAAGAATAAAGTACTTCATACTGAAACTTAGAAAAGAAATCAGACTAATCTTTTCTAAGAACTTGTTTGGAAATTTGTTCTTTGAGGCGATTTTGTCAATAATTAGGTTAGATAAGGCCAAAGGTTACGATTTTAGCCATAGCTAAATGAGTGTTCTTTGAACGAGATATAAGCTAATTAGTGGTGAAATAAGCCCGACTAATGAATTCCAAACAAGTTCTAAGATTGATAACAAAGGTGAGCTTTTCTTTTTAGCTTACACAAACCATTAAAAATCAACCCGATGAGAAGGTTTTTTCTTTTATGCTGCTTGGTATTATGTGGGGGATTCATTTGTGCTCAAACTTATAATGTTTCCGGTATAGTACGCGATCAAGATTCAGGAGATGCACTTGTTGGTGCTCATGTCGCTATAGTCCACCAAATCAGTAAAGAAGAGCAAAGTAGCATCACAAATGAAAGAGGATTATTCCGTATCAAAAGTGTAGTCCCCGGCGACTATCAAATCACCATTACCTACCTTGGCTACGCTCCTGTTCAGCAAAATCTTACAGTGGAAAATAGCAATGTTCGTCTACAAGTAGATTCCAAAGCCACTTCAACGGATTTAAAGGAGGTGGAAGTGACCGAGAAAATCCCATTAGCAGTACAAAAAGGAGATACCACGCAATATAATGCCAATGCCTACAAAACCAATCCCGATGCTAATGCCGAAGACCTGATCAAAAAAATGCCAGGTATCATTGTGCAGAATGGTGCTGTACAAGCCCAAGGAGAAGATGTCAAAGAAGTACTGGTTGATGGCAAGCCATTTTTTGGAAATGATCCTACCGCAGCACTCCGCAATTTACCCGCAGCAGTCATTCAAAGAATCGAAGTTTTTGATCAAAAAAGTGAGCAGGCCCAATTCTCTGGTGTAGAAGATGGCGAAACAACAAAAACAATAAATATTGTAACCAAACCAGGTATGCGTATCGGACAGTTTGGAAAAGTTTATGGCGGCTATGGTTACGAAGATGAAAGCGAAGCAAATAGATATCGTGCAGGAGGAAATACCAATATATTTAATGGCAATCAACGAATATCACTCATCGCACAATCCAATAATATTAATCAGCAAAACTTTGCAGCAGAAGACTTACTAGGCGTCGTTGGTAGCTCCGGAAGAAGAGGGGGCCGTGGCGGAAGAGGTGGCGGAAGAGGCAATAGAAGTAATGATTTCCTGATTAATCAACAAGGAGGTATTGCTCAAACCCATGCTCTTGGTCTTAATTATAATGATCAATGGGGTGAAAAAGTAGAAGTGGCTGCTAGCTACTTCTTCAATCAAACAGATACCGACCTGAATCAAGATATTTTCCAAAATTTCATTGATGATAGATCAGATTTTACGCAGACCTACCAAGAAACCACCACAAGCTCTTCTAAAAATACCAACCACAGAGCCAATCTAAGACTCAACTATAGAATTGATGATAATAATTCCATCTTAGTTCGCCCTAGACTTACCATCCAACAAAATGATGGCCTAGAAGATACCTTCGGACAAAACTTTAGAGGAGATACGCCTGTTAGCGAAACCAATTATGATTTTGCTAGTGAACTAGAAGCCCTTAACTTCTCCAATACCCTGCTATACCGACACCGCTTCGCTAAACGTGGACGAACATTTTCCGTAAGGGTAAATACCAATTACTCCAATAATACAGGAGAAAGTAACCTCCTAACCAACGATGTTAACCAATTCAACAACCTAAATTCAGATGGTTGGTCTTTATCCTCTAATATTGATTACACAGAACCTTTAGGAGAAAAAGGAGGCTTACAGTTTACTTACAGCACCTCTTATCGCGAAGATGATTCAGATAGAGAAACTTTCGATTTTGATGAAGTCTCCAATGATTATACCGACCTGAACGAACCACTATCCAATATATTCAAAAGCGATTATTTGACACATAGAATTGGTGGTGGATATCGCTCATTTGACAGAGCGCGTTTCTTTATGGTAAGAGTTAATTATCAATGGGCTGAATTGCAAAATGAGCAAATATTCCCATTCCAAGATCAATTCAAACGCACCTTTAGAAATGTTCTGCCTTTCGCCATGGCTAGATTCCGCTTTGACAAAGAAACGAACTTAAGAATTTTCTACCGTACTAGCACCTCTCCACCCAGTATTACACAACTTGCAGAAGTAGTCGACAACACTAACCCGCTTCAGTTGAGTGCTGGAAATCCTGACTTAGAGCAGAATTACCAACACAGCCTTTTCTTACGTTACAATAGCACTAGTTCGGAAAAAGCAACTGTCTTCTACGCATTAATTGGTGGTACATATACCAATAATTACGTCGGAAATAGCACTTTCATTGCTGCTACGGATACCTTGATCCTAAATAGCGTGGTTTTACCAAGAGGTGGCCAGCTTACCACACCTGTCAACTTAAATGGCAACTGGAGCGCAAGAACTTTTATCACCTATGGAATGCCTTTAAGAAAGTTAAAAACCAACCTAAATTTGAATATCTCCGCTAACTTCAATCGCCTACCAGGATTGATTAATGGCGAGTTGAACTACTCTAATAATACTACTCTAGGACTTGGAGTTGTACTGAGTAGTAACATCAGTGAGAAGGTAGATTTCACAATAGGCTCTACATCAACTTTTAATGATATCAACAACAGCTTGAATACCCAACTAAATACACAATACTTCCAGCAAAACTCTGAAGTCGCACTTAACTTCATATTCGGTAGCGGAATCGTTCTCCGAAGCAGCCTAAAAAACCAATTATTTAGTGGATTTTCAGATGATTTGGATCAAAACTTCTGGTTGTGGAGTGCAAATATTGGTAAAAAACTATTCAAAGATCAGCTCGGGGAAATTACCTTATCGGTATTCGACTTACTAGGACAAAATACAAGCATTCAGCGAAATATTACAGAAACCTACATCGAAGACCTTCGTACACAGGTGCTACAACGATACATCATGCTTAGCTTCACCTACCAATTCCGTAATTTCGGAAAAATGCCAAAAGAAGAAAGCAGAGAAGAACGTCGTCGCCGATGGAGAGAAGGAAGATTCTAAACTCTTAAACTCACTAATCATAATGAAGTATACCGTTTTACCTACAATCATAGCCGCTTTATTGGTACTCAGTGCTTGCAATAGCTCAAAAGAAGCACAAAAAGCACCTGAATCGACCGCTGCTGCTGCACCTAATATTTCTCAACAAGCAGATAGAGAAAGTAGAAGAGCTCAATTTGAAGAAAGAAGAAAACAGCAAATGGCTGCTTTAGTAGAACAGTTAAATCTAACAGAAGAGCAAAAAGCAAAATTTGATGACATTAATAAGTTCTACAGAAATAAATTTCAAGAAATTAGAAATAATAACCAAGGTGACCGCCAAAGTATGCGCGAAGCAATCATGCAAATCAGAGAAGAGCAAGATATCGAACTAGAAGCTTTACTCACACCAGAGCAATATCAAACCTTTAAGAAATTTCAAGAAGAACAACGCCAAAACCGCAGAAGCCGCAGTGGACGTAGAGGAAGAGGTGGCAATCGTGGTTAAAAAAGCTTTAAACAAATTGGTATAATAACTTTTAAAATACACTAAAATCCAAGTACACTGTAATTTAAGTTTATTGAAATTTTGAACCAGCTGATGGTTGCTCTGATTAGGGCACTGCAGAGCTGAGTATACAAGGCAGAGCTGAGTATACAAGGCAGAGCTGAGTGAAAAAATGCCTTCATAACACTAAGTAATCCAGATTATAGTGTATTAATTAATGCTCAAAAAATTAACCAAATGCCTTTTCATCGGTTATAAAAAGAAAATCGATCTATGAAGGCTCTTTGGAATGGAACCGTCATCGCAGAAAGCGATCAAACTGTTGTCGTGGAAGGCAATCACTACTTCCCCGCAGACAGTATCAATAAAGAATATTTCAAAAGTTCTAATCACCAAACTACCTGTTTTTGGAAAGGTAAAGCTTCTTATTACAACATTGATGTCAATGGCTCCACCAATGAAAATGCGGCTTGGTACTATCCAGAACCATCAGAAAAAGCACAAAATATTAAAGATCATGTAGCTTTTTGGAAAGGAGTTGATGTGATTCAATAAACTTTTTAGGGAGCTCCCTGTGAAGGCAAAGTCCTTCACAGGTCAGGCTATCCGTTCCGATGCCGATAGTCGTCGGCATCCCACTTCTATCCTTAGCTCATCTCGCCTTCGCCCTTCGGTCTCGGTCTTTTTAAAACAGCGCTGAAGAAACAATTTGTTTTTTAAAATAAATTGTTTTAATTTTGTTTTAAGAATACAAATTTGTTTTAAAAGAGATCGAACTTATGAAATATATAAAAGAAAAAGGGATCCGTTTCCTCAAAAAAAATTGGATGAAAGTAGGACTTATTGCTATTTTACTCTTTATCCTATTTAAGAAGGACTTTAGCTTCCAAATCAACTTCAATACACCGCTCCAACAACAAGAAGAGCAGCATTTACCAGTAAAGCAAAGCAAGAAGAATAAAAAACAAGAATTATTTACAGATAATAACACGGAGCAAAGCACTTCCAACAAAAGCGCTGTTTTAGATCATCTAAAAGTGCCATTCTGGGGTAGTAGCAAGAAAAAAACAACTCCCCAATATCTAAGTCAATTGATGAAAGTAAATGATGAAATCAAAAATACTTTTATCAAACGCTTTGCTCATGTAGCCATCACCGAGCAAAAAAAATACGGAATTCCAGCATCTATCACTATGGCCAATGCCTTGTTAAACTCTTGGGCTGGACAAGCCCCTTGGGCAAAAGAAGGCAATAATATTTTCAAACTTACTTGCTCTGAAGATTGGTTAGGTGATAGCAATGACTATGATGGCCAATGCTTACGTCAGTACGAGAATGCATGGACGAGCTTTAGAGATCATAGCTTTTTCTTAACTACTGGTGCCTATGCTAATGATTTCTCTAGACTGGAACCAAATGACAATGAAGCTTGGGCAGAGCTTCTTGGCAAGACCGTCTTCCGTGAAAAAAACCGTTATGAGGAAAGCTTATTATTCGTTATCGAAGAATACATGCTTGGAGAGCTCAATGAATAAATCATTTTAATTTCAGATAGTACTTTTAACATATCATTGAAGACTTACTACTGATCACAAAATGAAAGTTGTACTTTGATAAGAAATACTATAAAGCTATTATTCCTTATCAAAGTACAAATCTAAGGCCTAAACTAGTGACTAAACTATTAAAGTGAGAAGTATTTATGCCGTCTTCAACTTCTTCTAAACCATAAATACTTCGATAGCCAGCCAAAAAACTTAATCGCATACTAGGGTTCAATCGGACTTCTGCACCAGCCTCCGGCCTAAATTGAAAAATTCGTTGCTCTTCTATACTTTCTATACCACTTACACTTAAAATGTCATTATCAATCAGGCCTTGTCCCAACCTAACACCTGCAATAATATTCAAGTAATACTTTACAGAAAAAACATATTCAAACCTTATCCCTCTTTCCGAATAACGCGCTTCAAGTCGCTCATATGCATCCAAATGCATAATTTGCGCACTTTGGAAATTCTGAAAATAATAAAGAGAACAATAAAAACCTTTGTAAAAAAAACCAGCACTCAAACTCCCACCAATCTGAATTGCACTACCTATTTCATTGAATTCAACGGCTGGGTGAATTTGCAAACCCAATGGAGATTCAGCCCTTTGACCAATAATATTCGTCAGAGGAATACAAAAAATAAGAAGTAAGATGACATATTTCATGGCTATTTCTACAAAATAAATAAAGAATTTGAATCATGTAGTAAAACGCTAGAACTCGATCTGTAGTAAGGCAAATTCTTAAATTCGCTTTTCCTCAAATTGATCAAAGCTTACGATTCTACTCTCCTTCAACAAATTGATGAATCCTTTCGTTGAATCAAGGGCTGTTCCAATCACAATGAATAGCAAGTTTTCTGCTATACAATTCTTGAATCTATATCTCTTGGCAGAAAATATAGCAACCTATTTCTTTTAACACCATCCGAAGCTGATATAATGAAATTTACACCACCTTTAAAAAACTTATCAGCCCCTAATTCTAAATGCTACATGATAGCTTCAAAAAGTTAATAGGTGCCAAACCGCAGCTATCATATCAAATAATTAAAATAAAAGAAGTGATAGAAAGTGAGCTATCCCATTCAAGCAGAAAAAAAAGTACCCTTGGGAAAATAACAAATTCTCCCAACCGCTGGTGGTATCCTACTATTCCATATCCATATTGTGGAATACATTGATGACATCATCATCATCTTCCATTTTATCAATCAGCTTAATCACATCCTCTACTTGATCCTCTTCTAACTTCTTGGTATGCGTAGGAATACGAACCAGCTCAGATTCCTTAACTTCTAGCTCATTTTCTTCCAGACCTCTTTGAAGATTCCCAAAATCTTCAAAAGAACAAGAAAAGACAACAAAATCAACATCTTTCTCTTCATCTTTCTCGGTTTTGATTTCTTCCAAACCAAAATCGATCAACTCCAATTCCAGTTCTTCAATATCAAAACTATCAGAAGCCTCCACTTTAAAGTTAGCCTTGCGTTCAAACATATAGTCAACTGAACCCGATACACCTAATGAACCATTCATTTTTGAAAAATGGTGTCTTACATTAGCCACGGTACGTTGCTTATTATTTGTGGCAGTCTCCACAATAACTGCAACGCCATGTGGAGCATACCCTTCATAAACCACCTCGTCAAATGCCTCTGCATCTTTAGAGGAGGCCTTTTTGATGGCATTCTCCACATTAGACTTAGGCATATTGGATGCTTTGGCATTTTGGATAGCCATACGCAAACGAGAGTTATAGGCCGGATCAGGGCCACCTTCTTTTACAGCAATACTAATTTCACGGCCAATCTTAGTAAAAGTTTTTGCCATATTGGCCCAGCGTTTCATCTTACGCTCTTTACGAAATTCAAATGCGCGTCCCATAACTATTTTTTTATTTTTTGCGCTGCAAAAATACTAGTATTTCCTAAAAGAAAAAACAAGATCCTTTATTAGTATCAGGCAGAAATTTACTTTTTGCTTCCTTGAAGTATTTCAAACAAATGACCCACACAATAAATTTCTACTATCTAAAAATAATAAATAACCCAAATAGGAAAGTATCTTACGATTTTTTAGAAGAAGTTGTTTAAGCGGCTAGTCAAAATTGCTTGTATATAGATTCCTGCCAGCCGGCAGGCACGGCGTCAGCTCAAAAATAGTAAGTAACTGACGATAGGAAAGTTACGCACGATTTTTGAGCGAATATAAAGCTGTCAACCTGTGGCTGAAATTTCATTGTACCAATTTCAGCCTGCCAGCAGGCAGGATTTAGAGCAAACTTATAAGCAATATGGTCATTCAAGGATTATAGTTGGAGTACCAAGGCAAAGCTCTTTTTGAGTTTTATAGCCCCCTTATTTATAGGGGTTGAAAAACTTGCCTCTCCAGTAGGCGAGGCTGAAGCATATGGTTCTCAAAATATTATTCGTGGATAGCAAAATCTATTTTTAAACAACTCCGAAAAGTACTAAAAGGTTTTTGAAGAAAAAATCAGATTTTAAAATTGACTGATTGCCTAACTTTGTCCCACTATGAAAAAGTCCATTTACCAAATTTATTCTTACATCTTGCTCATTGGAGCCAGCTTATTCACAACATTTTCTGCTGCTCAGCAGCAAATCACATTCCCCCCCGATCAGACTTCAAAAAAAATCTATCTCCATCATATTAATGGAAAAATCCAATTAGATGGAAAACTTGATGAGCCTGAATGGCAAAAAGGGAAACAAGCATATAGCTTCTGGCAATATTTCCCAACAGATACTACTACTGCCAATGGTCAGACGGAATTGTATATACTCTATGATGATGAAAACATTTATGTCGCTCTGAAATGCTATTCAGCAGGTGATCAATACGTTGTTCAATCTTTACGTAGAGATTATAGCTTTCCTGGAAGTGATAATATATCCATTCTATTTGACACCTTTAATGATAAAAATAATGCCTTCCTATTTGGAATGAATGCATCTGGTGCAAGACGCGAAGCACTTATCGCTAATGGAGGTCGTACCATTAGCGATTTCACCCCTTCTTGGGATAATAAATGGTATGGTGACGCCCAAATTCATGGTGATTATTGGATAGCTGAATTCGCAATTCCTTTCAAAACACTGCGCTTTCAAAAAGGAAGTACCCAATGGCGATTTAATTGTTATAGAAATGATACCCAACATAATGAATGGTCATCTTTTACCCCTATTCCACGTAACTTCCTTATCATGGATGTTAACTTCATGAGTAACATTATTTGGGATAAACCACTTCAAAAATCTGGGAAAAATATCTCTGTCATCCCTTATTCAACAGGTGGATTTAATCGGGATTACGAAAATGACCAACAAAATAGTACAAATTGGAACGGCAATATCGGTGGCGATGCTAAAATAGCCATTACTTCTGGACTAAACTTGGATCTTACAGTCAACCCAGACTTCTCGCAAGTAGAAGTAGACCAACAAGTCACTAACCTTAATAGATTCGAAATTTTCTTCCCTGAGAGAAGACAATTCTTCCTCGAAAACGCAGACCTTTTTGGAACATTTGGTTTGAGAAGAGTCAATCCCTTTTTCTCCAGAAGAATCGGTGTAGCTAGAGATACTGCCACAGGTGTCAATATTCAAAATACCATTTTCTATGGTGCCCGGCTGAATGGAAAATTAAATGAAAATCTTCGGCTTGGTTTACTCAATATGCAAACCGCAGCAGAGCAAGAAAATGGTTTGCCCAGTTTCAATTACTCGGTCTTCACCATGCAACATAAAATGTTTAGCCGATCCAACCTTTCTGGAATTTTTGTCAATAAACAGGCCATTGATTCTAAAGATTTTGAAGGTGATTTTAACGAATTTAATCGAGTCGTAGGCCTAGAATATCGCATTGCATCCGCTGATAATCGCTGGACAGGGAAAGTATTTTATCAACATGCTTTTACCCCTTACGACAAACCGGATCCCTTCTCACAAGGTCTTCAGGTCGAATATCTAAGGAGAAACTATCGTTTGGAATGGGCACATGTGTTTGTTGGAGAAGGTTTTGATGCAGAAGTAGGTTTTGTTCCTCGTGATGACTACATGCTCCTGAGCCCAGAAGCCGAACTGATCTTCTTCCCGGAAAATAGTGTGTTCAATCGCCATAGTCTTAACCTCGATTTACGCTTCTTTATGGCTATTGGTAAGGACCAAAATGCCTTCTTACCCGATTGGACAATGTCCGAACAACAAACAGAATTAGAATGGGGCTTTCAATTAAAAAATAATACCCGTGGTAGTCTTACACTAACCAATAATAACCTAACCCTTCTGAATAACTTCGATCCAACAAGATTACAAGATGATGATATTTTTTTAACCAAAGGTAGTAAATTCAAATTCTTAGAGTTTGAAGGAAAGTATACTTCCGATCAAAGAAAATTATTTGCATGGAGTGTCAATCCAAGCCTTGGCCAGTTCTTTAATGGATATCGACTTGGATTTGGGGGTAACTTTACCTACAGAATTCAACCTTATGGTTCTATTGGAATTCGTTATAACTACAACTATATTGAACTAGAGAAGCCATTTCGTCCAGTAAATATTTGGCTAGTAGGCCCTCGCTTCGATCTAACCTTTAGCAAATCACTGTTCTTTAGTACAGCTATTCAGTACAACAACCAATTGGATAACCTTAATATTAATGCTCGTTTTCAATGGCGCTTTGCACCAGTTTCAGACTTCTTCTTAGTCTATACAGATAACTACCTTGTGGAGGAATTCAGCCAATTTGGACAACGAAATAGGGCTTTGGTTGCTAAAATTACTTATTGGCTGAATCTTTAAGATATGATATAAAAATAATGAAATGAGTAAAAAACAGCTGAGCAAACGAAGAAGTTGTTTAAAAGTATGTTGCCAATCGAGAATAATGGCTTGATTACCAAGGCGAAGCTCTTTTTGAGTTTCCTAGCCTTAGCTATGGGACGAAAAAAACCTGCCCGTCCGGCAGGCGGGGCTGAAGCATTTGGTGCTCAATGCATTGTTTGTAGGTGGTAAGATATATTTTCAAACAACTTCGAACATAAGAACTGGAGTACCAAATCTATTTCTAGGTATCATCTGCATGAATGGAATGAAACGCTTTTCTATATTGCAGGCAGTACGAAAGGATTTGGTACCATATATATCGTTTGCCAATTACAATATATATTTAACCACTTCTGTAAAGTATCTAAATTTTTCACCTCATGCCGAGCCAGCGCCGAATATTGGCTTGATTCATCCTCACAAATTCATCTTTGCCCAACTCCTCTGCAATCTGCTTAGACTGCTGAGCATGCTGAATAGCTAAAGAGTAATTCCCTAGCTTTGCCTCCACTAAAGAGCGCACTCGATGGATGTAATATTTGTCTCCAGCCAATTCATGTGCCTTTTGTAGCCATGCTTGGGCTTGCTCGAGCTCCAAGCCCTGTTCTTGCAAATACCTTGCGGATTGATAGAAGGTATTAGCAGTAGGATTCGCCCCGATTTGTGCTTCTATCTCTTGCATCACCTTTGCATGCGTATCAAAAACGATAGTGAAGGCAATTTGTGTGTACTCCCATTGCCACTGCATAGACACACTTTGATGAGTAAAATGATCAAAATCTATTTGAAAACTCTCTTGACGTACTTTTAGTCGAGTTGGTTTTACTTGAATTCTAAGTGCATCTTCTTCTGGCTGATATTTATCCCTCCCATCTCCCCAATGGTTCGTATTTTTATGAAAAACAATCGTCCATTCTTCTTTTTCAGGAAATGCGTACAAGGCATATTCACCTTTCGGCAAAAAAGCACCATTAATCATGGCATCATCACTGATCCTAAATTTAGTAGATTCGTTCGCTCCTACCCGCCAAATTCTTCCATAAGGAACGATATTCCCCATGATCACTCGTCCTCGCATACTTGGACGACTATATATAAGTTCAATTTCAGATAAACCAACTTGCTGCTTCAGCATACATTTTGGACTGATCTTAGGAAAATTGATTTGTCCCTCTAATTTGGTAATCTTACCCACTACAAAAAGAGCAATTAAAAAACAAATGACTAAAAATAAATCTCTTGAACTCATAAGAATCTACTTTTTTAATTTTCTATGAAAATACCCTTGCCGCATTCGGAAAGCCCATTTTCCTCCCTTATGCTCTACTGCAGAACCCAACAATTCTTCACAATTAGGGCATCTTAAATGCGGTACATCCTTTACTTTGTTAAAATTAGTCTGCTTCAATGCTGCTAATGCTGATGGTGATTCAATACGATGAAAATATAATCTTAAAATTCCTTTCCCTGCGCCATACTTATGATAAGTTAGCACGAATGCTGAACATTTTCCACAATGAATATCAAAAACCTTATACTTCTGCCCCATTCTTAATTTTTCTAATTGGCTTGAATATAAAAAACCTATCACTCTTAATAGAATGATAGGTCCTGAGCCATCAAAACGCTCTTATTTACATCTTAGACTGAAATACCAATAGGAATCGCTCTATCTGCCCAGCGAAGAATCAGTTGATTACCTTCAATAACGAAATCCATTTTTTCAATAGACTCTTCCAATATCTTGGGAGCTACCTCCACTCTAATAGCATCTTTCTCTTCATCATAATCATATGCTCCCCATTGCTCGTATTCCTTATTAAAGATAACCGTAGACTGCTCTTTTTTATTTAGGGTAAATAGAGCATATGTACCAGCAGCTAATGGTTGACCTTCAATGACTACATCGCCACCTAGAGTTATAGTTGTAGCCTCATTTGCTCCTGTACGCCATACTTTCCCATAAGGTACTAATCCTCCCCAGATAACTCTGTCTTTTACAGAAGGACTTCCATAAACTAGGCTTATATCCACTCCACTTATTTGTCCTTTTAATTCGACTCTTGGACTTGGAATACCATCTTTTACCACAGTATAGCTGGGTTCAGAAGAAGAGTCGGTACTTTGTACTTCCCCCACATTATCGGCTGGCGCTTCTTGTTCTTGGGTTTGAACTGTTTCTGCACTTTCAGTTGTAGCTGTATTGCCTCCCCCACATGCAGTTATCAAGACCATTAAAACTAAAAGAAAGGGCAAAAAATAATTTTTCATCATAACAATTGGTTTTGTGTGAATCAGAGTATATTTTAACTTTAAGTAGTTTGCCCGAAACCGTGCCTGCCAGCAGGCAGGAATTGGTACAATAAAAATTAGCCAAAGGCAAACAAATCTTTAAGTTTGTTCAAAAATCATTCGTAACCCTCTTATTGTCAATTACTTATAATTTTCAAACAAACATTTTCATTGTACAAGCAATTTTGTCTAGGCACTTATTCTTAGATATACTCTAAGAATACTACTATAAAAAACCAAACTTTACTAATAATTGTTGAGCATTGACCGTCCTTTCTCTTACTTCTACTGAATAGTTAGATCTAATTTCTTGACTTAGAAAAATATAAAATCATAGCCAATATTACCTACAAATAGAAAGCCCGAAAATTAGTACAATAAAATTTTAGCCATAGGCTGAGCTATTAATGCAAGTACGCAATATAGAGCCAAGTAAAAAGACGCCTTCACAATACTAAGCAATTTAGATTACATTGTATTGCAATTAAATTCTTATGCTTGAGCGAGCCTTAGTATATTGAATAATAAAGGAGGCAGAAAACTTAGGCAAGTTCTCGGCATCATCAGTGCGTATTTTTAAAGAAATACAGGAGAATATCTGTCACAACTAACCAATTAATAGAATTTCAAAAATACGCTTCGCTATAATAGTGGACCTAATCAGGCTTAATTGCATTACTAGACAACAATGTATCCTTCTGCCATTTAGCAAATAGACGCATACTGTAAAATCTGTTGATCTCGTTTAAGCAGCAATCAATTGAAGTGCCGTTTGCTTTTTGTTTCTTGGGATGTAAAGCCTAGTCAAAATAAATGGCTGACGGCCTCTTAATAAAAAACTTTCAATACCATTATTCCTCAACATCTTTCTAAGAAAGTCCACCTTTGATTTTTCTAGACTTGAAACAATAATAATCCAATCCTCTTTCATTTGAACATAGTTTTTGCTTGAAATAAGAGAACTAAGAGTCTATGTTAGATGCTATTAACTTGATAAAATAATAGCTGTAAGGCTAAATGATTATAAAATAGCCAAACTGCCTTTTCCACTAGCTGCTAACTAGTAAAAAAGAGATAGAACATAGGTATTAAAACTACCTTAACAATGAGGTAGTGTTGAGTGAGTTTGTTCTTGATACATTGTGGCTAAATCGTCTTTGTTGAGACTTATTTTTTATCAAGAAACTTTCAATGCTATTTATACTTAATAAACTCTTAAAGGAAAGGCCATGTGAACCTTCTTGGGATGCCATTATGATTGCCCAATCTTCTTTCATGGTGCTAATATTTTGGGAAGATGAAAATCTCCCTGGATTGTATAATTTTGGTATAGTATCTTGCCTGACCATTGCAATTTATTTAAAAACTTACAACTAAACAATCCAAATACGAAATTTTTATCAACATATTTAATTGTAAAACAAGCAATTAAATAATTATTTTTTATAATATCATTAACTTCTTGACTAACTTTTCTTTCTTATGATTATTTTTCAAAATACATCACTAACGGTATATCAAAGCGTATTGTACCAGACGAATAGCAGCATCATCTCTCTGGAGCAGTCTGTAATCCTAGTTGACCCGACCTGGCTACCTTCAGAAATTCAAAAAATCAAGCACTACATTGCTACTGAACAGGCCAATAAGGAATTATATATTTTTTTTACTCATTCTGACTATGACCATATCCTAGCTTACAATGCTTTTCCTAATGCAACTACTATAGCGTCTAAAGCTTTTGTTGAAAGAACAGATCAAGAGAAAATTCTAGAACAAATCAAAAAATTTGATGATGAATATTATATCCAGCGTCCTTACCCTATCACTTATCCATCTATAGATATCGTGATTGATCAACCCACTCAAAGGATCACTATTGATAATGTACAACTCCACTTTTATAAAGCAGCAGGGCACACTTCTTGTGGATTATTCTTAGTCCTACCCGAACAAGGAGTATGGATTGCAGGAGATTATCTAAGTGATATTGAGTTTCCTTTTATATATGATTCACTAGAAGCTTATAAAGATAGCATGCACACTGCTCATTACTTATCAGAAAAATACGATATCAAGCTACTCATTCCCGGACATGGCAGGCCTTGTTATAATAATGAAGAAATCAAGAAAAGGATTTACGAAAGTGAAGCCTATCTGAACGATTTAACAGAAGTGAAAGAAGGAGACCTAAGCAAAAACACTGAGAAATGGACGAATCGCTATCCATTTCCAAAGGGCCTAGTAAAAAGTCATTTGGATAACTGGAAACTCATTCATCACCATTCATCCAGCAGTTGAATAGCTAATTGCTGAAACTTAGACGACTTTTTAGTTATTTCCATGAGTTGTTCTCTTGCACTATCTTTTTGACCATCTTGTAAAAAAGCCATAGCTATATACCACTCAGCTGGATCATGTAGGTCAGACTGTTCCGAGTTTAGCACCTCTTTTAGAAAAGGCAATGCCTTTGTAGATTCTAAATTGCCAATATAGGATATGGCCAAATAAAAATTATAATATTGATTAGTCTTATCTATCGTACTTAATCCTTCAAAAGCCTTAGCCGCCTCTTCAAAATTTTGGTTGGCATAATGATAATTAGCTTCTTCTATCACTGAATCATTAGCTTCTCCCCGATCAACAAAACCTAACTTATAGGGTTCAAAGTAATTAGCAAACAATTCTTCTGTACTGGGAGCAGCAAACCATTGCAAGTTATAAAGAGTAACGACCAATAATGCTACAGTCGCAGCCACCAACAATAGCGGTCTTAGTCTTAATGTTTTCTTTTTTGGGAATAGCTCTTTTTCTACTTCATCAAAAAGCGATTCCATGGCCATAGCCTTCTTATCATTGATAGCTATTTTCAATCCTTTATATAGATTTACATCCTTTGCAAAACTTTCATCCTCTTGAAACTTTCGTTTCAACTCGGCATGTTCTCCTTGCTGCAAAAATGCTTCTATTTCGTCATACTTATCTTTTTCCTCCATCATAATAATTCATTGTAAAGCTCATCCGATCGTATTAAGGAAATTAATTTTTCTTTGCACTGAAATTTTCTTTTTTTAGCATATTGCACGCTACCAAAATTTAATTTTTGGGCGATTTCTTTCATAGGTGTACCATTAAAAAATAACTCTAGAACTTCTTGGCATCCAGTACTTAACTCTCCAAATTTCTTCCTAAATAATCGGTATTGGCTTTCACGATTAATGTCACTAGCCAATTCATCAACGATCATTAGTTCTTCTTTTTCTAAAAAGGTAACCCTCAATTTCCTTTTTTTCTCTAATCGCTTTAACCATAGGTTTTTGCTTATAGCAAAAAGGTAAGTATAAAAAGACGATGAAAGATTAAATAAAGGGTTCTTAGCTTTTTGATATAAAATGAGTAATGATTCCTGAAAGATATCACGCCCATCTTCTTCGGAGCCTTTATTATTTTGAATAAAAAAAGAAATGCCTGGAAAGTAATTGGTATAAATATATTTTATGACATTTCGATCCCCTTCGCGGAGACCGGTCAGCAACTCCTCCTCTGATAGCATAAATTGGTTAGACTGATGTGTAATAATTTTTTCCATGTGGTTAAGAAAAGCATTACAATAATAGGCAAGAAATCAAACATTTTTACCAAAATTTTGACTTTGATCTTAAAAATTTCATTTTTCACCCATTTTCAGGGTAACCTTTTAAAAAAAAACAGAATAAAGGAAAGAATTCAGTAAACACCTGAAATCCATAATAATCACAAAATTAAATCTCAGTCAGCATAAGTTGGTTCTGAAAAAGATTAAAACCTATTATTTCGTATCGGGACTTTGTTAATTCATCAAAAGAAAACAGTATAACACCTAAAACTACAAAGTCCCGAACTTTTTCGTATTAAACCGTAATATTATTCAACTGAAGAAACCCATTTCTTTATTATTTTTGTTTCGGTTTATCTACTCTCATACATTATTAAACTAACTTTTCATGAAAACCACTATGATTTTGCCTTTATTGCTATCACTCATAATTATTACTTCTGCTTCAAAAGATAAAGCAAAAGAATTATCTAGTGATAGGGAAGAAATCGCAGAAACTGCACATAAAACACCTCCTTTCATAGAATTAAGCGGCCCCAAGGCCTATAAAGTCAAAGTAAAGAAAAAATCTGTGGGATATAGTGGTGAGCAAACCAAAACATGTATTCCTTCTAACGACTGTTTCTGTACAGAGCAAGCAGCAGCCCCTTCTCCAGGCATGTATATCCAAGCAGAGTTGGAACTTCAAAATACAGTGTCCACTAATGCTACAGATGTAACCTTTACTTTTTTCTATAAACAAAATGGTCTTTGGGTAAGACAAATGAGCGATCCAAAAACATTTACGCTCCCTGCCGTAGGTACAGAAAAAATAGAGGATACAGGAGATATGTTACTATATGATAGCCTAGTTTTCCCTGATTCTATAAAGATGCAAGTTAATTCGCCTAATACCATAGGTAATACGGGACTTGACACATTAATACTCACTAAATGCTCTAACTAAAGAATACTGACCATAGCCATCAAAACTTAAACTTAAATAGCAGAAAATGATGCTATTCATTAATAAAAGACTATTTTCAAGAGGTTTGCAAAAATGCAAATCTCTTGTTTTATTATTAGTCTTTTTTATAGTTATTCCTACCCTTTGGGGGCAAACACCCTTGCAAGAAAAAATTGATTCTCTCATCAAATTAGAAGATACCGCCCAGGTACTTGAGCTCTTGAATCAATTACCTACTCATGCGCCATTTGACCTTTGGATAGAGCACCGAAAAGCGATGGTTGATTATATTCAACAAGATTATGATGCAGCACTGAAAACACTAGACAAATTAGAAATAATAGCACCTCAACAGCTTTTGCCTAATGATAAACAGATAGGAGAAATTTATAAAGCCAAAGCTGAAAACTATCTCAATAAAGGCGCATTTGAAAAGAGTACTACCTATTTTCAAAAGTCAATCAACTTTAATAAAAACATAAAAAACTGGGAAGATATATGTTATGCATATGCAGGTCTTAGCATTATTGCGCTACAAAAAGAGAATTGGTCGCTTATGGAAGAATACTTGAATCAAGTAAGTCCGATCGCGAATAAAAATCTAGCTACAAACCATGATTTTTTCTCTGTCCTATATTCTTTATATATTAATATTTACGATGCAAATGGCGATTATGAAAAAGCATTACTCTATGCTCAAAATGCAGTGGACTTTCAAACCAATAAGGGTCTCTCCAATTCGTTAGATTCGTTTCTTTTTGCCTATGACCTCAATAACTTAGGTGGTATCTTAGCATCTATGGGAGAATTTGAGAGAGCAGTACAATTATTTCGTCAATCCTATACACTTGAAACAGCCACCTCAGAAGCATCCCCTGATTGGTCAATAACACACCTCAATATTATATATTGTTACATGGAACTAGGGAATTGGGAAAAAGCACTCTTCCATGTCAATGAAGTCGAAGAATTCCTCAAAGATTTCCCATCTGAAATAACAGCAGAACCTTACTTTCAAAACATTACCCATAAGGCAACCATCTATAAAGAAATGGGTAGATACCAAGATGCTATTAGCACTGCCAAAATCACTGCAAAAAAGGCAGCACCAAGTCTACAAAAAACAGCTAAACTAATCATTGCGGAGACCTATTTGCTCATGGGTAAATACCAAACGAGTCTTGAAGTATTTAAATCGCTCCCCCTAAATGAAAGCTTTCGTATGAAAGAACGAAGTTTCTATCTCAGAAACTTAGGACTAGTCTACACCCAATTAAATGATTTTGAAAAAGCAGACAGTGTTTTTCATTTACTAAAAAACTTAGTTCTTCCAAATGAGCAGGATCCCTCCCCTGCACCTGGAGACTATCTAAAATATGTATGGGCAAAGGCAGACTGTGCATTCAAAAAATGGGAACAAAATCCCAACGCCCTCCAAGAACTGATATCTTCGAATGCATTTTACGAAGAAGCCACAAATATCATCTATCAGATCCAAAGTGGTTACTCATCAGCTAAAGACAAGCAATTTTTGCTTAAAGAAACTCGCAACAGATTTGAAAAAGCAATACAAATTGCTTCTAAACTACATGAAATAACCCAAGAGTCAAAATACTTATTAGCAGCCTTTCAACTTTCAGATCAAGCAAAAACCATCCTTTTACAAGAAAGAATACAGAGTAGAAATATCAGAAATAAAAGCCACATTCCCCTCAAACTTGTAAAAAAGGAGCAAGCACTAAAAAGAAGACTTATTTTTTATGAAAAAAAATACTACGAAGAACAACTTAAAGCGACCTCTGACTTACTAAAAACCTCAAAATGGGAAGAAAAAATTTATGCCATAAACGCTGAGCTTGAAATACTCCATCAAGCATTAGCCCCTTATCTTGATCCTTCTTCCATGGAAACCATTCAAACCTTTTCAGAACGTGAAATCGACCAATTAAAAAAACAAAAAACGAATTTAGTCAGTTACTTCTGGGGACAAGAACAACTATATATTTTTCAAATTAAAGAAAATATAAAGCTTGACATCTTACCTTTAACAGCATCTTTTAAGGCAAATCTCACCCAACTTATTTTTTTATGCCATAGCGTTCCTGATACGGATATTGCTTCCAGTTTTGAGCAATTTACAAGCCTTAGCCATCGGTTTTATCAACACCTTTTTCCCGAGCTTTCTTCACAAAGAGAAAACCTAATTGTTATTCCAGACGGATGGCTAAACCAACTACCTTTTGAAGTTTTACTTACTGCTCCTTACAATCATGCCGAAGTTAGATATGACCAGTTGAATTATTTATTAAAGCAAACAGCTATTTATTATCTATATTCAACTGCATTTTTGAATAAACCTAGTACGCAGTCGTTATCTTCCGTTCAATGCCTAGCTATGGCACCTTTTTCTATATCAGATAAAAAATCTGCAGACCATTTTTCCCAACTTAAATTAAAGTCCACCAGTCTTCCTGGTACACAAAAAGAATTAAAAGGTATTGCTCAATATTTTGATGGAAAATTCCAATTTGGAAATACAGCGACGGAAGCTTTTTTTAAAGAAAATGCTGGCCAATATGATTTATTACATTTGGCAATGCATGCAAAAGCAAACCTGAGCAATCCCATGTTTGGCCAAATGTATTTTTCTACAACAGAGAATACCGATGAGAATGATACCCTTTACAGTCACGAACTCCAAAATATTCAATTAAAAGCAAAGTTAGCAGTTCTTAGTGCGTGCGAAACAGGTCTAGGAATTGCGACAGAAGGTAATGGTATCGTCAGCATAGCTAGCCATTTTTTTGAAGCAGGCTGCGAGAGCGTAACCATGAGTTTGTGGGAGGCGCAAGATGATGCCACTAGTCAGATTATGCTGAATTATTATCATTATTTAGCGAAAGGAATGCCTAAGAATAAGGCTATTCAAAAGGCAAAACTAGAGTATCTAGCACATCCTTTTCATCAACAGCATCCATTTTTCTGGTCTAGCTTTGTTCATTTAGGTGACGCCAGCCCTCTCACTTCTTCATTCCCCAGTAATTGGATGATCATTTGTATAGGGTTATCAGTAATCGCTAGCCTATTTATGTTTTATTACAAAAAATAAGTGGTTAGCTGTATAGCCAACCACTGAAGAGATGTTGTTTGAAGACTTCAACGTCTTTTATTTTCTGGCATTTTCTAATCTATCTGATAAATCTTATCATCTACATTATATAAAAAACACCAAATTGTGAGAGAGTAGTAAGGTCCTTTTTATAAAGGACTACTAAAACTAAAAATTATCAATCAGCTCAAGTATTTCATTTAATTCATAAGTAATGGGCTCAAGGTTCTTTAATTGAAAACCAGGTGAAGTTTGAATAGGCTGGGTAGCTGCTCTATATGTTCCATCCCCACTTACTGCTATTACTAATAAGTTTCCAGAAACGTTTGTTGGTACCCATTCATCACAAAAATACCCTCCTTGCCAATCCAGTCCTATTAAGGTTTTCTGATCTTCCAGAGCCAAATAAACTCGTGTGTTATTACTATCATAGCCTTCTGGCAATGAAATGCACAAATTGGTCACCTCTTCTTCGGGACTCATTTCAAGTCCACATACAAATTGGCCCAAATGATCAACTTGAAAATAATATGCAGGCTTCCAATCTTCAGTGCTTTCATCCAAATAAGCCGTAACTGAAATAGGCAACTGAAGAGGCATCCAAACCCTAACAGAAGTACTATCCTCTAATAATTCATATACGCCAATATTAGGATCTGCTTCTCCTTCAAAAGGAATTAATACACCAATGCTTTGATCTCCGGCGAGAGAAACGGCCTCTCCATTACGCGATGCATTAAATCCGAAAGCCCCCAATATACTGATATAAGCATCTCCCTGATCAAGGGTAATATTTTGCGAAAGCAAGCCTTTAGTATCACTTAAATTGCTTAGCTCAATGACCAATGTATCATTTATGGGATTACCATCTTCTCCCAAAAAGGCGTCAGTGGGTAAATCTATAAGGGTATTCCCAATACTTATCCGGCCACTATCTTGTGAACTAAACTGGAAGATGGAAGTTTCCGGCTCAATTTCGCCAAGAAATGCTTCCAAAGCTTCCTGGTCGTTCAATGGGATTATAGACAGTGTCTGATTGGGAATAAATATATCTTTATCTCTTCCACAGCTACTGAAGAAGAGGCATATTACAAAGACATGCAATAGATGAGGTACGAAAGATACTCGCGCGTTCGAAGCAGCATTGGAGCATTCTATTTTCGTTGAACTACTATATCTCATCAAGGCAAAATATTTTCTCTAACATATTTAATCATATAAACATCCTATCAATCTGGATGCTTTTCAGTAACTAGATACTGCTGATTTTGAAAACGCTGCCTTGGGATTTTTTTTTTAAAAGATTTATAATTGTCTACGAATACCTAAGGAAAGTCCAGTGGTGAAATATCGCTGCCTTACCGCAAAATTTTCGTTGGTGAATGATTTTGGATAAATTTTAAAATAAGGTTCGATCAATAATGAAACCTTATTATCTAAGCGGTATTGAAAGCCCAAACTTCCATACCATCCCAAGCCCAGTTGTTTTTTGAACGCTTTTATTCCATCAGGATCATTTGATGAAAAACTAATTGGTTGTAAATTTGTAGGGGATAGAAAAGATCCTTTTTGTCTAAAACTTAGGTTGAAATAAGGCCCTGCATTAATAGAAAATGCAAATTTATCATAATACAACTCATAACCTACGATAAGGGGTAGATCTAAGGTTTGGAATCTATTGTGTGTCGTACGAATTCTGGTTCCATATTCGGTTACTGTATCCATCCCAATAACCTCTCCTAAAGAATTGGTGATTTTTATAATTTCAGTACGCTCGTAATTTTCATCAATATGTTCAAATTTTTCATTGATTTGAGAATAACTTATACCGCTTCTCATGACAAATCCCATTCCCGAAACTACAGACATACGGAGTGCCGCACTATATGCAAATACGGATTTTTCAGATACCTCCCTTGCCCAAACATAATCATTGTACTCCGCATTTTTAGGGCTCATTTCGCGTAAAGCGATATCGGGAGATAGTATAAAGTCAATAAATAATTGGCCTTTTTTAGGGCCAAATTTCGCACACTCTGTATCTGTAATTCTTAACTCATCCCCTAAAGTGTAATTCGTTTCTAAGCCCTTCCAATCATTAGACAATAATTCTACGGCAAGTGTATTTTCTTTTTGAACATTAAGAGATATAGATTCATTTGATTCTGAGGAACTAGTAGAACCTTCTATAATTACAATTTCCTCCTGCGCCAAATTAGGATACACCGTAGTTGCCAAGTCATCCTCATCGATGCGGATAGTTGGAGCAATCAATAGGATTTCTTCTTGCTGAGTGGAAGTAATAGTAGTTGGTATTGGAGAAGTTGGTATGCTTGTTGAAGTAAATACTCCGGTTGTTGATGCAGTATTTACTTCTTTTGGATGATTTGAAAAAGTCGGAGCTGGGATTTCCAGATTAGCTTTCTCTGGTTGATCAGCAACTAATTGGGCCCTTTCAGCTTTTGCTAAGGGGATTGGAAAATGATTAATACTTTTGGATAAATCGGAAAATAAGCTGACTAAAGTAACCAAACAAATAGCGAAAGTAGATACAGTATAGACGAGCCATTTTAGCCTTAAATGATTAGACAGCTTATGCCTCCAATCTCTTTTTTGATCGATACGATTCCATATATCCATTGGTGGTTCCAGACTGTAGTGTTCCAGTCTTTCACTAAACGCTTTATCTGTAGGGTGTCGTCGATTCATACTGCCACCTTTTGTAGTTCTATGATTTTTTGCTGCAACAATTTTCTAGCTTTCACCAATTGAGAACGAGAAGTACTTTCTTGAATACCGATCATATCTGCAATTTCTCTATGAGAATAGCCCTCCACAGCATATAAATTGAATACCAAGCGGTATCCATCTGGAAGTTGAAGGATCAAATTCATCAACTCCTCTTCATGCAAGTGCCCATATATACTAGGCTCAAGTGCTTTTTCAGGGACATGCTCTACTCCGATTTGTTCGTTCTTAAAACTTTTTTTACTGTAATTTTTGAGTGCGGTGTTAATCACAATTCTACGAATCCAACCTTCGAATGAACCTTTGGATTCAAACTTAGAAATGTTATCAAAAATTTTGATAAAAGCATCCTGTAGAATATCTTCAGCTTCCATCTGATGCCTAGCATAACGTTGACATACCACCAACATTTTTCCTGCGTAACGCCGGAAAAGCTCTTGCTGGCATTTTCGATTTTCTCGCAAACAGCCCTTAATGAGTTCTTTTTCTGTCACTTGCTGGCATGGTTTCAGAGCCTGTAAAAGCTCAATTGCTAATTAGATGCTTTTAATAAGCGATTTGCTGCCTTTGCATACACAAAAGAAGGGAATTAAACTTTAAATGTAGCGTTCCCAAACACAATTTAGGCTTTTAAAAGCAAAACTTCACCCTATATGAATAGGCAAGTATTGTAATATGAACGTTCTTTTAACGATTTTTTAATACAACACATTATATTTCTACTATATTTCTGTACAAAAAGATTGTTATAAATATGGAAATCGATATCCTTAAAAGTGATCAAGACATCCATCAAATGCTGGCGCTTCAGTCTGCTAATTTGGAGGCTAGTATTCAGCCCCAAGCTGCTTTAAAAGAAGGCTTCCTAACCGTTCAGCATGATTATAACCTTATTGCTGAAATGTTGGCTAAAGAGCCCCAAGTTGTTATCAGAGACCAAGGTCAAATTGTCGCCTATCTTCTGGCTATGCCTAAATCCATGCGGAATAGCATTCCTATTTTAGTGCCATTCTTTGACCAACTGGATAGGATACATTATAATGGACGCTGCCTAAAAGATATCAATTATATTCTGAATGGTCAG
This sequence comes from Saprospiraceae bacterium, assembly GCA_022448955.1. GTDB lineage: Bacteria > Bacteroidota > Bacteroidia > Chitinophagales > Saprospiraceae > JALEHC01. The sequence continues at coordinate 53,500 of JAKVCU010000061.1, forward strand.
GTTTGTGTTGCAAAAAGTCATCGTGGGAAAGGAACATTTGACCTTCTATTTAAAGGGATGAAGCAACATCTTTGCAAAAAGTATACCTATGTAGTCACAGAAATTGCCCAAAGGAATACAAGATCGCTTAAAGCACACCAAAGAGTTGGATTTCAAGTTCTCAACAATTATATTTCACCACAAGGAGAAGATTGGGCTGTTGTATTATGGGACTGGTCTTAAATTTCCCAAATGACGTAATTTTGAACTTTCAAAGCAATTTAATATTTACTTTTGCATAATATATAAATCTAAATAAGGTACTCATGAACAAGTTTCTTTGTATACTAATTTTTGTTTTATCCCTATTCAGAATTTCGCTGAATGCGCAAGAGCATTCAGTTGCAAGAGAATGGAATGAAGTCCTTTTAGAAGCCATTCGTGGTGACTTTGCAAGGCCAACGGTACATGCTCGCAACTTATTTCATACTTCTATCGCACTTTATGATGCATGGGCAGTGTATGATGCTGGTGCAAAACCATATTTTCTTGGAAATACTCTAGGTGCTTATGAAGTACCATTTGAGGAATTCATCTACTCTGGTGATGACATCAAAGCTGCTCAAGAAGAGGCAATGAGCTACGCAGCCTACCGCATTCTTTCTCACCGTTTTTCAGAATCTCCACAAGGTTTTATTTCTCAGCAAAGGTTCAATCTTTTGATGAGCCAGTTGGGATATGATATCAATAATACTTCTACCAGTTATCAAGATGGCGATCCAGCTCATTTAGGTAATTATATTGCTGAACAAATGATTCAGTTTGGTATGCAAGATGGTTCTAATGAAGTTAACGAGTACAGCAATCAATATTATACTCCGATTAATCCAGATCTAGAAATGGATGCACCTGGCAATCCAGATATTATTGATCCCAATCGCTGGCAACCCCTTTCCCTAACTACATTTATTGACCAAAGTGGTAATCCATTAGTCGAAACACCTGAGTTTTTAAGTCCAGAATGGGGGAATGTCATTCCTTTTGCACTAGCAGATTCTGTTCTTACAACCTACAATAGGAACGATAATGATTACTTAGTTTTCCATGATCCAGGTATGCCTCCACTATTAGATCCTAATGTCGCTAGTGATATCGAAAATGCATATAAATGGGGATTCGCTATGGTCGTCACATGGTCCGCTCATTGTGATCCTTCAGATGGTGTCCTATGGGATATTTCTCCTGCATCTATTGGTAAAAACCCTGCCTTCCCTGACAACTTTGATGATTACCCACAATTCTATGATTTATTTAACGGTGGTGATGTTGGCGAGGGTCATGATATCAATCCATACACGGGGCAAGCTTACGAACCACAAATGGTTCCTCGTGGTGATTATGCAAGAGTTTTAGCAGAGTTCTGGGCAGATGGACCAGATTCAGAAACTCCCCCAGGCCATTGGTATACAATTCTTAACTACGTAAATGATAATCCTCTTTTAGAAAAAAAGTGGCAGGGTGAAGGTGAAGTCCTTGATGATTTGGAATGGGATGTAAAAGGCTATCTTGTTTTAGGTGGAGCAATGCACGACTGTGCCATCAGCGCATGGGGTCTTAAAGGGTGGTATGATTACATTCGACCAGTCTCTGCTATTCGGTATATGGCTGGTTTAGGCCAAAGTACCTCGCCAAATCTTCCTAGCTATCACCCTGGTGGTATCCCATACCTTCCTGGTTTCATTGAGGTAGTAGAAGATGGTGACCCATTAGCAGGTATTAATGGCGAACATATTGGAAAAATAAAATTCCGTGCATGGAAAGGACCCGACTATATACAAAACCCTGCATCAGATGTTGCAGGTGTTGGTTGGATTTTGGGAGAAAACTGGTGGCCTTATCAGCGTCCCACATTCGTTACACCTCCTTTTGCAGGTTATGTTTCCGGACACTCAACATACTCTAGAGCAGCTGCTGAAGTACTAACCCTAATGACTGGAGATCCATTCTTCCCTGGCGGCATGGGAGAATTTGAAGCTCCTCAAAATCAATTTCTCGTATTCGAAGATGGCCCTAGCGTTGATTTGACCTTACAGTGGGCAACTTATAGAGATGCTTCTGACCAATGTAGCCTATCCAGAATTTGGGGTGGCATCCATCCACCAGCTGATGATATTCCTGGTCGTTTAATTGGTGAAAAAATTGGTGTTAATGCTTTCCATTTTGCCCAATCATTCATTATTGATCGCTCGCCAGTAGTTACGCAACTAACAGCCAATCAACCCATAGTCAATAGCAATGATGCAGGAGAAAAACTTGAACTAAGCATTACTTACTCTCAACCAATGGATCTCACTATCGCACCTACGGTTAGCTTTACAGAAAATGATCCAACAATCAATTCGCTCACACAGGATACGACTTCTTGGCTCAATGATACCACTTTCATTTTGAGCTTCGATATCGCTGATGTAGAAGAAACCTTAAGAGACATTCAAATCGTCATCGAAAATGCTGTTGATCTAGAAGGGAATACTCAAATTACTTTCGTAGGCCAAAACATTTTCGAAATCGATACAGAAGACCCCATGGTCAGTACTTCTGCTTTTAGTACATCCTTAATTGCAGACAATAATGCAGGGAATCAACTAAGTATTCAAATTACTTTTAATGAAACAATGAATACAGATAGCCTACCAGATATCCAGCTCAATAGTACCTTTCTGCTTGATAATAGTCTACTATTAGATGAACTTAATAGCCTTTGGTTGGATGAAAATACCTACTTGGCCAATTATTTTACTTTTGATGCTGATGAAGAAATCACATCAATCGATATACTCATTACAGATGCATTAGATGCAGCAGGAAATACTTTAGTTACTTTTGAATTAGCTAATGTAATCACCATCGACACAAAAGAACCAGCCGTTGATACACTTGCCATTAATGACGTTATATTTAATGAATCTAATATTGGCGAAACGGCTATTGTAATGGAAATTACCTTCTCTGAAGAAATGAATACCGCCCTTATTCCTGCATTTAATTTCCCAAATCAAGCTACTATCTTTAACGCTATCAGCTTGAATCCAGATACTAGTGAATGGATAAGTGCTAGTCAATATAGAGCAGTTTATGAGTTAGTCGATGCAGATACAGAATTAGATGCCATTAATGTTTTAATCACTAATGCTGTTGATCTTGCAGGAAATAATATCACGATGGAGCAAGAGATTGATTTATTCAGTATTGATACAAAGAAGCCAGTCATTGAAGAGGTCATAATGAGTGATTTTGTGCTAAGTGACGACGAAGTAGGTACCTCATCAGTATTCATCAATTTAATCTTTGATGAAGATATGGATATCTCTCAAGTTCCTGCTTTAAGCTTCCCTGTAGAAGATCCGTCCTCTTCGCTTTCGCTAAATGAAGAGAGTAGCCAATGGCTAACTCCGTCAACCTATCGTGCAAGATTTGACTTAGCAGATGAAAATATTGAATTAGAAGATATAGATGTCTTATTTGCTGGTACTACAGACGAGGCAGGTAATATGCTTACAGCATTTACAGCTACCGACCTATTTGATATTGATACTCGTAATCCTGAGCTCATTATCTTCTCTGCAAACACCTATGATGTTTCAAATGAAAATATTGGTGAAGATGGATTCAATTTACTAACTATTCTAGATGAAGATTTAAACACTAATATCATACCCGACATTAATTTTCCTATTGAAATGCCCCTTGGGCTAAGTTTAAATACAGATAATTCTTATTGGATTAATAGTACCACCTACTTAGCAAGTTATGATGTGGCTAATGCAATTGAATTATTGGAAGATATTGATGTAGAAATTAATGCCCTAGAAGATTTAGCTGGAAACCCTGCTGAAAATATTTACTTTGAAAATTATTTCAACATCAACATTCCTGTTGGAACCAATGAAATTCCAGAGGAATTTGAAAACATCCTAGTTTTCCCTAATCCTACTAATATTGGCAATGATTTGAATATTCATTTCCAAGCAGTTCCAAAAGATGTGCAAATTAGAATGTATGATCTCACCGGAAAGCTCATTAAAGCTTTAGAGAATATTACGGATTCGAAAGTAGAATGGCCAACAAAAGATTTAAATTCAGGCATTTACTTCTTGCATTTCATCAGCCCTAGTGGGCAAATGGCTATAAAAGTCAACTTGATTCGATCATAAAGAATAGGGGCAATGAATTAACTTTTGTTGCCCCTATTTTTTTCCATTGAGGTTTTATATCTTATTGTATACAATCAGACAATAGTATTTGCTAGATGAATCACCTCTCAATTGCTCCCACCATATAGTAAGAATAGCAATTCATAAATACAAAATTTGCGTTCCCTTAATCCATTCTTGAAATAGTTTGTTTATCAAATGCCTATTTTATCATCAAAAATTAAAATCCATTACATGATGTTAGAAAGAGTTGACCATATCGTTTACGTGTGTGATCACCTCCCAACAGGTATCCAACATATTACTCATCTATTTGGTATTTCGCCAGTTTTTAGCGGTAGACACATGGCATGGGGCACACACAATGCCTTACTCTCATTGGGAGGTGAATGTTATTTCGAAATTATTGCCCCTGACCCTGAGAATCCAATTGAAGCTACCATATTTGACTTTCAAAATAAAGAAGAGGATCGTTTACTTACTTGGGTTTATCGACCAGAAAGTATTCAAACTTGCTACGAGTATGGCCATACAATAGGTATCCCTTTCGGGAAAATCCAATCAGGCAGCCGTAAAAAAGTAGATGGAAGTATATTAGAGTGGAATATAAGTGATTTAAGTGTTACACTAGGCAATGGCCTCATTCCATCTTTAATAGATTGGAAAGATACTCCTCATCCTGCGCCCAATTTGCCGCAAGGCTGCACCCTAAAAAGCTTAAAAGGGATACATCCAGATGCACAAAGCATCAAAACAAAGATGACAAAATTAGCAATAGAATTTGAGCTTGAAAAAGGCAAGACACCTATGCTATTAGCAGAAATAGAGACCCCTAATGGATTAGTACAATTACAATAAAAAGCGGTGATGATGTGTACATCACCACCGCTTTTTACTATTGCTTGATCACTTTATTAGAATAAAGCCGCTTTCCTTCTTGGACCTTAATCCAATACATACCAGCTGGCCAATCGGTCATATCGATGAAGGTAGTATTATCTTGAACTCGATCTTCATGTAATAGCTGACCAGTATAATCAAATACTTGGACGACAGACCATTTTGTATTTGTACTAGGCCAATCTATACGTACTTGCCCAATTGTCGGATTAGGTGCAATATCTACTTTATTTACCAATTCTATCTCCTCAACATTATCGATCAAAATAGGAATTTCTACTCGTTCACTTACACACTCATTACCATCCAGCTGAATTTGCCAATCGTAGAAATAATAATATCGTGAGCCTCCAAAATTGGAAGAATTCATAGATAATATATCTTCAACTATATAGGGATAGTTAACATTTTGGCTGGACCGCTGAAGACGAGCACTTTCAAAATTGAAATGCTCTAAATTGCTTGCCTCATTGGTAGTCAGTAATAAATCCTCGGCAGGTTCTACTGAGAAATCAAGCGAAATAATATGCTCCCCTATAGGAATAAACACCTCCAAGGATTGTAATACATTACCATCCGAGTCTTGTAATTCAATAATTCTTGGGCCTTCTGTATCTGTAATTACTTTCACATTTTGAAGCGTAAATGGCATAAAGCAATCAAATTCTATACCTCCATTATATTGGTTACCACTATAATTACTTCCTGCATGATTCTCTTTCCCAGCAGAAAGAACTGGCCCTGCATAAATGGAGATATTTTCAGCAAAGTAGCTCAGGGTAGTATCATCTTCTACCATAATGGATAGCTGATTGCCATAAGCAATGACTTCATCACTTTGCTCATCAGCATACCAATGAATACTATCTCCTATAAGATGGATAGTGACATCCCCCCCCACTATTTCTACTCCATCAAAAATTGGTTCTACTGCATCTAAGACGGTAATCCCAATAGACTCAGAATCAAATTCATCACATAAGCCTTGTATTGTAACGAAGTACGCACCAGACTCACTTACTTCAATTTCTTGGGTGGTTTCACCTGTATTCCACTCGTAGGAATCTGCCTCCGAGGAAGTCAAAACGACTGTTCCTCCTTCACAAAATTCCGTTTCACCAAATACTTCTACGATAGGTATTTCGATTGGATCCACTTCCAACTCAATGATAGGGGAAACACTCTCACAAGCTGTTCCAGCTGATACCGTTACATTATAGCTTCCAGCTGCAATCGCTTGAATGGAGACCGTACTATCGCCAGTACTCCAATGATAATCATAGCCATCCGATACAGATAAAGTTACAGAAGAGCCTGTACAAAAAACAGTTTCTCCTTCTAAAACTAATTCTATAACAGGCGATACACAAGTATTTTCAATTACTTCTACAAATTGATTAGCTGCCAAATTTGTATGCGTATCTACGTGGCCACTTGGCCAGCGAACAATTAAGGAATCAACGGTTTCACTTTGTCCCAAGCCAAAATGCTGTTGCATACTATTCATAATACCATAACTTTCTCCAGCACGAACTTCTCTAACTTGAATCCCCCAGTTTCCATAAATCTCTACACGAGCACCAATCCCATTACGATTACTCAAAGTACCTTCCAGACGAACGCTAAAGAAGTTATTTTCACCACCAGTATTTAGCCATAAAATATCATCAATGTTAGAAGGATTGGTATAAAGGTTGGCATATCCTGCATAAATATCTAGGTAGCCGTCATGATTGAGATCACCGATGGCGTATGATTCCATATTATTCTGATCAAATAAACCATCTATTCTTGTGAAGGTATTATCCCCATTATTTTTGTAAAGATATTGTTGCGTTCCTGCGACAATGATATCTACAAACCCATCATTATCAAAGTCACGCATAACTCCTTGAATAGCTATACCTCCAATAATCACCCCACTTTGCTCTGTAATATCTGTAAAAACACCAGTACCATCATTTTCTAACAACATGCTAGGAAGGTCATGATTAGTAATAAAACAATCATAATCACCATCGTTGTCAATATCTTGAAAATCTGCTGTCCACGATTGTGCTCCAATTTTTAAATTAAACGAATCGGCTTGCTCTGTGAAATGACCATTCCCATCATTTAGATATAAAGCATTGATACGCCTTGGATCAGTGGGGTCATCCACATTCAAGCGACACTTGGCGATATATAGGTCGATATCTCCATCATTATCAAAGTCAGTCCAAATACTACCATAGTTACCTGAATTATCTGAGGCCGGCGTAGTTTGCATATCGATCCAATCATCTGCGGGGATAAAATTACCATTTCCGTCATTTTGCCAAATTCTACTTTCTGCATCATCGTGGCAACCAAAATAGTCTACAAATCCATCATTATTAATATCAACTAAATTAGATCCCTGCAAAAATAAACCAGGGCCAGGTAAGTCTTCTAGCGTGTATTCAGTACCTTCTTCATTCGCTTTCGCTAAATGTACCCCATCATAGGCTCCTCCAGTAATGATATCATTAAGGCCATTATTATCGACATCTGCAGCACACATACTCCACTGATTGTTGTCCGAAACCGTACCAATAAGTTTCGTTTCAAAGGAAGTAGCCCCCATAGTTTGATATTCCACTAGTAAAAATTTAGCATCTGCTAATCGTATGATATCATCCAATCCATCATTATTCACATCTAATACACCAATGGCTACACCACTATGCACGCCATCCGTTGCCAATCGTTCATTCGCATTTCGGAAGCCTATTTGCCCGTAACAAATTTGTAACCCACAAACTAAACTCAAAAAAATGTAAAATTTCTTCATGAATATTTACTTGATTTCAAAAAATTAAAGGCCATGAAACGAGCATAATTTTTACAGATATCCTATCCACGTCCTTATTAGCTATAAAATTATCTTAAAATACCTACTTCTCACGAATTGGAAAAACAGAACTTAGGAAAAGAAATACAGCTTACAAAAAATCAAGAAAATCTGTTTGTAGTTAAAAATTCCAATTTTGCTCTAAAATTTAATTACAATTAATTTTTCATTTCATTTATAATTCACTAAATTTAATAGGCTCTCAGATGTAATTGGATTTTTTAATCACCCTTAGCAACAATTTTGCAAAAAAAATCTTCTTTAATGATTACCTTTTTTTCACAAAAGGTATTAATAAGTGTATTTCATTATTATTAATAGATGAAGTTAATATGTTTATTAAATTAAAAATCATTTTCGTGAGGGTATTCTTTTTTGCGCTTAGCTGTTCAAATTAGATGTTCAAACAACGGAACTTTGATGATAAAATGGGAGCATACGCTATTTCATTGGTTAATGATATTACTGATCATGTCAATACCTGTGAAATACTATCGACTTGTCATCAATGATGAATGAAACATTCAATAAACATTCCTCAAATTGATTTTAAGTATTTTGCCCGAAACCGTGCCTGACGGTAGGCTGGAATTGGTACAATGAAATTTCAGCCACAGGCTGACAGCTTTACATTCGCTCATAAATCATGCGTAACTTACCTGTCCTCAGTTACCTACAATTTTCGAGTGAACAATCTTATTGTACATGCAATTTTGTCTAGGCACTTAAGCCACTACACGATATACTTTATATATACATCTATAAACAAACTAATTACTGCCACCTTATAAATGCATCAGCCTTCGGCTGTAACATCATCTTTTATGTGTTACAGGAAAAATTGGGTTAATTCATCTGCGCTTAAGCAAGGTTCTTACAACATAATAATGTGATATAAAAAATAACACACCGTTCTTTCCAAAAGGTTAATCAAGATTTAGATCGTGTTTGGGAATTCATTCTTTCAGTTGATTTGGTCATTAATCAGCCTGATAATGGCATGCTGCGCTTATCAATAACTGGCAAGGCAAAAGCATCAGCCTGAACTGACTATTACGTGTGGCCTGAGTGCTGAACCACATTCAGAACAGTATTTGATCATATTATGATGATTTATTATGAAAAACGAAAACTTAACAAAAAAAGGGGTAGGAATAATATGGATAATAATATTAGTTATGCATAACTCCTTTGCTCGGATCAATTGTCATGGCGACAAGTTTTATTCGAAAGGTCAGAAATTCGAACATCAAAATCTAGATAGTGCAATTTTCTATTACAAATTAGCATTAAGAGATTTCATTAGATGTACAATAATTGGTGGACAACAAAAAGCACTCACTCAATTATACTGGCAGTACTATCAGCACGGTGATTTTGAAAAGGCAGGTGTATATCTAGAAAAAAATATAAACCTTCACAATAAAAATACTTTTGAAAAAGATTTACATTATGCTAACTACCTAGAAACTATTGCTTCAAAACTTCAGTTGGAAGGCAATCTCTCCAAAGCTCAATATTATTACAAAAAAGCTATCGCGATGAAGGAAGATATTGTGGTCAAACAGTCGGACTTAGTACATTCTTATTTCAATTTAGCTTTATTGTATTTCAGCTTGGGTGAGTTTAAACTTGGATTGGAATTATTGGAAAAAACTATTCTAATCATTGAAGAAGAGCCAAATAACGATTTGGGAGAATTAGACTTGGCTTATATTTTGAATACTTATGCCACTTATTTAAATCATTTAAAAAAAGAAAATGCATTTTCATTTTTTAAAAAAGCTGAGAAGATATATGATAGTTTAAAAAGTAATGAGTACGTCGCAGGAGATAAACTTGATTTTTATGCTTCTTTTATCCCTTGCTTGATTAAACGAAAAGACTTTAATGAAATAAATAAAATTATTGACAAAGCCAATGATTTGATCCGTAGCTATCCGGATGCCCCATATAAGTTTTACTACTATAACTCTTTAGGTAAAGCCTTTGCTGAAAAAAAAGAACTTAACTTGGCTCGGCAATACTTCACAAAGTCAAAAATAGATGTATTAGCTCAGCATAAGGAAATAGAAAAATACTTTATCACGGCTATGCACATCTATGACCTTGCGAAATTTGAATTTCTGCATGGAGATATCATCGCTGCAAAACAAGAAGTACAAGAGGCCTTAATAAAATTATCCTTTGATTATTACAATTCTAATCTTTTCAGTAACCCAGCGGTAGGGAAAATTATTAAAAATATTGAATCATTAAAAATACTAACGCTTAAAGCCCAAATTCTTCAAGCACTCTATCAATCATCCAATAACGTAAAAGAGCTTCAAGCAGCCTATGATACTTACCAATTGGCTGCAGACTTAGCGAAGCTAATCCGTCAGGATATTATGACACAGGGTTCCAAACAGAAGCTAGCCGGGGAAGTATTGCCAATCTACGAAGGTGGAATAGAAACAGCTCTAGCTTTATACAAATTGACCCAAAAAGATCAATACAAAAATATGGCCTTTCAATATGCAGAAAGTAATAAAGCGATTTTATTATTAGAGTCTATGAACGACAATGACGCGAAGAACTACTCTAATATCCCCGATTCTTTATTGGAGAAGGAAAATGAATTGAAAATTGAAATCACATTTTATGAAAAAAAGATCAATCAGAAAAGATCAAAAAAAGAAAACATTGATGAGGAGAAAATCAAAAATTGGGAAAGTATACTTTTTGACCTCAACACCAAATATCAAGCACTTATCACACTGTTAGAGGAACAATACCCCAAATACTATGAGTTAAAACATAATACTAAGCTGACTACACCACAGGCATTACAGTACGAGTTGTTCAATTCAAGCGATGCCTTAATCGAGTACTTTGTAGGAGAAAAGAACATTTATGCTTTTATTATTTCAAAGAATGATTTTCTTATTACAACTATTCAAAAGCCCAAAAACTTCCAAGAAGATATTGATCTTTTCCTTTACCATATTAAAAGACCTGGTAAGACAGATACCGATTTTCGCTTAAGCCTAGAGATGCAGCATGACTATTATCTGAAATACCTGCAGCCAGCTATACATTTGTTACCCTCTTCCATTAGCCGATTAATTATCATCCCTGATGATAAATTCAATTATATCCCTTTCGAACTATTGATTACCTCTCCTATCCCTGCAGAGGAAACCCGCTTTAGTCCTAAAGAACATGATTATCTTTTTGAACGCTACATCATGACTTATGACTATTCTGCAACATTACTCCAGAAAAGTTATGAACAAAAGAAAAAAAGAAAAGCAAAAAATATACTATTAGCTATGGCTCCCAACTTCAATAAAAACACTATTGCTTCCCATCAACATCAAGAGAGGGCCTGTACTATTTTTGACATCTATGATCTTGCTTGCTCGGATAAGGAGGTACAAGAGATTGCAGCGCTTATGGGAGGTGATTATTTTATCGGCCAAGATGCAGATAAGGCAACTTTTGAGAAGATTGCCAAAGATTATCGCATACTCCATTTAGCTACCCATTCCTGCCCAGATGAGGAAGATCCCAACTTCAGCAAAATATTCTTAGCAGACGAAGCAATAACCAATTATGATTTATTTAACTACGAATTTAATGCCGATTTGGCTGTGCTGAGCGCATGTAATACTGGTTTTGGAAAACTGGTCAAAGGGGAAGGTATCATGCCGCTTTCTAAAGGTTTTATACAAGCAGGTATACCAAGTACCGTGATGAGTCTTTGGCCAGTAGATGATTGTGGTACATCAAGGATGATGAAATTGCTCTACTATTATTTAGATGAAGGATTTTCGAAAGACGAAGCTTTACAAAAGGCAAAACTGGATTTCGTCCAAAATGCAAACGCCGTTTATCAGCACCCTTACTATTGGTCTGCATTCATCCATATGGGAAACTTTGAACCTATTCATGAAAAATCAGGCATACCGCCTGTAGTTTGGTGGATAACTGGTGGACTTGCCATTCTTGGCCTATTTGGCGTAAGCAGAAAAAGAAGGAAGCAGGCTGCCTAAAAATAATAAGGTAACTCTCTCGTACTATACCATACAAAGTCGAATACCAAAAGTAAGCTATCAGGTACTTGGTGTTCGACTTTTTGCATTCTTTTATAGTGTGCTTCTAGTAATGATTCTTCTTTTACGACTAACTTCTTTATCGTACGCATCACCTTAAAATACCGCTCAATATCATGTGCTAATGGAATATCGTGGCTCCCTACCTTTTTTAGAAATAATTGGAAACGTTCCATCTGATAAGGAATATACTGTTCAGGGTAACGGAAAGTTAGGTAGTAAGAAGTTATTTCATAACCATCATTGTGGTAGTGCTCATTCAATTTAGTCCCCTTATTCTGCTCTCTATATTCTACTAGCAACTGCTCCCAGTAAAATCCAAATCGTTGTACTCTACTCTCCATACTCTTCTCTTCATTGTACAAATCATTAAACATCTGAATCAAAAAATCTGGGAATAATTCTGCAAATAGCAACAAAATACGTTTGGGCTCATAGGCTTGGCGATTCCAAATACGCTGTGTACGATCATTTTGAAGAGATCGATCAAACATCTCTGCCAAATCGCGCTCCTCTAAATCCCAATGCGCTAGAAAGTTAGACTGGGTTTCCCATAAGTGGGTATAGGTCTGGGCTGCTTCGGTTTGTAAAAAAGCAGTATACTGAGCAAAAAGCTCTTTTAATTTCTTTACTTGCATCACACAAAAAAAAGACAAACTCATTGATAAAAAAAATTCTACCTTTACTTTTGTTGCCCATTTGCTATTGACTCAATCAAAAAACGCTCACCTACCTTTTTCTCATTCGTAAATCGAACATCATGACGCGTGTATTATTTTGCTTATTATTTTCACTAATATCTCCTTTCATATTTGCTCAAGGTACAGGTGTACCTTTAGGAAACCCAACCTATGATATCGTCAACCGACTAGAAATAAAAACAGGGATTACTCCTCATTTTCATTCTGGTCTTCGCTATTATACTAGAGGAGATGTAACTCGATATGCCTTAGCATTAGATACGGCGAGTATTCGGCTGAGTATCAAAGATAGACGTGACTTATACTACATTTTCAAAGATAATAATGAGTGGCTAGGTGAAGCAGATGAAAAAACAACTATCGCAGGAATAAGAGTAAATGCCATGCCTGGAACTGAACTAAGCATGATTGAAGCCAGTATGGATAATGCACGTTATACGACTAATGAAAAGCCCCTACTCAAGCACCTTTATAAAACACCTGCCAATCTCTTTGAAGTAAATGAAAAATACTTTCACTTACGTGTAAATCCTCTTCTGGATTTGCGATTTGGGCTGATTGGTGATCGAGAAAACGATCAAAGTTATCTATTCAACCGAAGAGGGATTGAACTTCGAGGTGGAGTTGATGACCGTATCTTTTTCTATTTCAACATTGTAGAGACACAAGCACAGTTCCCTCAATATATTGTAGATTATATAGATCGTACAGGAGCCGTGCCTGGAAATGGATTTCTAAAAACCTATACCAGTGATATCTTCGGCGTAGAAGATGGTTATGATTTTCTGAATGGACAAGGTTATCTTGGATTTAATGTCACTAAGCATGTAGGCGTCCAATTTGGCTATGGCCAAAATTTTATTGGCAATGGCTACCGATCCCTTATTTTATCCGATTTTGCACATAATTACTTGTACCTAAAATTGAACTGGAATGTCTGGAAATTCCATTACCAAAATATCTTTGCGGAACTTAGTCTACAATCAGATCGCCGCAAAACAGTCAATCCTATTCCCAATAAATACATGGCTGCTCATCATTTGAGCATCAATATATTGCCCAACCTGAATATAGGTGTTTTTGAAACCGTCATCTTTAGTCGGCCAAATAATTTTGAATTTAAATACCTTAACCCTGTTATTCTTTATCGTACAATAGAACAAGGATTAGGAAGTCCTGATAATGTTTTAATTGGTATGGATGCCAAATGGAATTTTCTCAAAAGATTCCAGCTGTACGGTCAGTTAATGCTTGATGAATTTGTATTTAGTGAGCTGGTTACCAACAATCAAGGTTGGTGGGCTAATAAATATGGTATCCAAGCAGGACTGAAATACATTAATGCTTTTGGGGTTGATCATCTTGATTTACAAGCAGAGTATAATCAAGTACGCCCATACACTTACACGCATAGAGATAGTAGCGCTTATTATGCACATTATGATACGCCTTTGGCGCATCCGCTTGGTGCAAATTTTAAGGAGATGATTTTCAAATTAAGATATCAACCAAGTAAGCGATGGTTATTTGAAAGTAGAGTCATTTCTGCTCAGTTGGGAGAGGATACACCAGACAGCAATTGGGGAGGTAATATTCTACTCCCCTTCCAAACTCGAGAACAAGAATATAACAATGAAACAGGCCAAGGCATTGGCGCTGATTTGTTGATCTTTGGTTTTGATGTTAGCTACCAAATTTATCATAATATGTTTCTCGACTTTGAGTATTTTTATAGAAATAAGGATAGTGAAAACAACGACTGGGATCAAGTTACTCAATATATTGGAGGAGGAATACGCATCAATTTAGCTAAAGAAAATTGGGACTTTTAGGAACTAATTTGATCTTATTTCAATTAGTAAAGATACCTCATTAAACCCAAGAAAACCTTCAATGGCAGACAAAGGCAATATAATTTCAGAATTATTAGAAGGAATCGAAAAAGGAGACCCTCGATTTAAAAATTTAAGTAGATCCTTTTCTGATCAATCTTCGCCCAAATATACAGCGATTCCGTTTGATCAACTTGGTGATTTATCACAATTGCGTGTATTATCCATTAAAGACCACAACATTAGACGAATCGGCCCCCAAATAGGTCAAATGACTAACCTTGGGATGCTTGACTTAAGCGATAATCCATTGGAAGAATTACCTCAAGAAATAGGAAACCTTACAATTCTAGAAATCTTAAGTTTATCTTACACAACTCAGATTGATCTTGAATGGGAAATGGATCATTTAAAAACGCCTGGTAATTATCCCAAATATATTGGTGAAGGAGGACTTAAAAATCTACCTGATAGTTTTGCTAACTTACAAAACTTGAATAGCTTAAGACTAGATAATTGCCGATTCAAAGAAATTCCAGATGTGATCTTTGAATTAAGGAACTTACAATCTCTCGATCTTTGGTGTAATAAATTAGAGGCGATCAATCCAAAAATTGGCCAATTGACCAAGCTAGAATATTTAAAATTAAGCAAGAATAACTTTAATCAACTACCTGAAACAATAGGTCAATTAAAGCAACTTAAAAGGCTACGGTTAGATAACCTAAGCCTTGAGGATCTGCCGGAAAGTATTGGAGAATTACAAAATTTAATGATGCTTGAAATTTGCTATGGTGAAATTGAACACATTCCTGCTAGTATATCCAAACTAAAAAACCTTCAAAGCATTTACCTCATCGAAACCCAAATGGATGATATTTATTTCAATGCTTTGAAGGTTTTGTTACCTCATGTAGCGATTCACACTAAACCTATATTCTAAATTGCTACTTACAAATAACCGTCATTACACTATCAAAATCAGATAACTGCGCAATCTCTTTTGCTTTACGCAAATCTTCACAGGCTTCGTTAAACTGATTATTATTGATATGAATTTGCCCACGCAAGTAGTAATAGCTTGCATTTTTATCAAAGGTAGCGATCGCCTCGCTTAACTTCTGTACTGCCTCCTGATCTTTCTTGTCATTATACAGATTTACTGCTTCAGCAGCTAAATCATTGGCCTGATTATAAGCGGCTACGGTTTGCTTACAAGAAGCTGCGGTAGGTCTGAAAGGAAGTGAGACTTCATAGACAGCAGGCACAGGCTCATTTTTATAAGTAGCGACCATCCACTGCCCATAAGTAGAAGTAACAGCATTAGTAGAGGCAAACCAGAAATCAAATCCAAGATTGCAATAATCTGTCATATCTAATACACTTACACCACCACTCCGATCTACTCTAATTTGGACATCAATATCTCCGACTAGACAACTATCCATACCACTTTCAGGGTATTTTATCGTTGATATTAAATGTTCAGATAGTGCTTCCTTACCTCCAATATAATCTAATGGAGTATCAAGCGTCACCCAGATACTATCTCCATTTACCACCACAAATGGTGGTGCTTCTTTAATTTCAAACTTAATGGGTATTGTTAATTTCACCCGTACAGCTTTACCTTCTTTCTTTCCTGGGATAAAACGAATACCCCCTGCATTTATCGACTCAATTACTTTTACTGTTTCTGCTCCACAACCGCCTCCAATATCTCTTAATACGCTTACCTGAGAAACCATACCATTAGGTTCTACCACAAAACTAGTAACGACGGTTCCCTCATTTCCAGCCTCTCTAGCCTCATATGGATACAGAACGCTTTGATAGATAAAGTTAAGCATGAGTTGTTGTGAACATTGATACTTTGCCTGAATCGTAGTATCTATTTCTTCACAGCCTGGAAAACGTGGCATTTCTTCTGCAAAAGTGTAAATAGTCGTATCAAGTTCAGCAGTCTGGGCATGTATAATATTACCTAGAATGCTACAAATCATCAATAAAAATAGCTTTCTCAATGCAAACAGATTTTTCTTTAAATAATATTTTCTATTCCTTGTCTTACTTTCCCACTTTGTTTAGGATGGCCAGACAATATTTTCTTCGTCTGCCCATAAAGGCCCAAATTCTATTTCTGTAACTTCATCATTTTCTAGCCAAATACTAAGACTAATTTTGTCAAACATTACTACTTCCATACTAAATGGATCATCATCAGAAAGATCTTCTATTTCAGCATCACCCCATTCATTTTGAGCACCTGCAGTGAGTACAGCATCCCTTGCCATACCTACCTCAACACCGCCAAACTTTATTCCTTTGTCATTAATAGCGATGCTACTCAGCTTATCCCCGTCATCTGAATCAAAAGAAAACGTTAAACCATGGTCATAGTACTCTAAACTTCTAGTCACTACGCCATCATCCTGTTCCATTACATCAATTTCATCAGGTATGCCCATCTTCTCTTTTAGTTCATTTTCTTTCATACCAAAAAGAATGTCATTGATACCTTTCCCAATGTTGATTTTCATATTGTAGTTATTTTCATCTCAACTTTTTCATGATACGAAGTCAAGATGCATGATGCATTTATTTATAAAATTTTTGGCTGCTCTTTCAATTTCTATCATCTAGACTTTGCCCATCCTAAAATGCAGCTCATGTATTTGGCTATCGTCACGCTATAAAGACACCGCTTAGGATTGCCTTTTCGAAACGCTTCGATTACTGCTTTTGCTGCTTTTTCTATTGCCTTCGAGGCTTTCTCCGACAAGATACTATTTAAAGCAATGTTCAAAGAATTTCTTTATCTGGTAATCTTACAAAGTTATAGGGCTAATCTACATTAAGTAATTTGCCCGAAACCGTGCTTGCCGGCAGGCTGGAATTGGTACAATGAAACTCAGCCACAGCCTTACAGCTTTAGATTCGCTCAAAAACCATGCGTAACTATGGTCTTATCAGTTACTTATAATTTTCGAGTAAACAATTTTATTGTACATGCAACATTGTCTAGGCTTTTAAGTGATTGAGCTAAAAAAGTACGACCAAAATTTATTTGAAAAAGGCTTTCTTTTCAAAACAGGCAAATCATTACATTCTTCTTATTTCGTTTTCACGAGAATATCTATCCATGCTTTTGTTGTCCTGAAGTTCCAAACCTCTAAACGAGAGGTTAATCTATATAACTATCCGTAATAACATGCTTATGTAGCGATTTCTCTTCTCAAAACGCTGATTTAGAGTATATTCAAATTTCCTACTGCTTGAAAAGCAAAACTTTGAAAATCATTGGGTTCATTTGAATCATCCACTTAGCGCACGAAGCTTCATCACAAATCCTAGGCCAAAACTACCAGTAGGCAGGCTCAAATCAGTGATTCTCCCTTTGAATAAAATTTAAACATACTCTTTTGATATCTACCATTTTAAAAGCAAATGGAATATTTTTTTGACTATATGATGATGGCACGGCAGAAAGTCCAAAGAAGTACGAATAATCGCTTATTTTCATTTTTTAACTAAGCAAATTTAAACATCTAGACCAAGTTTTTACTTTTTATAGTTGAGGAAGTTAATATAAGTAACAGTTCAGAATAATCAATAATAAATGACCGTATCTTTTTCTGTAAATCTTCGTTTCCGAAATCATCACTATACTAAGGCATAGCCCAGCTTTCGGAGCCTTGATGTACTAAATAATAGCTCAGTCATTGCTTGTCATTATTTTTGATTTATTACTTAAATAGTTAGGCTAGAACCTGTCAGCCTCTGGCTGAAATTGGTATAATAAATTCTTTTAGTCAGCTCAAAAATCGTGCGTAACTTCCCTATTGTTAGTTACTTACTATTTTTGAGCTGACGCCGTGCCTGCCGGCTGGCAGGAATTTATTTTACAAGCAATTTTGACTAGCCGCTTAAAGTGGGATCATAACAAAAGCATATTTATGCACAATAAAATTATACTAATCACTGGAGCAAATGCAGGAATTGGAAAATCAACTGTAAAAGGTCTTGCTCAGGAAGGAGCAAAGGTGATTATGGCCTGTAGGAAAAAAGAAAAGGGTGATTTAGCGAAAGCGGAAATCGAAAGACATTATCCAAAGGCCAAGTTAGAGGTCATTGAGTGCAATTTAGCTAGTTTCCACTCTGTAAAAAATGCTGCTAGCCAAATTTTGCAAAGCTATGAACACATAGATGTTTTAATTAATAATGCAGGTTTGTTTAGTAGTCATAAAAAGATGACAGAGGATGGTGTTGAAATGCAGTTTGGGGTTAACCATTTGGGGCACTTTCTACTTACTAAATTATTATTACCATTGATAGAAAAATCGTCTTATCCTAAAATTATCAATGTATCAAGCGTTGCTCATTTGCATGGTACAATTGATTTTGACAACTTGAAGGATGGAAAAACGCCTTATAATGGTTTAGAAGCATACGCCCAGTCCAAATTAGCTAACGTTCTATTTACCAGAGGATTAGCAAGGAAATATCCAAATATTGCATCACATTGTTTACATCCCGGCGTGGTAAATACTTCATTTGGCAATAAGTATTCTAAATGGTATCTATCTTTATTTTGGCACTTTTGGAAAATATTTATGTTAAGTAGCGAGCAAGGAGCAGCTACCTCTATTCATCTAGCTACTTCCGATCGTTTGCCGAAAGGAAAAGCCTTGTTTTTTGATGAAAAACAAAAAATGAGAAGCTTCTCAGATATGGCAAAGAATGATATCTTAGTAAAAAAGCTTTGGGATTATTCCGAGCAACTTATTGAAGAAGTTTAAGAATACTATATATGCAACTTATCTCCAGAATTCAAGCATTAGAAAAGACTGCACGGCAATTAGAACCTCATCTTCTAGTCCGACAAGAATGGCATTCTGCGATTGAGCAATATGCTAACGAATTTATTGAAGACAACCCGAAACTGAATGCCTTCGACTCCTTTGATGCCAATCATTTTGCTCAGTTAGAAATGGATATTCCTGAAGAAGGTCGTCCGATAGAGGAAATTCTAGCCTTTTACAAAGAAACTACCGACCGTGTAGGCATCAACCCAGCCTCAGGGAAACATTTTGGTTATGTGCCAGGAGGGGGCGTCATGCCATCTGCCTTAGGAGATTACCTTGCAGCCATAACCAACCGCTATGCAGGTATATTTTTTGCCAATCCTGGAAGTGTAAAAATAGAGAATCAACTGCTGAGATGGATGTGCAAGATGATTGCTTACCCAACCAATTCATTAGGAAACCTCTGCTCAGGTGGCTCTATAGCAAATTTAATAGCAGTGACCACAGCTAGAGATGCCAGAGGTATTAATAGCGAAAAAATTCCTAAAGCGGTAGCTTACATGACCAATCAGGTTCATCATTGCGTACAAAAAGCAATGATGATTGCTGGGATGCGCGAAGTAATCATTCGTTATATAGATGTAGATGAAGCCCTCAAAATGGATGTAATTCATTTGCGCAAGCAAATAGCAGCAGACAAAAAGCAAGGGCTTTACCCCTTTTTAGTGGTAAGTTCTGCAGGTACAACAAATACAGGAGTCATTGATCCCTTAGACGCTATTGCAGATATCGCAGAAGAAAATGATTTGTGGTACCACATTGATGCTGCTTATGGTGGTTTCTTTCTTATGCTAGAAGAATACAAGCACCTGTTCAAAGGGGTTGAACGATCTGATTCTTTTACTATTGACCCACATAAAGGTTTATTTCTCTCCTACGGCTTAGGAGCGATATTAGTGAAGGATACGGAAAAGTTATACGCCTCTTTCTCTTATACCGGTGATTACATGCAAGATGCTTTCGAATTAGCAGAAGAACCTTCCCCTGCAGATTTATCACCTGAGCTGACCAAACACTTCAGGGGATTAAGAATGTGGTTAAGCCTTCAATTGTTAGGAACTAAAGCTTTTCGCGCAGCACTAGAAGAGAAAATTTTACTTTGCCAATATTTTCATAAGGAAGTTCAAAAAATAGGTTTTGAAGTAGGCCCTCAGCCTGATCTGTCTATTACGGTATATCGATATGTTCCAACCATTGGTGATGCCAATCTTTTTAATCAATCTATATTAGAAGCCGTTCGAAAAGATGGGAGGGTCTTCCTATCTTCTACAACTATTGATGGTGTCTTTTGGATTAGATTAGCGGTACTCAGTTTCAGAGCACACTTAGAAGAAGTCCAATTATGTTTAGAAATATTGTCAGAAGTTGTGAACAAGCAGTTAAAAGTGGTATATAAGAACTGATTTTTTTGTGGAAAAACCAAATTATCTGCAATTCTTCAATTTTTAGCTTAGATTTGTAATAGTAAAACCTCAAGAAAAGTCTAAGAGTCTATTTGAGATTTATTACTCGGTTTACAATTGCCACTAGCTTGATTTTATTTCGTTAAAAAATGATCATTCAGCGAAGGATAAATTTATATTCCTATGCCTCGATTAAGCAAGCTATGAACAATCTCGACTCAAAGAATAAATGCTACAATAGATTCTATTATATCATTTCATAAAAGCGCAAAAAAACTGCCCCTCAAATAAGGGAAGGAAAAGTAGGATTTGCCTGCCATTATTGAGAAACTACCCTAGTAAATTTTCGTCTAAAGGCAAACAAAAACGTATTGATGAAAACGATTATAGTTATTTTGGGTCTTTTTATCCCCTTCTGTATGATGAGTCAGGAGACACGTCCTTCATATTGTGATGAATTACCAGAGACTTATGAAAAAGGCGCTAGTGCAAGAAAGGCACTACCAAAATTTTCGACAAAAGCTGTGAAGCTTTATAAGGTTCAAGTAGCTATCTTAAGAAATACAAATCCAGCAAATTATCCATTCCATCCAAAGCTAGTTGCAAGATTCCGTCCCTGCGAACAAGTATGGGTCGTAGAGTCCAGAGATTGTTTCAAAAACAGAAAAAAAGCGGAGCAATTAAAATCAGAACTCAAAAAGAAAGGCTACGGTGGCTGCTACATTACAGAAATATTGGGTTATGAGTGATGCTCTTTCCGTAGGCTTATGAAACTACACAAGTCCAATTGTAATCAGAAAGTATTATCTAATACATTCCGTATGAAGTCCATTTTTTTCTTCTAATGCCATAGGTTCTTTTAAATCTAGCCTCTGCATACCTGAGCTACTGTCATAACTTTGCTCTTCTTATGTTCGGCATATGCATGATCTATATTGTTTGGTAAGACATTATTAGCTGAACTACCAGTTTAATACACGGCATATTCGCTAGCAAGTTTTCCAAAATGATAGAACCACTACTCGCATCTAAATTTTCTATAAAGACACTACTCACATTTATTTTCAACTATTTTGTCTATAAAAGTAGGGGTGTTGCCCAAAAAAGGACATCATCTACATAAATAAAGTTGAAATTTACAACATCATTATTCACCCGTCTGAGTGCTCAGACACGGACATGAAAGTCTTAAAATTTGAACTCAAAATGAAATATTTATTAAGCACACTCGCATTATTTTGTAGCATTAGTTTATTTGCCCAACACGAAACACTTCTAAATGATATTGATGTTATCGGAGGATTTGGAGGGCCTATTCTTGAGATTAGTGAAATTAATGGCCAGATCGGTGCAGATGTTGGCGGGGGTGGTGCCCTTTTACTCAATGGCTTTTTCTTAGGGGGTTATGGTATGGGTACAGACTTTCCAACTCACAGCATAAGTAATGGTGAAAATCGAGGAGACTATGATATTAGTTTCCGTCATGGTGGCCTTTGGTTAGGTTATACGAGCCAACCCTTCAAAGTCGCACACTTATTTTTTAGCACCAAACTAGGTTGGGGACGTGCCGAACTAGAGCAAGATGACGAAACGGTATTTAGAGACCGTATGTTTGCCGTAACGCCTGAGCTTGGGATTGAATTTAATATCACACAGTGGTTCCGTATCGCGGCTACGGGGGGTTATCGCTGGGTAAATGGTATTGAGGATATTCCTACTTTAGGCAATGAAGATTTCAGTAGCCCAACAGGTACGATTACCTTCAGCTTCGGTGGTTTTGCAGAGGAAAATGACTGGGATGATTGGGATGATGATAATTGGTAGAACAAACAACCGTTTGATTTTTTGACATAAATAAAACCTCCTTGAGCATAACCTCAAGGAGGTTTTATTGTTATTTGAATAAAAAAGATATGCAAGAACTATACCCACTCTTTAAATCCTTACATGTTTTTGGGTTTGTCGCTTGGTTTTCTGGCCTGTTTTATCTAGTCAGAATGTTTGTTTATCATGTAGAGGCAAATGATCAGCCTCAGCCTGAAAAAGATATTCTTAAGAAACAATTTGGCTTAATGGAAAAGCGGGTCTACAAAATCATCTGTAATCCTGCTATGATGATTACATGGACTTGTGGTTTATTGATGATTATCAATAATGGCCTAGAGTGGTTACAAGTAAATCCTTGGATGCATGTCAAACTTAGCTTACTTGTTTTATTAGTTATATATCAGCTTTGGTGTAAACGTATCATTGAAAAATTAGAAAAAGGTGAACTCCCTTATTCTGGTTATCAATTTCGATTGCTTAATGAACTGCCAACCCTATTTTTACTATCGATTGCTCTCTTGGCTGTTTATCGCAATACCCTCAATTTCTTGTTTGCCTTTCTTGGTATTCTGGCATTTGGATTTTTATTAGTCGTTTTCACGAAAGTGTACAAAAGAATACGAGAGCGTTCGCCTGAAGCCTAAAACGGGTGTACTTATTAATCCATAGGCTTGCGAAGGTCATTACAACCACGGGCGCTCCGATTCGTAATCAGAGCAAAAGTTACCGATAATCCGTATTTAGCATAGTAGGGAATAAGTCGAGTGTAAATATAGAATATCCCAACAGGGGCTAATTCTTTTTCGACTTTAACTTTTCTTGTACTAGCTGAAAATTTTTCTTTTTTCGATCCCATTGCTCCTACCATTGTTCATCTTCAGCTTGTTTATTCGCCACATAAGTAGTTTGCCCGAAACCGTGCCTACCGGCAGACTGAAGTTGGTACAATAAAATTCAGCCATAGGCAGACAGGTCTTTACGTTCGTTCAAAAATCATGCGTAACTTTGCTATCATCAATTGCTTATCATTTTCGAATGAACAATTTTACTATACAAGCAATTTTGACTAGCCGCCTAATTATATCATCCTATTTGCTCGACAATGGCCGCTGTATTGATTTGCTGCATGCAGTTAAAATGTTTCTTTGGGCATTTTTTATACCCAATTTTAGAACACGGTCGGCATGAAAGTCCCTTCACCTCAAATAAAGTATGGTCCATTTGACCTTCTGGATAATAAGGGTACATACCAAACTCAGGGATCGTATTTCCCCAAATAGAAATAATTCTTTTCTGATAAGCCGCTGCGATATGCATCAAGCCAGTATCATGGGTTACCACTACATCTGCCTGAGCAACGACCGAAGCAGATTGGTTGAGTCGTAGTTTTCCACATCCATTCACCACATGCTCGCCTGCTTCTTTTGCAATATACTCCCCTTCTTCTTTCTCTGCAGGACCACCTAGTAGGACTATCGTTTTATTAGCCTTTCGGCAAATATCGATAATCTTTTCTGTGGGTAATCGCTTAGTAGCGTGTGCTGCACCAATGACAAAAGCCACATAAGTGGGAGGATTAATTTTTGCAAAAAATTGAGTTAAATCAACCCTATCGCTTTCAGCAATAAAATATTCCAAACCTTTGCCATCATTTCGAACACCTAAATTGGCTATAGCAGCTAAATTTCTATCGACAATATGTTCCTGTGGCAGTCGGTCAACTTTCCAATTGACCATCAACCACTTTTCAAGGTTCAATTTATGAAAGGAATAGGCCTTAGTTCCTAAGCCCATTTTCAATCGGAATGTGCGAAGATTTTTGTGCAAGTCCACGACGTAGTCATAATCCTCTTGAATCAAATCTCGCATGACCTCATCGATCCCTTTTTTAATGGTAATGAGCTTATCGATGTGAGGACTCTCTTCTAATACAGATTGAAATGACTTTTTTGTCAAATAATGCAATTCACAGTTTAACTGCTCTTTCAAGCAACGAACCACTGGCGTAGTCAACACAATATCTCCGATAGAAGAAAAGCGCACGATTAATATCTTCATATTAGTCAATATCTTTAACTAATTCTACATCTTCCAATTCAATTTTTGAAAGTAGCTTTAAACTATCCTGATCAAATAGCTGATCGAAGTTTTCCACGTCCATTCGCTTATCCAGCGGCTTATAATTATTGTAATCTGCCACTCTTAAACCTGCTACACTACGCAAGTTATATGCTTCGCGAAAGCGAGCTCCTCCTCCATTAACCTGAAAATTATAGGCCAAGTAATCCATCGAATAATCTTTTGCATGGAACCAGTAAACGTATTCATCTTCAAAGTCTTTACCACCTCCATCTTCGCTAAAGGTGACCTTCACTTTGTGATATTCTTGCCCCTTAATACTTCCCATTCCTAAATAAACTTTATTGACTGCCTTGTCATTTAAAAAATGAGGCAATAGGGCAAAGTATATTACTGAGTTTAAATCGTTGGCGTAAGCAGAGCTATCTTTTGACGAAAGTTCAATCTCCTCTCCATTCACCTTACGGTAGAAGCGTTGATTGCTCAAAATATCTGTGTATTGATTGCCAAGTGTATCCTCAAAGCTACGGGCATAGATAAACTTTCCACCTTCCAAATGTGCCCTAAATTTGCGATTTCTAAACGTAAATCGAACGGTATTACCTTGAAGTTGGGCATTACCATGTACCTTAATTGCTCGATCTACAATTGATTGTGCATCTTTAGGAATGTTCACTACACCTTCTGAAGAATCTTGCTCACAAGCCACAAAAAAACACACCACCAATAACAAAAATAAGTATCTCATCAAGTTCATTTTTAATGAGCCGGCAAGTTACAAAAGAAGCCATACTTAAATTAAAAAAGACTTTCCTTCTGGTATAAAAAGTCTTATTTTTGATAGAATTGTATTAAATCTGCATTCAATGACAAAAAAACTAATTGTCAATCTAAAAGATATTAACCAAGAGTGGTTGGATAAACTTAAGGAGCAACATGGCAATGCTACCTTAGAAATCATAGTGAATTCAACTCATGATTCAGAAGTTTTTGAAGAAGCATTATTTTGGCAAATAATTGGTA
>JAKVCU010000062.1 GCA_022448955.1 Saprospiraceae bacterium
TTATTGTTTTCAAGCCAGTCAATCACTTCGATTAGTTCCCCTCTGATAAAATCGAATAATCCCATAGTTTTTTGGTTTGGTCAAGAAGAATTGCTCTAAAAATAATAAACTCCTTTGTGTCTAGCAATAATTTTCTTTTCAGGAGTAGTAGAGAAGTGCTTGTACAAAATTACTTGTACAATAAATGGTCCGCTTAAAAATTGTAAAAAACTGACAATAGAAAAGTTGTGGATCATTTTTGAAGGGAGGTTACAAGCTGTCTGCCTATGGCTGAATTTTATTATACCAATTCCAGCCGGCTGGCCGGCTGATTCTAGCCTAACTACCTAAGAGATTGTACTTTTGGATGATCTATCCTGAGGGGCTGAGAGCCATTCCACGAAAGTGGTTTGATGCATCGCCTTGCGGCTGAGGATGGCTTTGGTTTTTTAAACAAAATTCATGGCTAAAACAATAAAGGCTCACCCAAATGGGCAAGCCTCTATTTTACTATTTAGTAAGATGATTATTTATTCACCTTGAATACTGAATCATCAATTCCTTTATTGATATCTACAGATTTAGTCTCCATTGTAATTGGAACTGGAGCCATACCTGCCGTTTTCTGTACGAAAGGTACTTTAACACCAGCACCTTCTACCTCTGTATATTTGTCAAAGTCTGTAGTGATCGTTACTTCACCTTGAGGGCCTTTCTGAATAGAAACAGACCGTACTTTCAAACTAGAAGATACGTCGTAGTATTCCGTTATTTTATTACCTGTTGGTGTTTCTATTTGGATAGCATAGGCTTTTTTGCCGTCGATTGCTTCTATGCCTAGCAACTCTAATTGATAACCTTCAGAAATATAAGAACGTTCATTGAACATCATTGCTTGAGATTTCAATTCATTGACAGTCGCCTCGTCTACTGGTACTTTTTGCCCCATTTGAGCAACGTAAGCATTTTGACCGTCAAACTTTGTTTCGTTGACGACCATACCACTCATATCCACTGCGAGGCGCATTTTGTTAGGAGCTTTCATCTGGCTAGTGATATTCATGGTTTGTCCCATCATGGAAGTTTCCATATTAGTTGTTATATCATTAACTTTTGCCAGCGCTTCTCTACCACCGATAGCGTTCAAATAATCCTCAACGATGGTCTGAGCAGAGATATCATCCGGTAGGGCAGATCCCATATCTTCAATTTCTCTACCGAATGCATCTAGGAAAGTAATTTGTCCATCAGAATCAAAACGAGCTAGTTTTTCGGCAACCTCTTTTTTGTTACCTACTACTAGTATATGCATATCAGCATCATCGATGTATTTCTTTGCGACCTCTTGTAATTCTTCAGGTGTTACGGCATTCAAACGCTCTAGGTAGGTAGCGTAGTAGTCTTCTGGAAGGTCAAAACGAGCTGTAGACAGTGCAAAGTTGGCAATGGTTTGTGGACGTTCTAAAGAACGAGCGAATGAACCAGTGATAAAGTTTTTGCTCAACTGTACTTCATCTTCGGGAATCTTCTCCTCTGCAATGCGGTTGATTTCATATAAGAACTCTACTACAGCACTATCTGTCACTTCATTACGGACATTAGCAGAAGCATTAAAAGAACCTACCAATCGATCAGATGACATCCTAGAATACGCACCATAAGTATAACCTTTGTCTTCTCTAAGATTGGCAAATAAGCGCCCAGCAAAACCACTACCTAAGATGTTGTTGAGCAAAGTTGTTTTTACAACATCTGCAGAGCCGGTTTTTAAATCGATAGGAGCGGTAATATTCACAACAGATTGCACTGCACTGGAGCGATTTACAAAGCTCACTTGGGTAGAACCAGGCTTTTCTGGTGTATCAAATTCTTCTTTTGCAATTATTCCGCGTTGCCATTTGCTAAAATATTTAGTAGCAGCGTCTTTTGCGTCTTTTGCGGTAATATCACCTACAATAACCAAATAAGAGATATTGGGCTTAAAGTAAGTGTTGTAATATTCTTTACACTTTTCTAAAGTGATGTTATTGACGGTTTCTTCTGATTCGATTTCTCCGTAGGGGTGATCCACTCCATAACGTACTACATTCACAACATTTGCTGCGATAGCACTAGGATCATCTTTTTGTTGTGCCAGAGCTGAAAGGGTTTGTCTTTTTAGCTTATCAAACTCTGCTTCTGGGAAGGATGGGTTGAACAAGACATCCGACATGATTTCCAGTAAGGCATCTTTATGGCGACTTAAGCTAGAGCCAAAAAGACCGTTTGAATTGGAGTTTAATGAGGCTCCAATGAAATCCACTGCCTCGTCAATTTGAGCCTTGGTCCGCTTACTTGTACCTTTATTGAGCAATTGGCCAGCCATGCTAGATACCCCAACGATATCTCCTTCTTCTCGAACAGGTACATCAACGAATACTTGGAATGAAACTCTTGGAAGCTTATTATTTTCCACAACGATGACACGAAGGCCATTCTTTAAGACAAATTCTTCTGCCTTGCCCAACTGAATGCGTTTAGCCTTACCTGGCTTTGGCGCTTCAGCACGGAAATCCTGCGCATTCAAACTACCGATGCAGAAGAGGGTTAAGAAACTATATAAAATGAAATTCTTCATTATTTTTTCTTTTGAATTTTACGAATCCAATAATAGGTTCAATGTTTATACTTAATCCTTATTAGAAAACCGACGATTAGCCAATAAGTCTTTCAATAAGTGTCAAAATTAAGGCTGTGGGCCTTTCGGCAAATAGTGAAGCGTAACACGATTATTTTTGCTGAAATACTTACGAGCAGCATTGCGAATATCTTCACGTGTCACTTTCATGTAGCGTTCAATTTCGTTATTGATCAAGTTGGCATCACCAAAATACATTTCGTAATTGGCTAAGTTTTCTGCAATACCCGCTACTGTTGAGTTTTGACTTACGAAATCATTTTCGATTTGGTTGCGTAGTTTTTGGAATTCTTTTTCAGAAATGAGTTCATCCATCGCTTTTTGGATTTCTGTATCCATAGATCCTTCAAGATCGCTTAAAGAAACGCCCATGTTTGTGATACCAAACGCAATAGTGACCCCTGGGTCCTCCATTTGTAATGGGAAACTACCTACAAAAAGTGCCTTTTGTTGCTCATCTACTAGTGTGCGGTATAAACGAGAAGATTCGCCAGTTGATAATAAGCGGCTTAACATATCTACTGCATAGAATTCTTCTGTTCCTTGTGCGGGTATGCGATATGTTTGTACCACAGCAGGTAGCTGGATATTGTCATAAACTGTATCGCGGATTTCAGCAGTCATAGCTGGTTCAACCATAGTAGGACGATAAATTTCTTTAGTTCCTTTTGGAATTCCAGCAAAGTACTTATTGATCATTTTTTTCGCCTCATCAAATTCTAAATCACCAGCAATAGAAAGAATCGCATTATTCGGTACATAGAATGTTTCGTAGAAACCCTTATAATCTTCTTCTGTGGCAGCATCAATGTGCTCCATATAACCAATAATTGGCCATTTGTAGGAGTGTTCTGTGTAGGCACGCTTGAAGGTTTCTTCTAAGATCGAACCATAAGGCTGGTTTTCAACACGTTGACGGCGCTCTTCTTTTACCACTTCCCTTTGTGTTTCAATACCTTTTTCTTCAACTTTTGCATGAAGCAAACGCTCAGATTCTAACCAAAGACCCAATTCTAGTTGATTAGAAGGCAATACTTCATAATAGTACGTACGATCCCAAGAAGTATTGGCATTCAAGGTACCACCTGCATTCTGAACATACTTATCGTATTCACCGCGTTCGATGTTTTCAGAACCCTCGAATAGTAGGTGTTCAAAAAAGTGAGCAAAACCTGTACGATCTGGCTTTTCATTTTTAGAACCAACGTGGTACATAATAGAAACCGCTACGATTGGGGTAGTCTTATCTTGGTGAAGGATCACAGTAAGACCATTATCAAGCTTATAGCGCTCAAACTTAATGTTGTTGCTTTGAGCTGAGAGACTGGTGGTTAATACACCAAGTAAAAGTGCAATAATCCAATTCAATTTCATAAAATGGCTATTTTGTTGTACAAAATGAAGAGAACTTTAGTTCACAAAGTTTTTAGATAAAATAACTTTGATGTAGCATTTGTTGTTCTCGCCGGCGAATATGGTAAATAATAAGTAGATCAAAAACTTAAACCGACGAAATTCGGTAATAAAAAAGACGAATGCTCGAAATTTGTCGTAATTATAATGTTGGAGAAATTGAATATTAAGGAAGGTTTAACCGTTAAGCAAAGCTTGTAGCTTCGCTTAACGATAAATATAAAGAGGAATTGACCTATAATGTTTTTATTTCCGAAGCTAATTTAGACAATGAATCTTTTGCATCTCCGAAAAGCATTTTATTTTTCTCATGGAAAAACAGTGGATTTTGAATACCAGCATAACCTGGGCGCATACTTCGCTTTAGCACAATAATAGTTTTGGCATCCCAAACTTTAAGAACAGGCATTCCGTAGATGGGGCTAGCAGGATCATCTTCTGCTGAAGGATTGACTACATCATTGGCACCCACGACTACAACTACATCTGTACTTTTGAGGGCTGCATTGGCTTCCTCTAAATCTAGTAATTTAGGGTAGGGGACATCCGCTTCTGCTAGAAGAACATTCATATGGCCAGGCATACGGCCGGCTACAGGATGAATGGCATATTTAACGTCTACTCCATTTGCTTCTAGCAAATCATCTACTTCTTTACAAACCTTTTGGGCCTGTGCTACTGCTAAGCCATAGCCTGGAACAATTATCACAGATTGTGAATAGAATAATTGAATAGCAGCATCATTTATATTGACTGATTTGGCAACTTGATCGCCATCAAGGCTTTTACCAGCTGCCGCCGATCCGCCAAACCCTCCTATCAATACATTGAATAAAGAACGATTCATGGCGTTACACATGAGTACCGTAAGGATAGTGCCAGAAGCACCCACTAAAATACCGCCAACAAGCATTAAATTATTGCCATATATAAGGCCTGCCGCCGCTGCTGAAAGCCCTGTAAAGGAATTGAGTAGCGAAATAACGACTGGCATATCTGCACCACCAATAGGCGCTACAAAAGAAAAACCATAGACTAATGATAAAGCCATGAAGACTAAGGCTAGTGTTAGTGAATCATTCAAAAATAGATAAATACCCAAAGTGAGAGTCACTACCAACAAGATCATATTAATGATGTTGTGCTTTGGAAGTGTAACTGTGCTATCCCATACCAAACCTTCTAATTTGGCGAAAGCCAGCAAGCTACCAGTAAATGCAATCCCACCAATAAAAAGTGTAAATAGTGCAATGCCTACCGCGCCCAGACTCATCTCATTAATACCTGCATAATAATTATTTAGTTCAGCCATTGCTAAAACAACTGCACAAGCACCCCCAAGGCCATTAAATATGGAAACCATCTGCGGCATAGATGTCATTTGCACCCTTCGGGCAGAAATCAATCCTATGATGCCACCAATAGCCATCCCACCTAAGATCCAGGCGTAATTATTAGCGGCATCTACCAAAGGCATGATCATCGTAGCTACAATTGCTACCCCCATACCAATACCAGCAAAAATATTGCCCCGACGAGCACTATCGGGAGAACTTAATAGTCGAAGCCCCCAAACAAAGGAAAATGCTCCAACTAGATAACTTAGATTTATGATAAAACTAAAACCCATTTTTCTTATTTTTTCTTTTTAAACATTTCTAACATTCTGTCCGTCACAGCAAAACCTCCTACCACATTGATCATCCCAAGGATAATCGCTATCACACCAAGACTTAGCGTCAAATAGTCGTCAGGCGTAGCTTGACGAATGAGTAGAATGGCTCCGATGATGACCACTCCACTAATGGCGTTCGCTCCTGACATTAGAGGCGTATGTAATACTGTTGGTACTTTGGAGATGACTTCAAAACCAAGGACAATGGTAAAAATGAGTAGATATATAAGGATTAAGTTTTCGTTGAAAAATTCAAAAAACTGTTCCATGATATTATTATTGAGCATCTTTGGTAATCAATGCGGATTTGATAATTTCATTTTCTAAATCTAATTGCAGATTACCCTCTTTGATGAATAGCTTAATGAAATTCAGAAGATTGGTAGAATACAATTGACTGGCATCTTGCGGCATCTTACTGGCCAAGTTGGAATCACCATAAATAAAGACACCATTGTGATTGACTAATTCATTATTCTTGGTCAGTTCGCAGTTTCCACCAGTAGATGCTGCTAGATCAATAATAACAGAACCTTTTTTCATTTTTTCAACAGTAGAGGTTGGTACCAAAAGTGGTGCTTTACGACCTCTCACTTGGGCGGTAGTTATAATAATATCAGATTTAGAAGCCCTCAACTGAACTTCTTCTCTTTGCCTTTTAAGAAAATCTTCACTTTGTGCAACAGCATAACCTCCTGCACCTGTATCTTCTGTAGCACCTTCAATCTCTATAAATTTTGCACCTAAACTTTTCACCTCTTCTTTGGCTGCAGAGCGAGTGTCAAATGCCTCTACCATGGCGCCCAGTCGCCGAGCAGTAGCAATGGATTGTAAACCTGCCACTCCCGCACCAAGGACGAGTACCTTGGCCGGACGAATACTACCTGCAGCGGTGATCATCATAGGGAAATAACGTGGCAACAATCGAGCGGCTTCCAAGACGGCCTTATAACCTGAAATAGAGGCCATAGAGGATAAGACATCCATGGATTGAGCCAAAGTCGTACGAGGGATCATATCCAAGCTAAGCGCCTGAAAGTTAGTCTCCTTTAATTTTTGACTTATATCAGTTTGGTTGAATGGCTGGAATTCAGCAACTAACAGACAAGAAGAGGACAATAATGATCGCTCTTTTTCGGCTAAAGGATGTATACTGATCGCTACATCTGCATTAGACAACAAGAAAGATCGTTCTACGATTTCAGCACCTACCTCTTTATATTCCTGATCATCATAAAAGGCTTCTTTACCTGCACTTTTTTCTACCAGAACCTCCACCCCTAGGGCAAGTAATTTTGGTATGCTAGCTGGAATGATACTGACCCGTTGGTCATTCAGCTCTTTAAAAACAGCTAATTTCATACGGATAAAAGAGTTGATTTTTAATAATGTTACTAATTGTTCGATTTAAAAATCTGCTTCACGGCTGCTGCTGGTCGATAATGACCACTTTCACCCAAAACATCATTATAAACAAGTTTAAATTACTTATTTTAAGAACAAAACTAAGTGTAGTGCTTTCAAATTTTTTCCACTTTTAAGGGTTTATTTACGACCTTTAAAGTTGGAAGTAAAATGGATGAAAGCGAACTAGGTATCAGAAAAAATGAAATCTTTGCTTGAGAATAGTATGTTTGAAAAATCGTTTTTACCGCTTACTATATTGGTTGTAGAACTGTGTAACAAGACTTTTGAGTTTAGGTTTAGAATTCCTCTAATTTTTAATTTACTTTGTATTCTCAAGGAGTAAGTATGGAAAATTTAATTGTACAATTACGAGATGCTAAGATTTATCAAAAAGATCGCTTGATCATTGATCAAGTCAATCTCAAAATTTCAAAAGGTGAATTCACATACCTTATAGGAAAGACGGGTAGTGGTAAATCTAGCCTGCTCAAAACGCTTTATGCTGCGCTTCCGCTAAATGAAGGAAGAGGCCAAGTGGCTGGCTTTGATCTTCTACAAATGACACG
Organism: Saprospiraceae bacterium; assembly: GCA_022448955.1. GTDB lineage: Bacteria > Bacteroidota > Bacteroidia > Chitinophagales > Saprospiraceae > JALEHC01. The sequence goes on from JAKVCU010000062.1 coordinate 7,718, forward strand.
CAAAAATATTCCCTTACTTCGACGAAGACTTGGTATCGTCTTCCAAGATTTCAATTTGTTGAGTGATCGCTCAATTTCAGATAACTTGAGCTTCGTTCTTAAGGCGACAGCTTGGAAAGATAAAAAAGCGATTGAAGAACGGATTCGGGAAGTGCTAACTCAGGTCAATTTAATAGAAAAGCTACATGAAATGCCTCATAAATTATCTGGTGGAGAACAACAACGCCTTGTAATCGCAAGAGCTTTACTCAATAAACCTGATTTGATCATTGCAGATGAGCCCACTGGAAATCTCGATCCAGAAACGAGCGATGAGATTATGTTGTTACTTCGTCGCTTGGCAATGAATAATGACACTGCTGTTCTTTTTGCCACTCATGATTATCGTATTTTAGAAAACTTTCCTGCTCGTATCATCCGATGTTTAAATGGACGTATTTTTGAAGAAGAAGGCTTTGAAGTATAGATTTGTCTAGATAAAATTGATCGCCTATTGCATCTACTGCTAAGACTAACTTTCATAGTTGATAAAAATATACTTCTTATATCACTGTAAATCAGCGTATTAATGGGATTTATCTTTTCACATTGTAATTATTTTTAATTTTTGGCACGGTCATTGTCTTACCATAGGCAAATAACTACAACACACACAATAAATTTTTTACTACACCAAAAATTAAAAAAACCAGTATTACCGATGGAAAAGTTAATGACACTATTGATTTGTTTATGTTTATCCACTACTTTATTAGGACAGCCCAGCAACGGAAAAGATCGACAACAGAGCAGGGAAGTAATCGAAGCATCCATTCATGCAAAAAAGAAAAAGATACAGCAGCAACCAAATAATTTAATGTTGTACTTGCAAATTGCTGAAGCATACATCAAAATTAAAGAATACGAACAAGCTACAGACTGGTTTTCTAAGGCACAAAAAGTTCAACCTCAAAATGCTCAGGTGTATTACAGAAGAGGCGTTGCTCAATATCTATCTGGAGAGGTGACTTGGGCCGAAGCTGCCGATGACTTAATGACAGCCACTAAAAAAGATCGCGAATTCCATAGTCCTTATATTTATTTGGGTAGAATTTATCGGTTAATTGGTAAACCGGAACTAGCAGAACATTTCTTAAATCAGGGCTTAAAAATTAAAATCAATGATGCAGAATTATTAACGGAAAGAGCAGAACTCTATCGTTCTATAAATCAAGGAGATAAAGCCTTAGATGATCTTATTCGAGCGATTAGTCAAAACAGTGATTTTGCACCAGCATACGCTACTTTAGCTCGATTTTATTTAGATAAAAATGACCTCAAAAAAGCGGTGGATTATGCAGATCAAGCACTAAGTATTGCCATAGACTTTATACCTGCTCTAAAGGTGAGAGCACATGCATTTCTAAAAAGCAATCAAGCCAAAAAAGCTTGTGTTGATATCGAAAAATTACGCCTCAGTGGCGAAAACATAGATGAATTTGAAACGAACTGTAATTAAAACCGAAAGCTTTCGGTACAGTTGATGCCTACTCGATTGAAAAGAAGGATCAACGAATTAAATTCAGCGCTTCATCTGCTTTCGTAACAGGCAATTTACATACCTTGTTCTGACATACGTAAATCATGGTTTCTCCTTCAACCAGCTTATCTTTCAGAAGTTCCAAATTACCCTCCGATTTGCCGCCAAGGAAAAGGACCGTTGGAAGATAAGTGGCCATGAGTTGATTGCGAATAGCCTCAAAATCCTCCCCTAAAATGGCTACTTCGTAAGGTGATTCGCTCAGATCTGCGTGTAACAAACACCAATTTGAATAAAAGTTAGGCATTTCTGTGGCTTCGATCCTAGTGATCATATTGTGCATCATTTGCTGTGCCCTCTGAATATAATCACTTTTGTAAAGGTAAGTACCTAAATAAAAAAGTGAACGAGCCATCGAAGAGTTGGAACCTGGAATGACGTTATCCGACAACTCCATTTTGCGAGCAACTAGTGGAGGGTCTAAATCGGAAGTATAATTAAACATTCCAGTTTCGACATCACTAAAATGAGCCAATACGTATTCAGCTAATTGATTAGCAGTATTTAACCATTTTTCATCGAAGGTGATTTCGTATAATGCAATAAATGCTTGAATACTCAATGCATAATCATCCAAAAAGGCATTGATGACAGATTGACCATCTTTGTAATTTCTATTCAAACGCCCCCCAGATTGAAGCATATTCTTGAGTAAAAAATCTGCATTCTTTAATGCGCTTTCTTTATAGCTTATTGTTCCTGTGGCTTTAAAGGCATCAACATAACCTTTTAGCATCAGTGCATTCCATGAAGTAAGTATTTTGTCATCTAAACCAGGACGAATGCGAGAAGCACGAGCATCTAATAGCTTTTTATTGGATTGACCGATTAGTTGATCAAGATNTGCGACAGATAAATCATGCTTTTTAGCAATTTCTTCTTTTGATTTGGTTTGATAAAGAATATTGCTGTACTCCCAATTGCCTTTTACTTTGATATTATAATAATCACAATAGACTTCAATGGTATTTTCGTCAATTAGAAGAGAATCAATTTCAGTTTTTTGCCATATGTAAAATTTGCCTTCCTCGCCTTCACTATCTGCATCCAAAGAAGAATAAAAGCCACCATTTTCATCGCTNAATTCTCTGCTAACGAAAGAAAGGGTTTCATCAACTACCTTTTTATACAATGGATTTTGCGTAAGCTTAAAAGCATTTGCATAAAGCGATACAAGCTGAGCATTATCATAAAGCATTTTTTCAAAATGTGGGACCATCCATTCTTTATCTGTAGAATAACGAGCAAAACCACCCCCTAATTGATCGTAAATACCTCCCATTGCCATCTTATTTAAAGTGGTAGTAACCGCTTCTAATGCTTTTTTATCTCCAGTACGATAGTGATAAGATAGCAGAAAATCCCAGTTATTAGGCATAGGGAATTTAGGCGCTCCATTTCTACCACCCCACTCGTAATCAATATTGCGCATAAATTGATCAGCTATGCCGCTTAAGCTTGCTTTTGAAAAGTCGAAATCTCCTTGACGCAAATTTATTTCTTCTGCAGTGCGAATACCTTCTGTAATTTGCTGTGCATATTCTTCCAATTTTCCACGATCAGTTTCGTAAAGATTTTGAAAGTATTCTAAGATTTCCATCCAATTTTCCTTTGGGAAATAAGTTCCTGCCCAAACTGGTCGGCCATCGGGTAGGGCAAAGGCATTTAGAGGCCATCCACAACCTCCTTTACTCGCTAATTGACAAGCTGTCATATACACATCGTCTACATCAGGGCGTTCTTCTCTATCTACTTTAATACTCACAAAATGCTCATTCATGCTCTTACTTACGGTCGTATCTTCGAATGATTCATGCTCCATAACATGGCACCAATGGCAAGCAGCATATCCTACACTAATAATGATGAGCTTATCTTCTTTTTGGGCTTTTGCCAAAGCCTCGTCTCCCCAAGGATACCAATTCACTGGATTATGAGCGTGCTGTAGCAAATAGGGACTACTCTCATTAACCAATTTATTGGTATAAGGGTGTTTGTTGGCATCTGAAGTGACTTGCCCACTTGGGCGATTGCAAGAGGCAAGTATAGCAAAAAGTATAATTGTAAATATGGAAATACGCATGAAATTGGAATTAAACAGAATCAATAAATTCATGATGGTCATCGGTAGCACCCGATTGTAGAAATTTTAAATAATTACCAGATGGAATCTCTTTGAGCTCATTTGCTTCAAAATTATACAAATAAACCCAGCTTTCCACTTCTTGTTCTTGAAATTGTATGATACAATTTTCTCTTTTATATTCACTACTTTCTGGGGCATTGGGCATAATACCTTCGTAGCGGTCAAGTATGGAAAAGCAAAATGAAGGATTATGGATTTCATATAGGTGACCAAATACTTCTTTTTCGCCTTTCGGCAAATAAATAAGCCCAGGGTATCGACCTAAGTCAAAAAGCTTACCTTTGATATGAGCTTCACCCAAGTATTGGCCTTCCTGTTTCAGAAAAGTGGCCATTTGGGACTGAATATCATTCAGTAAACTTCCATAAACAAATAAGTATTCCTTCATGACTTGAAGTTAGGTTTTAATATGTAGATGTAAAGGTTTTGGATACAAATAGCTTGAAATACATACGGTGCAGCAAAAGAAATGTCTTCTCATGCTCATTGAAGGACGTTACCTTTACTACTCATCTCTTCGTTCCCCCGGGATTACATGTTTAGCTTTAATGCGCATCCCTTCTTTTTGGGAAGTTTTACTCTTTTTGACCTTCCATAGTTGATCATTGGCATGCCGCATCGCTTTTTTTAGATCGACGATAGGATGCGGATAATCCTTCCCGATAAAGGTTTTATTAAACTGTTGCTCCATTGGGGGCATTGTCCAAGGTGCATGTAGGTAATGACTTGGTAAAAGATTAAGTTCTGGTACCCATCTACGAATAAAATCACCCCCAGCATCATGCTTTTGTGAATTAAGTACAGGATTATAAACACGAATGGTGTTGATACCTGTTACGCTAGCTTGCATTTGAAATTGAGAAAAATGGATGCCTGGCTCATAATCTAGAAACTGCTGGGCAATAAATCCAACACCTGCCTGCCATGGCTGCCAAAGCATATGTGTTAGGAATGAAATGAGCATAGCACGCATTCTAAAATTAAGGTATCCTGTCTCTTTCAAGCAACGCATACTTGCATCCACCAATGGGAATCCAGTAAGGCCATCTTTCCATGCTTGTAATAGAATTGGATTAACAGCTGTTCTTAAATGATCATAGGCTCGATTAATATTTTCAAATTCCATCCTACATTCACTTTCAAATTTTTGGATGAAATGATCCCTCCACCGCATGCGCGACAAAAAATTTGATAAATTCCTTTTATTACCTGGAGGGTAGGTTCGACTATTGGCACGATGAAAAACTTGTCGAATACTCAAGTTGCCCCACGCCAAATAAGGAGAGATTCTGCTACACGATCTTCTACTTACGCCCGGCTTTGAAATGTGACGCATATAGGTTTGTATTCGCTCACCTAAAAAACTATCAAGGTACTGCCAGGCCTTGGTTTCACCTCCTTGTTGGATATTTGGTGTCTTTTTAAATAAATAAGCAGGAAAGGCTTGGTGTTGTAAGTTTTCTCTGGCTTCCGCCGAAAGTTGTATGCTATTTAATTGATCTAAAGGAGTAGGTAGAATAGGTGCTTCTATGATCTTATACCACTCCTCTTTCCAGCCTTTCCTGTTCGTCTTCCCTCTTTTTATACCAGAATAAGGGAACTCTTTCCAATGAATTTGATGTTCTTGGAATAGAGATTGCAAAGCAATGTCCCGATCATAAGTCAAGCGAGTGCCGATTTCTTGATAAGAAAGGACTTCACGAATAGGATATTGTTGCGATAACTCAAGAAAAACCTCCTTCGATTCGCCATGTGCAATAATGAGTTGATGCCCAAACTGGACTAAGCGTTTTTGCATATCCTTTAAGGATTGCCATACAAAACGCCAATGGCGAGGAGAACTATCATAATGATTCATCAAACTGGGTTCGAAGATGTACAACAATAGTACATCCCGACCTGCTTCAATCGCGTATTGGAGTGGAAGATGATCCTTTAGACGAAGGTCTCTTTTGAACCAAATGATAGATACTTTTTTCATCTATGCTTTTACAGCTTGGAAGCTAAATTGTTCATAGGTTTTTGACATTACTCAGTTTAGTGCCTAAGTAAAATGGCAAGTACCATAAATTCAACTATTACTGGATAAGTTTCGGGCACACATTTTGATTTGGTGGAAAAGCAAAAAAATAAATGATAAATCTGCGACAATTGTGTTTGTAAGCTCGTTTTATTTGTCATTTCAGTGTTAAGCAAATATTAATTTTGATTTAAAATTCATAAAATCAGACCTTTTAAATGGCTAATTTTTTAAATTTAACGAAAACCATTTATCATGAGTTGGCGTAGACTAAACGGTCAAAAAATCGAACTTCCGATCAAGGAAGCTGTAGAAAAAGCCATCATCAAAGAAACCGAAGAAGGCCATAGATTAAAGGTCTGTATTGGTTCTGATTCTCAGGTTCGTTCTGGTGTAGTGGAATATGCAACAGTCATTGTTTTCCTACGTGAAAAAAAAGGAGGATTCATGTATATTCAGAATAGTAAGAGCGAAAAAAAAATGGGAATCCGTGAGCGTATGATTACCGAGGTTGCAAAATCTGTGGAAATCGCTTATGCTTTGTGTGATTTGCTTACTACTTATCATGTTGAGCTGGAGGTACACGCGGATATCAATACGGACCCGCATTTCCAATCAAATGCTGCTTTGAAAGAAGCTATGGGATATATCCTGGGTATGGGCTTTGTGTTTAAAGCAAAGCCTAATGCATTCGCAAGCTCCTGCTGTGCGGATAAGGTAGTCTAAGGCTAATTTGCAGTATTTCAATAAGGTTTTATTTAATTTTAGCTGAAGTCGACTGACTTAGTCCTTGTCGACTTCACATCTTTTTGGCCTATCGGCAAAGCTATTTATTCTACACCATATCAAGTAGATTGGTAGATATTGAATTAAAATTGCTTACTTATGTATTGTTAGGTGAAAATAGTAAGTTGCTGTTAAATACACTGTAATTTAAGTTTGTTATTGTTTTTAAACGGCTGGTTTTCACTCAGCATAATTTGCGGTGGTGCCTAATAGTCATAGTTATTAAGGCGAGTATGCAATACATGCTGAGTAAAAAGGCGTCTTCAAGATGTAAATTAATTTAGATTACAGTGTGTTGAATATAGAGTTATGTGTATTTTTTGTAGGGACTCAAAGCCGTTATTCTTCAGTTGAGGTTTTGTCCTCATTTATGTAATTGATCAAAACAACTCAAAGAATACATTTTCAAACAAGTTCTTATATTTGGGTTTCCATAAATTAATCAATTATCACTATGCTTTGGGAAGTACTAGGGTTATTTGCAGAATTACTCTTTTTAGTCGCAGGTATTTATTTATATCTTTTTTCGATTGATCGATTGAATTTTAAATCTGTCGAAGCAAAGAAAAAGGCAGATGAGTTTCGCTCAAAAAATGGAGGGATGATCCGTCTCTTGGCATTGCTGCTGATGGCTATTATGTTCGTAAATATAATCGTTCACATGAGTAATTTGATAAATTGATTCCTATACGTCCTATTGGTTGTTTCTTTCCTCAGGATGAAAAAGGGAACATCCTAAACCCCTGCCATTCCAAATTTATTTCAGCTTATTATCGATCCTTTTTTGATGCATTCATTTTGCTCGCAAAAGAACGATTAGGGGATAACTATCATAGCTGTTGGCTTAGAGGAAGCTTACCCAGAGGCTTATTTCAAGAGGGAATTTCAGATATAGATCTTTTTATTTTGGTGAAAACCAAAAAGTATTTCAAATCAAGACAAGTGCATTACCATTCCAACCTACAACAACAATATCCCGAAATCAAAAACGTTGATATTATCGAATATGGCTACACTTCGAAATTAGGCGTGGCATATCCACAGTTAGCAATGGTGATCAAAACACAAGCACTATGCTTAGATGGAATAGCCATTGGGCACGAATTGCCCAATTATAAAATAGGCAAAGCTATGATGCTCCAATCGAGATGGTTAGAAGACGATCTAACCAAATTTTTGGCTTTAATGGATTACTCCTCCTCTGAATTAAAAGCTATATGCAAGATCATATTGCGATCTGGATTTGAATTGGTAATGGAAAGAGAAATGAAATATACAAACGATTTGTATATTTGCTATGTATCTTTTAGTAAGTATTATCCTGATTTATCCAAAGAGATGCGAAAAGCATTATTTTGGTATCTAAATCCAGTTTCGAAAAATGAAATGGCTAAAAAAACGATTGAAAAATTAGGAAATTGTTTATGTCAAGAGCTTCAGTCCTTACTTTTATAGGCTTTATCAGTCAAAAAGGAAAAGATTAGAATTGATTAGTCATTAACATAAACGAATTTTGTTATACTTGCACAAGAACGTAAACACATTCAGTTATCTAACGCATAACGCATTACAATCCAATATGAAGAACTTTTTATTCTCTTTGCTTCTTTTGGTGGGAATGACCTCCGGAATATGGGCACAAAATGCATCAGATTTTTACGAAGTCAATTCGATCCAATCTCTAAAAATCAGTTTCGATCAGGACAATTGGAAATACGTACTCGACTCTCTACGCTTTAATGGCGATGGCTTAATGCTTGGAGATATTGAGATTAATGGACAAAAGCTCACTGATGTTGGTGTTCGTTATAGAAAATCTCGAACCTTCCGTCCAGGCATGAATCGGAATGCCTTATTTATCAAGCTGGACTATATTCGTAAAGGCCAGAATTATCAAGGTCACCGGGTTATTGAGCTTTCCAATGCACTTCGCGACCCCAGTATGATTCGTGAAGTTCTTTCTTTTGAAATTGCACGTAACTACATGCCGGCTCCTAGAGCTAATTATGCAAAGATTGATATAAATGGGGCATATTATGGACTTTTTATCAATCTTGAATCTGTCAATGACGCTTATTTAGAAAGAGCCTTTGGATCTTCTAAAGGCGCATTTTTTAAGAGTACGCCTAATTCTAAAGAAAAAGCACCACTAGATTGTAAAAGTAATGTTTATGGAAGTTTACAATATGACAATGCCCCCAAATGTTATTTGAATAATTTCACAATGCTCTCTGATGATGGTTGGGGCGAATTGTTCGAGTTAACCAGAGTGTTGGAAGAAGAACCTCAAAATATTGAGAACATCTTAGATGTAGATGAAACATTGTGGATGTTGGCTTTTAATAATATCCTAGTAAATTTAAGTAGCTACTCTGGTAAAGCATCGCAAAAGTATTACTTATACCAAGATAAGGCGGGGCGTTTTCATCCAGTAGTTTGGGATTTAAACTTCTCCTTTGGTAGTTACAAAAATACAGGGGTAGGTTCAGATCTTGGGTTTGTAGATTTAGTATCCCTTGATCCTATGCTTCACGCTGACAATCCAGAAAAACCATTAATCAGCCAGTTGTTGAAAATAGAAAAATATAAAAAGATTTATATCTCTCATTATCGAACTATTTTATACGATCACTTCGTAAATGCTAATTTTGAAACTAGATCAAAAGAATTACAAAATTTAATCTTGCAAGCATTTACTGACGATCAAAATAGATTTTACAATACGGAACAATTCTCCAAAAGCTTGACTTCTACCATTGGTAAGCGCAGTAAAATTCCGGGAATTGCTCAATTAATGAATAAGCGAGCTTCTTTCTTGAAGAAAAATGATTTTTTTGCAGTTTTACCTCCCCTTGTCAAAAATATTTCAGTTACAAAAAGAGAGCAGTTTGCCAGTGAAAAAGTGCAAGATTTTAAAATCCAAGCAAGTTTTAAGCAGTTTCCCAAAAATGTAAAAATTTATTATCGCTTTGCAGGTGATAAAGCCTATCAGTCTACCGCAATGATGGATGATGGTGCACACAATGATGGAGATGCAAATGATTATACTTACGGTGTGATGATTAAACCTCCAAGTGGGAAAGACGTTATAGAGTATTACATTGAAGCAGAAAACCCCAAGTCAATAAGCTACAGTCCATCAAATTATATGTTCAAGCAGCATACGGCTAGTTTGAAAGCATTAAATGAATAAAAAATCTACCTGCGCTTTCTTAGTGTACAATTATTTTTTGATAATTATCTGAAACTAATAGTCAGTACTAAGATAGTGCAGGTGTCAGCTCTTCTGTTTTCGTAAGCAGTGATGAATGAATAGCCATTCATTAGATAGTAAAGCCATAAAATTTAAACTTTGCTTGGTATCTTTGCTATTGGCAGAATGAAAAAAATTATCGAAAACAAAAACCTCAAGATTATGAGCAGGTATTGGTCTGCTACACTAGTACTTATTTGCATACCTTTTCTTTTCCTTTTAGGTCAAAAAAACAAGGAGGTTGAAGATATTTATCAATTGGATAATATCCTTGAAGTAAAAATCTATTTCCAAGAGGCAAACTGGGATCAAATACTCGATTCCTTGAAGCAAGAAGGAAAAGATGGACGGCTAGTAGGCAAAGTCATAGTTAATGGAAAAACATACGAACAAGCAGGGATTCGTTACAAGGGAAATAGCTCCTATTATAGTGTAAGAAAAAGTGGCCGATCAAAGCTGCCTTTCAACATTAAAGTTGATCATATTAAAAAAGATCAAGAATTTCCAGGTGGTTATGGAACTCTAAAACTTTCGAATGTTTTCCGTGATCCAAGCTTCCTTCGGGAAGTCTTATCTTACGAAATTGCCAGAGAGTATATGTTTGCACCAAGGGCAAACTTTGCAAAGGTATATGTTAATGATACATATTTAGGTTTGTATAACAATACCGAATCTGTGGATAAAATGTTTCTGAGGAATAGCTTTGGTGAAGACAAAGGCGTATTCTTCAAGTGTGATCCCAATTGGCATGCAGATAGGCCTTCTTTCTGCAAAGAGGGGGATAAATCCTCCTTAATGTACTTGGGAGAAGATACCCTCTGTTATCAAAGCTACTATGAAATTAAATCGGCATATGGCTTTGGCGAACTAGTGGATTTGACAGCTATTTTGAATAAAAGGATTGATTTGATGGAGACCGTTTTGGATGTCGATCAAACCCTTTGGATGCTGGCCTTCAATAATGTACTGGTTAACTTAGATAGCTATAATGGAAAATTCTGCCATAATTATTATCTATACCAAGATAAAGAGGGCGTCTTTCATCCTATTCTTTGGGATATGAATCTTTCTTTCGGTGGTTTTCGATATGATGGACTGGGGTCGCCGCTCTCTAACGAGAAAATGCAACGTATGAGTCCATTCATGCATTATAAAACTAAAAACCCCAAACGCCCTCTTATAACCAAACTATTGGCTGAAGATCTTTACCGTAAGGTTTATGTAGCGCATATACGCACTATTTTAAATGACTTTTTTGTAGACTCTACCTACCTGAAAAAAGCAGAAGCTATCCAAACAATCATTTCGCCATTAGTAGAAGCAGACACTAATAAATTATATAAATTGGATGCCTTTCAACAAAATGCAACAAAAAGTGCTAAGGCAGATAAATCTTCTATCATTGGCCTCGAAGAACTCATGGGCCCTAGAACTAACTATTTGATAAATCATCCTTTGATCAAAACGCCAGCACCAATTATTTCAGAGGTGAAAGCGATTGATTTTGGTGATCTAATTGCAGTAAATGCTACTTTTGATGGGGCACAAAGAGCTTGGTTGATGTACCGGCAAAGCAAAAAAGGAACCTTCAAAAGAGTGGAAATGTTTGATGATGGTGGTAATAGCGATGGAGTAGGTGGAGATGGTATATGGGGAGCTACTGTTGATATGGAGAAAAAGAAAAAGAATTTTCAATATTATATCATTGCAGAAGGAGCAAAGGCAGCAGCACTTTCTCCTGAAAAGGCCTCTTCCGAATTTCATACTTTAAAACGATGATATCTATGAACTCTCTGAGTAATTTTTCGTTACTCAGGGAGTAAATAGTCTTGCTTATGCCAAATATTCGTTACTCTTCCTATCCGACCCCCCCATTTTTTTTAAGAAATGGTCATTTACAGACTATTTTACCTTCTGTATTTCGTAAAATAGAGATAGCTTACGAACGAGAAAGAATTACGCTTTCGGATGGCGATTTTCTCGATTTGGATTGGTTAGATCGTCAATCAAAGAATCTAGTGATCTTATCACATGGCTTGGAAGGCAATTCCAGTCGACAGTATATTAAAGGCATGGCCGAAGTCTTCAAACAGCAAGCTTGGGATGTGCTCGCTTGGAATTGTCGCTCTTGTAGTGGTGAAATGAACCGTGCACTACGTTTGTACAACCATGGTGATATCAATGATATTGAAGAGGTTGTGAAACATGTGCTCAAAACTAAAAATTACGAAAAAATAGCTTTGGTTGGCTTTAGTATGGGAGGGAGTATCACTTTAAAATACATGGGGGTACATGGCAAAAATTTGCCTGATTGTATTATTGCAGGCGTCGCTTTTTCTTCCCCCTGTGATCTAAAAGACTCCATTCGAATTCTTGAAGAACCCTCTAATTGGATATATAAACGTAAGTTTATGCACAATCTAAAATCTAAAATCCTCAAAAAAGCAGAACAGTTTCCTCAAAAAATTGATACGTCTAAGTTTGATTCAATCAAAAAGTGGCGTGATTTCGACCAGTATTTCTCAGCCCCTATTAATGGCTACGATTGTCCAGAAGATTTTTATTATCGGGCTTCCGCCAAAAATTTCATCTATGGTATCCGGAGGCCTGCTCTTTTGGTTAATGCACAAAATGACCCCATCCTAACGCCTGCTTGCTCCCCAAAAGAAATTTGCAAAAATCACCCATTCCTTTATTTAGAAACACCGAAATATGGAGGTCATATAGGTTTTGGAGTAAAAGGGAAAAAATACGCTTGGTCAGAAATTAGAGCTCTTGAGTTTGTGAATAATTAGTACCTTAGGAGCAAAACTAATATCTTATCCATCATTGAAGATTCTGCACACATCAGACTGGCACTTAGGACAAAAGTTTTTACACTTTGACCGGATTGAAGAGCATCAATTGGCGTTGAATTGGTTATTTGAATGTATTCAAAAAGAGCAGGTGGAAATGCTCATCATTGCAGGTGATGTTTTTGATATCGGCAATCCTCCAAATTATGCGCGCCAGATTTATTATCGATTTCTTACCAAATTACGGTCCACGGCTTGCCGTCATATTATCGTCATCGGCGGGAATCATGACTCTCCAGCCATGCTCAATGCACCTGCAGACTTATTAAAAACCTTGAATGTGCATGTCATCGGCGCAGCTCCAGAAAATATAGATGAAGAAATAATTGTTCTAAGGAACGCCAAAGAAGAGATCGAAGCAGTAGTGGCAGCGGTTCCTTTCCTCCGTGATCGGGATCTGCATTACAGCCAAGCAGGAGAAGGTGGTGTTGATCGAGTAGATCGAGTAAAAACTGGTATCTGTAAACACTATCATGCGGTTGGAGCTCTTGTAGAGGCTTTTGCTAAATTTGATATTCCAAAATTAGCCACTGGACATTTGTACGCTACTGGAGCACAAGCATCGGACAAACAGGATAATATCTATATCGGAGACAAAGAGAATATTAAAGCAGATCAGTTCCCCGCTATCTTCGATTATGTGGCGCTAGGACATATCCACCGTTCACAGAAGGTGGGGGAGGCAAATCATATTCGCTATTGTGGCTCGATCATACCTTTGAGTTTTAGCGAAACTAAAGATGAAAAAGGAGTTTTATTACTAAGCTTTGAAGGCGCTAGCTTGAAAGAAGTCAGCAATTTAAAAGTACCCGTTTTTAGAAGGCTAAAAACCATTCAAGGTGATATTGAAGAGGTCAAGGTGAAACTGCGGAAATTTGCAGAGAAAGGTGATCGTTCCTTACGACCTTGGGTAGAAGTGATCGTTGAAACAGAGGAATTGTTACCAAGGCTAGATTTGGATTTACAGGATTTTGTAGCGTCATTAGAGTTAGATTTGATTAAAATTCGCGTCAAGCGCAAACATCAAGCCTTGCATCAACAAGTCGAAGAACCAGATTTGGAAAACCTTGATGTATTGGAGGTTTTTCAGAAGAAATGTAGTAGCTATGGTGCTGCACCTGAAAATATCGATGAGTTAGAGCAAGTATTCTTGGAATTACAAGATTGGATGAAGAACAGTTATGAAAATTAAGTCATTGTATATAAAGAATCTCAATTCGATCTATGATGATGTTCGAATTGATTTCGCTTCACCACCCTTGGCGATGACAGGCTTATTTGCAATAACTGGTGATACAGGAGCAGGAAAATCATCTATTCTTGATGCTATCACCTTGGGCCTTTATGGCCAAGTTCATCGCAATAAGGATGTTAAGGAAGTGATTTCTTATGGGGCTACAGAATGCTTGGCAGAGGTGGAATTCGAAACGACCCAGGGGTTATTTCGTGCCAAATGGACCATTTGGAGAGCTCGAAAAAAAGTAAATGGAAATATTCTTGGGCCAGAAAGACAACTTTCCAAATGGAATGAAAAAAATAAAGCCTTCGAAATTATTGCTGAAAAAATAAGAGAGGTTGACCAAAAAGTAGCAGAGGTGAGTGGTTTGGATTACGATCGATTCTGTCGTTCGGTACTTCTTTCTCAGGGCGATTTTGCGGCATTTTTAAAAGCTGGAGAACGAGAACGAAGTGATCTTCTAGAGCAAATTACTGGCACTCATATTTATACCGAAATTTCTAAAGCGGCTTTCGCCAAATTCCGTTCAGAGGAAGATAAGCTAAAGCAACTACAGCAAAAACTTGGACATATCCAAGTGGAGGATGAAGCAGTAATCATTGCAATAAAAAAGGAAGTAGAAGAGCAAGAAAAGGAAGTTAAGCAACTATCTCATGCACTGACGATTTTGCGTAAGCAGATACAAGAGAAAGAGCAATACGAACAGCTCCAGAATCAGCTTTCAGAAACACAGATAGCATTGAGTCAACAATTGGTAAAACAAAAAGCCTTTGAACCTAACAAAGTTCGTATTCAAGAACATAAAAAGGCATTACAATTTCAAAAGGAGCTACAGCATTTAGACCAACTGGAAAAAGAAAAGGAAATTCTTACGAAAGAAATAAGTGAAGAACAACAATCTATCGAGCAATTAGAGCAGCTAAATAAGGAACGATCTAGAGCTTTCGCCAAATTGCAGTCAAGTCTTCAACAAGCACAGGAGACCCTGCGAATGCTACTACCTGTTTTAGAGCAAGTACAAACATTAGACAATAACATCCATACTTTTAGCGAAAAGCTAAATAGCCAAAAAACTACGCTTCAGAAAATTACAAGGCTTGAAGAAGAGCTAAATGCACAGCAAAAAAAGTTAGAAGAAACAGCTAATAACCAAGAGGCCGAAAAAGCCACCCAAGAGCAATGGATGAAAGAACATAAGATGTATCAAAGCTTGGGGGAAGATCTGCCAAAATTGGAAGTATTTAGAGCACAACTTACAACAGATTGGAAGCAAAGAAAGCAAATCCAAGATAAAATTGAAGAGCGCCAAACGCAACTAACAAGCTTACAACAAAGAGAGAAAAAACTGCTGGAGACCAAATCTAATGAACAATTAACGAAGCTAAATACCGCTTTTGAGCAAGAACTGCCAGATGGATATTCGCAAGATCGTAATGCAATTATTAGTCTTTTAAGAGAGGAATTAGATGAAAAGAAAGATCAACATCGACATCTAGGAGAACTAGTTCAATTCATCCAAAATTATCAAATATCTTTAGCAGATTTATCAAAGCAAGAGGAGGAATTGACCAATTTGCGAAAGCAAGAAACCATTCTTACTAAGCAGTTGATGAACTCATTGGAAATGGTTGATTTGACTAAGGAGCGATTAGACTTTAAGCAACAAACTTATGAGCAGCAGGTGCTTATCGCAAATTATGAAAAGGACCGTGCTGAACTTCAAGAAGGGGAGGAGTGTCCTTTGTGTTTTTCTACCCAGCATCCCTTTCGGGAAAAAAATTACCGTCCTTTCGTCAATCAAGCCAAGATTGAATTGGAGGCTGTACAGCAGCAATTTGAGATCCAAACACGAGAACAGCGTCGATTATTACGCTTGATGAGTAATATAGAGGTCGAGATCAATCGCTTGGAAGGAAATGAATTGAAGGAGTTAAGTGGCCAAGTGGAGAAGCAATTTCAGCAAATCTTGGATTATGAAGGTAAAATTGCTGGAATGCTTCCTGCATTGGGAGGGGAACAGTCAGAATCTTTTCAGCAAAATTTATTACAGGAAAAATTGAAAGAATCAGATTTTGCCATTGCAGTACAAGCTGATAAAATCCGAAAACTAGATCAACTGAACCAAAAAATTCTTCAAGAAGAACAAAAAATACAAGCACTAGAGAAAGACTATCAAACTTTATGGTCTGATATTAAATTGAAACAAGGGCAGATTAAAAGTCTAGAGGAGCAACAATCAGAGGCTTCTTCGGCTATTGATCATGTGCAATCTGACATTAATAATATTCTTGAACATTATAATGAACAGCAAGAAAAAGGCACCTTTGAAAGGTTAAAAAAGCTTTGGAAAACATTTAATGAGTATCAAAAAAGATCAGAGCAACTAGACAAAGAAATTGCACTGAATCAACAGGCTATCTCCGAAAATACAAAGCAACTAGAAAAAGCTACCAATGACCTGAAAGTCGCTAAAGAAGAATGTGCTATTACTGCACAAGACCTTAAAGATCAGCAAGAACAACGACTTACACTTTTCGGAGAAAAGAAACGGAAGCTTGAAAGGCAAAGTGCTGAAAATCAAGTTTTTAAATTGCAAAAGTTAGAAAGGGAGGCTAATGAGCAATTGAATGTTATTAAGCGAAAGCTAAATACCCAGCAAAGCTTACTGCAAAAAAATCAAACAGATTTAGAAAGAAATATTACTCAGCAACAAGAGCTAGAAACACAACTTAATGATGCATTAACCACCACTTCATTTAATGCTATACAAAGTATTAAAGATGCCTTGCTAAATGAGGAAGAATGGAATTCTTTAGAAAGGCGACAAAGAGAGTTGGAACAAGGCCTAGCTAGCCTTTCAGAAAAACATAAAAGTATTGAGGAGAACGTCCAAACTTTACAACCAAAATTAGCTAAAGCAGATGTAATGCAACTGAAGGAGAAGTTGCCACAAAAAGAAAGTAGCCTTCAAAATATACAGCAAAGTATTGGCGCCAAGAGTGAAAAGATAAGACGGCAAGAAGTACTCAAGAAACAAGTAGCTTCCTTGCTTCAAAATATGGAAGAGCAGAAAATAGAATTCACGCGTTGGGCAAAGTTAAATGACATTATAGGCTCATCTGATGGGAAGAAATTTAGAGTTTATGCCCAAGGCTTGACCCTGAATCGCTTGACCTTTCTTGCTAATCAACATTTGCAGCGACTCAATGGAAGATACCACATCGAAAAAAAGAGTGATGATGATCTTTCTCTAGAAATAGTAGATACTTACCAGGCGAATAATCATCGATCTATGAATACGCTCTCTGGGGGAGAGAGCTTTCTGGTAAGCTTAGCTTTAGCATTAGGCCTTTCTGATTTGGCAGGTCGAAAGGCACGCATCCAATCACTTTTTATTGATGAAGGCTTTGGTACTTTAGATGAAAATAGCCTTGATATGGCCATCTCTACACTCGAAAACCTACAAGCAAGTGGTAAAACAATAGGCATTATCTCGCACGTAAAGGCTCTAAAAGAAAGAATCGCCACACAAATTCAATTGATAAAAAAAGGAAGTGGAAAAAGCCAATTAAAAGTAGTGGTGCAGTAAATTTTTGCGCCAATCGAAAAAGCATCCAGAAATATCGATTAAATCTGACGGATTAGCATCATTTTCTTTTAATTTGTGAGGTATGATCGGTAAATTCACTTTAGATTAAAGACCTAGATGAAATTACTGGTACATCAATATGAGCCTCAAGCTAGCAATTGTCCATGCGAAAATGAGAAGTAATTAATAGAAAAAAGTTACTAAGAATTTTTGAACTGATTTAAAACCTAGCAGCAGGCAAGAATTTATTGTTCCGATTTTTCTGGCTTACTACTTAAAAATTGATAATTACATTATGCATAAAGACCTTAAGTTACTTTTTGGAAGTCATCATGGATTAGACGATAAAAGTATTGGATTTTTGACCAAAGCACTAGAAAAAAACAACTTACCCGGCTTTGATTATATTGAATACAAACAGTCTTTAGGAGCTTTATTAGCAATGGATATGGATGAAGGAACAGCCTTTAAATCCGCTTTTGCCACTGCTTCTACAATGGGCCTAACTAAAGATAAGTTATTAAAAACAGCCAACCATTACAAAAAAATACTGGCAAATGAAAAGCAGCAATTTGATACAGCCTTACAAAAACAATTGAAACAAAGAGTACAGTCTAAAGAGGAAGAAGTCATCAAATTGAAAAAACAAGTAGAAGAGTACAAGGCTAAGATCCAAAAACTCGAAGAACAAATTGCCAAATCTCAGAATACAATCGATCATGCAGATGAGCACATTCAAGCTGCTAAAGAAAAAATTGTCCAAACAAGAGATAACTTCGAATATGCTTTACAGAGCATCGTAAACGAAATCAATAAGGATATCGAAAACATCGATACTTTCCTATAAAGTGAACTATTAACAAATAAAATTATCTGTTATGTCAGATCAGTTTAATGTAGACACAAAACCAAAGTCATTCTGGAGCAGACCAGAAGGGGTTACTGGCTTGATCTTTATGTCAGGTCTAATATTAGGGGGGGGATATTTAATCGCTACTAACCTAGAATTCCTTATTGGATTGGCAGGCAATACCTTATATTTAGCAGGAATGCTTTTGGTTTTGGGGGCTGTTGTTTATATGGTATTAGATCCTAAAATGCGCAACTTAGTATGGTATATGTACAAAAGTGTTATGCGCAGTGTCACTAGTATGTTTGTTACGATTGATCCCATCGGGATTTTGAAAAATTACGTTGAGGATCTAGAAGACAACTTGGTCAAAATGCGTAAGCAAATTGGTATCATTCGTGGTCAAATGCGCAAGTTGACAGGGATCATCGAGCAAAATAATGGCGAGATCCAAAATAATATGAAATTAGCAAGTGCAGCTAAAGAAAAAGGCATGGATCAACAGATGTTGTTATCTACGCGCAAGGCAGCCCGCCTTAAAGAAACAAATGCCAAATATGCAGCTTTGCACAATAAGATGGAAGTAATGTATCGCATTCTTACTAAGATGCACCAAAACTCTGAAATCTTATTGGAAGATACGAAAGATCAAGTCAAACTTAAAGAGCAGGAGCGTAAAGCGATTCGGGCTTCTCATGGTGCAATGAAGTCAGCTATGAGCGTTATCTCTGGTGATCCAGACAAGCGTGCTATGTTTGATGCAGCAATGGAAGCTATCAATGATGATGTAGCTAACAAGGTTGGCGAAATGGAACGTTTCATGGAAATGTCCTCTAACTTCATGAATAGCGTTGATCTACAAAATGGTATCTTTGAAGAGGAAGGGCTAAAAATGTTAGAAAAGTGGGAAAAAGAAAGCACTCTAATGCTTATGGGGGGCGCTGAAACCACCACAGATACTTTGGATTTAAGTGATTTCCAATCAAAAGCAGAGCCACAAAAACGTACTAATTCTTCTGGAAACTCCTACGATAATCTATTTAACTAATAAATAAAGTCTTGATTTTCAGTCTTAGGCAGACTATGTTTCGGCTTGTTTTTTGGTCAATAAAAAAAGGAAGAAGAATAATAAGGAATTGAAAAAACAAGCATTTGAAATAAGGAGAAAAATTCCTGCATAAAGAAGCCCGAATGTTCGACTAAGTCGAATATTCGGGCTAACTTATATCTTTTATTTGAGTGAGGTCAACCGAATTTACGAGCCTTAAAAAGAGCACGATGCCGGTGAGCCTGCAAATAGATTCATGTCAAGCTGAGTGAGTTTAGGCATTTCTCTGACTCACCCTTTCTTTAATACTTACTGCACTGCCAAATTCGCATCAATTTTACCCCATCCAAATTGATTATCTCTCGCTGGATAAAACTGAGAGGCATTTTTCATGCGTTGTAAAACTTGAGAACGACTCTGATTAGGATTCGTTGACCATACTAAAGCTGCAATACCTGCAGTCATTGCTGTTGCACAAGAAGATCCTCCTACTCTTGCTGGTGTATTTCCACTCATGGCCAAGGTTAAGGAGGTGCGCGAATCATCATTATCTCTTTGCATTACAGCAACAAAATCTACTGCACTTCCAGAGTGACAAGAGTTACATTTAACTAAAGGAGTTTGTTCCCTAACACCTGTGACGGCTACGGTATTGCTCATAGAAGCAGGGAAAATAACACCTACCCAACTCGTAAACCAAGTAGAAGTCCCAGCTGCCGCTACAATCATCTTTCCTTGTCCATATGCATAATTGATAGCATCAGAAATAGATCCAAAGGAGAAAATGGTACCAATAGACATACTTAATACTTTTACATCAGAACGACTGCCAGCCATTTCTACCGCATCAGATACACCATTTACTTCTCTTGAACCTAAGATAACTACATCGCTAGTTCCTCTAATTGCTAATAAGTCACTATTGTAAGCAACGCCTACACTAGATCCACCGTATCCTCTCGGTGCTGCCAATAAACCAGACATTTGGGTTCCATGTCCACATTTGTCATCTGGCCCATCTGGAGATGCCCACCACCACCAAGAACTCACATATGTTCCTTCACGATCAATAAAGCGTCCTTGTGATTGACCAGAGTTAAATGCACTACCTAATTTAGATTGATTTGGAGAGGTCCCCGTATCAATTAAAGCAATAGTGATACCATCACCTGATGTCGTATTCCATGCATCCGGAATATTAGCATTATAAAAATTCCAAGGTACTTTTACGTTAGGGCTCACTGTCGTGTAATCTGCTGCTGGAATATTATTATCCGGTTGTACATCACAACCTGCAGTACTTCTATCTGCTACCTCCTCTATTACATAACCAACTGCATCAAGATATCTAACGCTTGGCATTTGGCGTAAGCCACTAAGTATAGAAGCATTATGGACTTTAATCATCAAGAATGGGAGTCTTTCCTCTTGTCCAAAAGGCATGAGGTCTTCAGCCGTAACATTAGATCCATTTAGGCGATTGGTTTCACTTACTATGTAGTCTAAGATATTATTTTTTACTTTTTGCCATTCTTCTTTTTGGATGTCAATCAGATGTATGGTTTCATCCAAATTTGGAAGGTTTTCAAGCGTATAGCCTATGGCTATCATCGAATCACTCTGAACAACAGCACTCCAAAGCTGCTCATCACTAGCTTGAGACCAGTTAAACGGACCTGTCTTGTGCAATTGATCAATGATGAATGCATTCAACTCTGCTTTTGGAATAGGATCTTGCTCTGGCTCTAGCGGCCCATTTATTTCGATTTTAGAACAAGCACCTAACAATAGGGCTAAAATAAGAAGATTAAGTAGTGATTTTAGTTGCATGATTAAATTATTAATTGGTTAATCGTATTAATAACAGACTAACTACAGAATAAGGCTAGATCAAAAAAGACGATTGATTTTTGAATTCTAACTAGCTTTGGCTGTAATTTTTTTGTTATCAGCTAACTTCAATTACAGCTTGATACCTACATGCTTTCAAAAGATCAAAGCAAGTGATCATACCCATTGCTTAGCAGTATCGTTTCATACTAGCTGAACAATAGCTTTATTCTTACAAAGTTTAGGCTGTAGTTTTAATTTTTATACTGAGCTTGTGAGTTTAGAAGAAAGTTGGGCCTTGTCAATTTATTCTATTAAGTCGTGAAGTGTATTTCGCACCTTACAATAGAAGCGTTGAAGATTCGAGAGATATTATTTCATTTTGTAAATATAAATGCAAAACAGTATTTATTCTAAAAAGTTACGAACTATAAAATATTCTTCGGTAAAAATAAAAAGTAAATTTAAATTTTCAACAAAATGGAGCTTGGAAATTTTAACAGCTAATGATTTATTGTAAAAAAATAGTGATTTTATACCATAAATAAGTGAAATTCAATACTTTTACATTCTGTTCTGATAGGAGAAACCTACCTTTAAGACTTACTTACTTTGAAAATGAAGCAATGTGCTTTTTTTTCCTCTAAATCTATTTTTTATTTTGTCTAATGTGAGAAAACATAAATTTGAAAAGCCATGAAGAAATTTTCACTAGCTGCTGCTATTGTTTGTTGCAGCTTATTGTTTTTGGGAAATTCACTAGTTGCGCAAAAAAAGGGATATCATGCAATTGGTGCAAAAGTACTATTTGTTGATTTTGGATATTCTAATGGAGTAGATTCACTTGATGTGACGAATGCGCTAGAGTTGCAATACCTTCGTAATTTTAATAAATACCTCAGCTTTGCTGTTCCTGTAAAGATTGGTGTTGCAGATTTAGTAGATGATATTAATAATCGTACCATTTTCAGTATTGATGGTATTTTCCAATTGCAACTTCAAAGAGATTCCAGTTTTATTACGCCATATATTATGGCTGGTGGAGGTTGGATGAATGAGAATTTTGAGGAAGGTCATATTAATGTCCCAGTAGGAGTAGGTGCAAATCTAAATTTGAGCGAAAGCTTGATGATTAACATCCAAGCAGAATTCCGTCAAGCCCTTGTTAAAGATAGGAATAATGCTCATGTGGGGCTTGGTATGATGTATAAGCTTACAACACAAGATGCTGATAAAGACGGGGTCCCTGATTCTAAGGATGAATGCCCTAATCAAGCAGGGCCGGAAAATACTATGGGTTGCCCCGATTCTGATATGGATGGGATCCGTGATGCTAGAGATAAGTGTCCAACACTGCCTGGTAAAAAGGCTACTAGGGGTTGCCCCGATACAGATGGTGATGGCCTAACAGATAATGTTGATCCTTGCCCTAATGAAGCAGGTGATAATAATGGCTGCCCTGATACGGATGGCGATGGTATTCACGATGGTATTGATAAATGCCCAGATGTAGCTGGTGTCGAGGCGCTCATGGGTTGCCCCGATGCGGATGGCGATGGTATTACTGATGCAGATGATCAGTGCCCCAATGATAAGGGAACGGAAGCGACACAAGGCTGTCCGGATACTGATATGGATGGGATCTTGGATAAAGATGATCGTTGTCCAAATGAAGCTGGGGTCGCCTCTGCTCAAGGTTGCCCAGATGCAGATGGTGATGGTATAGCAGATGCCACGGACCGCTGCCCTAACAAAGCAGGGGAATCCAACGGTTGTCCCGATACAGATGGTGATGGTATTGATGATGGTGATGATCGTTGCCCAAATATTGCAGGTATAGAAGAAAATAAAGGCTGTCCAGAGATTAAAAAAGAAGAAAAAGAAAAATTAAGGTTTGCCGCTCAGGCCGTTCAGTTTGAAACTGGAAAATCTACACTAAAAATAGCGTCTTATAATATCCTAAATGATGTAGCGGATATTATGAAAAAATATGCTGGCTACCGATTAAGAATTGCTGGTCATACAGATAGTACCGGAGATAATGAACGCAATCTGGAATTATCCAAAGATCGTGCACAAGCCTGCTACGATTACCTAATCTCGCAAGGGATCAATGCCAATCGTATGGTTTGGGAAGGGTATGGAGAAACCTTGCCAATAGCTAGCAACAAAAGAAGCGCAGGTCGTCGTAAGAACAGAAGGGTAGAATTCGATCTATTTATCGAATAGAATAAAAATAATGACCTAAAACAAAAAGAGGCAAAGAGCAAATGCTCCTAGCCTCTTTTTGTTTATACAAACGAGCCCGCGAACTTCAAAAACATCCCCTCACAAAGTCCCAAAATCACTCCTTTACATACCCCTCATACCCCATCTCATCCAAACGATTATACTTCACAGCCACGGCATCCTTCAATTCTTGCATATAATCCAACATCTTTGCCCGAATGGCTTCATCACTACTTCCTAAAATCTGAGCAGCCAAAATTCCTGCATTTTTAGCTGCATTCAAAGCGACTGTTGCCACAGGAACACCATTTGGCATCTGCAAAATAGAAAGTACTGAGTCCCAACCATCAATAGAGTTAGAAGACTTGATCGGAACACCAATGACAGGTAGTGGTGACAAAGAGGCAACCATACCAGGTAAGTGAGCCGCACCGCCAGCACCAGCAATAATTACTTTAATGCCACGAGTATGAGCATTAGTAGCAAAATCGAACATACGCTCAGGCGTACGATGTGCCGATACAATCGTAAGGTCAAATGGAATCTCAAATTTCTTTAAAATATCTGCTGCCTGCCGCATAACTGCTAAGTCGGAGTCAGAACCCATTATGATGCTAATCATATTGTCGTGATTTGTTTCTTAAATGTTTAACGATATACTTGAACTTGAGCCAAGCCTTCAGAAAAGTCTCGCAAATCTAAATATTTTGGTGGAATAACCACCTCACCTCGTTTATTAACCATCGCAATTCCTCCATAGACAGCCGCCCTTGCTAGACCATCTTGATATCCCCACACCAATCCAAACTGAGGGTCTGTAATGATTTCTCCACTTTTATGTACCAAACCCCATAATCGACCTAATTTATAAGCAGCTATTCCCTCTTTAAAGCTGTATAGCTGCTCAAATTCTCGTGCTAAGACTAATTCACCCTCCTTATTAATGAAGTTGTATTTCTGCCCTCTATGAACGCCCCAAAGTTCTTCTCCGGCATACCATAAGGCTTTGAATTGTGGTTGAACAACGAACTTACCTTCTTTGTCAATTAATCCGTAAGATCCTTCTGATTTGGCTGGGGCCAAATCACCATTAAAATCTTGTGCATTGTCAAATTGGATTGGAATAATCACTTCTCCTTGCATATCTAAATAGCCAAACTTCCCGTCTTCTCTTACTCTAATGAGGCCACTAGAAGGGAAGTTTATCTTAGAATAGGAAGGTTTGATAATCCAACCCCCACTTTTATCAATCAGGCCGTACTTACCCATTGATTTGGCTTTCGCCAAACCATTTTTAAAGTCAGAAGCAGACTCAAATTGTGCTTTAATTATTTTTTCTCCTTTTTCATTCAGGAAACCAATTTGATCATTTTCTCTAAATCTAGCTCTGCCGTCTTTAAAATCCCAAGCTGTTTCGACCCTAGTCTCGAATGCGGTTTCTCCATATTTATTGATAAATCCCGTGGTATGATCAAAGGTTTCTACTCTCGCTAAACCTTCAGAGAAGGACCATGCACCCTTGTATTGAATAGGAATCACCTCTTTTCCACTTTTATCGATATAGCCCCATTTACCTCTTTTACGCACCACGGCCATTCCTTCTTTAAAGCCTCTATTGTCATCAAATTGAGCATCAATTACTAGCTTACCCTTGGTGTCCATATATCCCCACTTAAAATCAGATTCTTCAAAATCGTCTTGCGGTGGTGGGAGCTCAGTATATTCTTCTAGATTGGTTGACGATGTTTTTGGAACATCATTCTGACAACTGCCAAAGAGAATAGTCAACCCAATGAATACATAGCAACAATAGAAATTTTTGGAAAAAGCTATCATATTTCAAAGTCTAATCCACGTTTGAGAAGATCGTTATGTCTTTCTTTGACAAGCTGCTCATATTTGCTTTTGTCAAAGCTATACAATTTGGCAGGACGGTGTGCCACACCAGTCTGAATACCCACCTCATTTAAAACGCCCATTTTCTGAATTCTGGTGCGGAAGTTTCGCTTATTTAATTCTTTTACGCCAAGTATAGTTTCATAAAGTTTTTGCAATTGAGAAAGCGTAAACTGTTCTGGCAATAATTCAAAGCCTACAGGCTGGTATCGTACCTTTGCTCTCAAACGATTAAGTGCTGTTTGATAAATCAATTGATGATCAAAAGCCAAAGCAGGCATTTTTTCCTGACTGAACCAATTTACATTTCTAGCATCCGAAGAAGCTTGTACGGGATGCTCATCCAAATTAACTAGTGCAAAGTAAGCAACACTAACTACTCTTCCCCTTGGGTCTCGCCTTGGCGCTCCAAAGGTGTATAACTGCTCGATGAAGACGTCTTTCACACCTGTTTCTTCCTCTAGTTCTCGTAGCGCCGCATTTTCCAAATCTTCTTCCATATCTACAAAACCACCTGGTAATGCCCAATGGTCTTTATAAGGGGCATGTCCTCTTTGGATCAACAAAACTTTCAAATCGTTGCTGCTATCCATTCCAAAAATTACACAATCAACGGTTAAGGCTGGTCTTGGATATTCGTAGGTATATGACATCTAATTAACTGTATTTTGTTTGATCAAGGTAGTCTTGGTTTTCAAAAGACGTTGCTCTAAGCCAATCGCATAATTTTTAATATCTACCTTGGAAAATAAGGCTTGTTGTGCCAAACTGAAAGCTCGAATTTCATTAATGGCGGGACTTTCATAGACTAGTTTCCCCCCTGAAAATATTGGCTTTAACAAATACTGACTATCCTTTCCTTCAAAATTAAAAACTTTGTTCGTGTTTTGGTCGATTAGCACCTGCTTTTGCATGTTTTCTACCATATTCATTAGCATATCACCCGATGGCAAGCCATTTTCATCATAAAATCGCTGCACTTGCAAAATACCAGGGTTGGAAACTTTAAGCATATCCTCTGAAAGCTTCAGTTTATACTTCCATTGACCACGTCTATTTTTAATGGCTGACAATTTATACACTCCACCTAAGGCCGCTTGGTCGTAGGCGGTCGCCAAACGTGTCCCAATACCCCACACATCAATTTGTGCGCCCTGTGCTTTTAGTTCTTTAATTCGGTATTCGTCCAAGTCATTACTTGCTACAATAACTGCTTTTTTAAAGCCAGTGCCATTGAGTAAGGTTCTTGTTTTTTTGCTAAGAGCTGCTAAATCGCCACTATCTAGCCGAATACCTATCATCTCATGCCCTAAAGACCGAAGCTTCGTACCTAGCTTGATCGCATTTTTTACGCCTTGAATGGTATCATAAGTATCGACCAAGAAAATGCAGTTATTGGGCATCGCCTCTGCATATGACTCAAATGCTTCTAACTCATTTTCAAATCCCATTACCCAAGAATGAGCATGCGTACCTTTTATAGGTATCCCATATAATCGACCAGCCATTACATTACTCGTACCATGACAACCACCAATATAGGCCGACCGGCTAGCTGTAATGCTTCCATCCAAACCTTGTGCTCGACGCATTCCAAATTCAAACACATGATCACCTTCAGCAGCTTGTACAATTCTTGCAGATTTTGTTGCAACTAAAGTAGAAAAATTGATAATATTTAATAAAGCTGTTTCAATCAATTGGGCTTGTAGCCAAGGACCTTTTATACGTACCATTGGCTGATGAGGAAATACGATTTGACCTTCAGGAATGGCATCAACATCACATTGAAATTCCATACGCTGCAGATAATTCAGAAAACTTTCGTCAAATAATGCTTTGCCATCCGAACCCTTTAATCCACCTAAATACTGAATATCCTGAACCGTAAATGTCAAGTTCTCTAGATAATCAATGACTAAGGCTAATCCCGCCGAAATAGCATAATACCCCTTAAATGGATTTTTGCGATAAAATAAATGGAAAACAACTTCTTTATCATGTAAATTATTTTTCCAATATCCATAGGCCATGGTCAGCTGATACAGATCGGTCAATAAACCAAAACCCGCTTTGTGCCAAGTAGAAAGATGTGATTTGGGGGCCATAGAAATATTATTTTTTGACTTAGTTTAAAATCAAAACTAAGTTAGTTGGAAAAAAGTTCATATTCAAGTCTTTTTAAATTT
The DNA here is from genome assembly GCA_022448955.1 of Saprospiraceae bacterium. Classification (GTDB taxonomy): domain Bacteria; phylum Bacteroidota; class Bacteroidia; order Chitinophagales; family Saprospiraceae; genus JALEHC01. Next base: position 35,225 of record JAKVCU010000062.1, read on the forward strand.
TTTTATTTTTGAACCAACGAAATAGGGGATAAGAGATGACTTTAAATTGGATCAATTGGATTTGTGCATCATTAATCATTTACATGAGATATATTACATCATTCCTGTTCTTACTTTCTTGCTTTACAATTGGTGCACAGGAAATAGAATTGGATAGCAGTGGGCAATTACCATTTTTAACATTAGCTAATGAGGTCAATAGTTGGAAAGAACTACGTTCTTATGAAGGACGATTTAGAATTGTAATGCCGGGAGAAGTTGAGGAAAAAAGTTATACCTTGGCTACTGATGTAGGTGACTTGACTTACCGAACTTTTTACTGCCAGTTGCCATTAAAGGGATCTGACAATTTAATGTATATGCTAAGTTATGTTGATTATCCAGAGGGAGCTATACATTCTGATTCTATCGCGTTGATACCAGAATTTTTTGAAGCTACCATGGATGCTGCTGCTCAAAGTGTTAAAGGTGATTTAGTATACAGTGGCACAGATAACTATAAAGGCTACCCCGGAAGAAGATGGCGTATCGATTACCTCAGAGGAAGTGCTGTTATTAAAACCAGGGCGGTCATTGTAGAGCATAGATACTATGCCATCCAAACGATTACAAAAAAGGACAAAAACCTCAACCTCTCTACCGATAAGTTTTTCGAAAGCTTTACCATTTTTGTGGATTAATGATCGCAATTATTTAATTTCATACGGTCACCTAAATTATGATTAGTATGAAACAAGCCTATCTTCTTCTACTCTTATGTCTATTGGGCATATTTGCGAAAGCCCAGAGTAATGTGAAAGCATTAGTTGGCGGTACCTTAATTGATGGCTATGGCGCAGAGCCTATTAAAAATAGTGTGATCATCATTGAAGGAAAGCGAATAAAAGCCATTGGTAATATCAGCAATATTGAAATTCCAGCCAAGGCAGAAGTGATCTCCATGGAAGGCATGAGTGTAATGCCAGGCCTTTGGGATATGCATGTCCATCTCATGATTAATGGACATAGTAATTATGCGTATTGGGATAAAAAGTATCCTCCTTTATTCAAGGATGTGATTATGCCTTCTTCTGCACAGCAGTTACTGTATGCTGGCGTAACAAGTGCAAGAGACTTGGGGGCTCCGCTAGAAGAGAGTATAGCGGTACGTGATGCTATAAATCGAGGCGAAATCGAGGGGCCGAGTATGTATATGTCTGGGCCTTTTATTCAGCACGAACCCTATCCCGGAACAGAAATGTTTCGATGGGGCGTAAATGGGGTAGAAGATGCTCGTGCTAAAGTCAAAAAACTGGCAGATGCAGGAGTAGATTGTATCAAGTTGATTGATCAAGATCAGATGGCAATGGAGGAAGTGTATGCTGTGGTAGATGAGGCACATAAACATAAGCTTACAGTAGTCGCACACTCCCATCGTCCGGAGGAGATTCGTCGGGCTTTGTTGGCAGGGGTAGACTGTTTTGAGCATACAGGCCATGCCACTGCTCCAGAGTATCCGGCAGATGTCATGCAAATGATCAAGGAAAGAACTGCTTCTGGCAAAAAGCTATTTTGGACACCCACCATTGAAGGACTATGGAATTATGAATATACTCGTGATAATCCAGAGGCATTAGATAATGACTCTTGGCATAGAGGTTTGCCGGATAGTATAATCCAAGATATCAAAGCCTCTATTGTTTATCCTCGTCGGCTAAGCTACTTTCAAATTACGCCTTATCGTAAGCCCACGCTTGCGCGAAAATTTAATCAATTAAAAGAAGCTGGAGTGGTGTTAATGATTGGGACAGATAGTGGAATCCCAATGAAATTTCATTCACAATCTACTTGGCATGAATTAGACGTTTGGGTGAATGAATTGGATTATGATCCTATTCTGGCCATTAAGGCTGCTACCTATTGGCCATCTGTAATGATGGGGGTAGATCAAGATTATGGTACTATTGCTGAAGGTAAATATGCTGATATTATTGCGGTTAGGGGAGATGTCCTCCGTTATATTTCCTTATTACAAGATGTTGATTTTGTAATGAAACACGGCAAGGTGATTGTTCATGATAAAGATTAAAACCTTTTTAAGAATTTATTCTTTGAGCCAAAGAGATCCCATAGTTTAAATCGTATCGATGATGGATAATTAGGCAACACTGCATCCGAAAATGAAGGACTACATGCTTATAAATATAACTTTACTTCGTCGAAAAAAATGAAAATGTAGCGTATGAAGATCTATAATAGTGAATGGTCAAAAAATAAATAAAATGCTTTTTTTAATTATTATGGGGGTGGTGACGGGAGTAGTTTTAATTTATAAAAATGGTTCTTCATTAAATAGGTTAAATTTCTTAAAAAAATACGGAGAGGAAACATATGCAGAAGTTATAGAAAATAAGAAAGTCTATGAGAATGATTTATCCGATGAATATTATCGAGATCCATTAGAAGCTAAATTTGTTCCAATACTTAAGTTTATTGATGAACTTGGCAATGAATATATAATTCGAGATACAGCAGCTATATATTCTGAGAAGCAGGAGATTGGAAAAAGGAGGAAGATAATCTATGACCCTGAAGATCCATCAATTTATCTAATTGATTCCGACGAAAAAGAGATTCCAATAATTTTTGGGATAATAATCGGTATTATATTTTTTCTACTATCCGCATATTTATTAATTGATTACAATAAATATTAAAAACTAGAAAATATCTGCCGAGATTAGCAGCAAACATCAAAGGCTCTTGTTAAATCCTTTATTAGGAAGAGTATCGGATGCTAAAAAAAATAAGCTGTCGATTTAAAGAATAGATTATACCAAAGTGCCTTTACCTTAACCTCCGTAAGAATAACAATGCTTTGTTTTCATTTCTATGAAAAGCTCTGTGCTATTATTTTACGGAGGCTCACTGTAAAGGCTGCTGTATGTTATTGGTCTTTTCTCTTTTCGAAATTGATCGAAAGAGAGTTTACACAGTGACGTGTATTTTTTGCTGTAAAGCGCTCACCCCGGAAAACATGGCCTAAGTGACCACCACAATTGGCACAAACGATTTCTGTTCTTCTACCGTCTGCGTCTGGCACTTCCGCTACATTACTTGAAATAGCATCATCAAAACTTGGCCACCCACAACCAGAATCAAACTTGGTGTTAGAATCAAACAGTGGAGTGTTACACTGGCGACAAGTATATACACCATCTCCTTTATGATTGTAAAATTCACCTGTAAAAGGACGTTCTGTTCCCTTATGTAAAAGAACATAAGCCTCCTCTGGGCTCAACCTATTGTATTCTTCCTTATTGGTCTTCATACGTACTTTTTGTTAAGTGCTTGCTACCAAAGTGCGTGTAGCGTAAATTATTCTACTTCAATATAACAAGAAGGAGTGAATTTGGGTTCAACCCGAAGAGGAAGCTCCCAAAAGAGCTTCTCAGCAAGAGTAAAATGTTGAAGGCTAGTTTATCTTTTAGGCGAGGCTATAGGAATGATGTTAAGCTTCATTTACTTTGAAAAGTAGAGCTTTTGAGTGCCATCTTTTGAGTGCCATTCCATTTGTTTTGCTTTTGGAAAGTTGATATCCCAAAATTCATCTTCTTTTGTCCTATTATTTGGAATAAGTCGAACTTCAGCTCTATGTCCATGAATGAACCAAATACCATTCGACTCTTGCCCATTTTCTCTTTTGAAGAACAATCGATCCCAACGTATTTGATAGCTAATTTCGGTATCCATCTTTACTTCTTGGTTATTTTTGAAGACTTTATCTAAGCTCCAATTACCTACGATTAGGTCCCAAGGCGCTTCTGGTTTTTGGGTGACTTTCGTCAAATGGACGATGATATCCATATCCATTTCTTTACGATTTAGCGAAAGCTGCCCGTCCTTAAATTGGTAAGAAAAAGGCCCCATTTCATCTACAATGCCTTCCTTATTGGTCAATAGCAGTTGTTGGTCTTTCATGCTAAATGTTCCATGATCGTTTTGTAAGCCACCATTGCCTGTTTGGTAAGTTTGGTCTGGGTGGAGTTGGAACCATTTAGCGGTAGGAGTCATACTTTCTTCGCCTACTTTGACCTGCGTTACTTCCCACAAGCCAAAGATTTGGCCAAAGCCGAATGAATAAAAACAAATGAATAATAAAGTGCTCAAACATTTCATCTTACAAGTTTTTCTAACTAAGATTCATTATTTGAGCAAAAGGGTGTTTGAGTTTTAACTTTTTACTAAATGATCACTTTTATCTGCAGTTTTTAGTGCTTCTGAAAGTGTTGTAGGTATAGGTAAGCGAAGGTTGATGAAGTGGTTTTTAGGTTTATTCTGATCTGTACAGTTAGAAGGAATAGCAATTCGGATTTCTACAATACTAGAGCGAAGGCGATAGAATGTGAAAGAGCTCAGCAAGTGATCAGCAAGCAATAGATTGCAATCTGGAGGAATGCTGAGCAGTAGATCTTCTAGATCAGTTATATCAGCATCTTTAGTGGCAGATCTCACGAGTTTATTTTGCCGAAAGGCGTCAAAAAGTTCGCCTTCTGAAAATAACTGAGTCAATTTGACTTTTTTCATGCTTGCTGCATTATACACTTGATAATAATTTTGAGCAACTTGCCCAGTAGGTTGTTCTTGAACTTGAATGGCTACGTAAGGTCCAACTTGGGCTGAAATTTTATGGTATAGGCTTGCCTCACTGGTACTTTTGTCGGTAGCGATAACCTTTGTTTTTCCATTGTGGGTGGCATGGATTTGTTTGTCCAGTTTATCAAATTGCCAAGCAGGTAAAACTTGCTTGTCGATCTTCAGGAAATTGGTGCCATCCCATTTGAGTTGCTCTTCATTAATGCGAATGGGGGTAGCCGCAGCTTCGTAATTATCAATTATGAGATCGGTGCCTTTAATTTTCCATTGTCCTTTAGAGGTGTAACGACCATCGAAACTTTTGAACTGACCATTATCCTGAAAAGTGTAAGTAATGCCATAACCAATTTCATCGGAATACCATTGACCAAGAAGGCGATCAGCCAGAAAATCATCCTTAAGTGGTGTTCTTTGTAAACGCGAATAAGAGGAAGAACGCCAAATGAGCGTATTATCATTTATTGAAATGCTCCTAGCGCTTTTTCTCTGCTTATCTAGCACCAAATTATTACCATCTATTTCCCATTTGCCGTTGTAGCTAATAGCATTAGCTTGGTTGCCGATAAGTAATTCATAAGTACCATCTTGGAAAAACTCATAGGTAGAAGATTTATTCTCACTATCCAATTCCCATGCGCCAAGGAGGTCTTTTGCCAACTGAGTCGTATTGATACTTCCAAAAGCATTGCCTGCCTTCTTGAAGTGATAATTACCCCAATTGAGTTGATTGTTTTCGATGATGATAATTTCTTCATTTTTAGTATCACCATCGAGAACGAGTATATCTTTTTCCAATTCCCATGTCCCTCTATCTTCTGTTTGTCCCATTCGTACAGCATAAGTACCATCATTGTGGAAGGCCCAACTTTCTTCAGCTGCTGGGATATCAACTAAGTACCATTCTCCAATAATATTGGTTCGCAGTTGTTGGTACCTTAATTGTTGTTCTTCATTAGAACAGCTAAAGAGGAACAGGAGTAGAAAAAGAGTGATAGGGATGCTTTTCATTATTTTGGGATTTGATGTAGTGTATTCCATGCTGACACCAACGCTATATGCAGGAGTACTGCATTGTTTACTTAGCCAAATAGGGAAGACTGCTAGGCCTTGCCTAATCATGAGCATAGAAAAAATACTGATTAAAAAGTAATAAACTTATGAATTACAGTGTACTGAGTTGTTCTTTATCTTTTAAAATACTAGCGATAGTGCTTTTGATTTGATCAATAGCTTTTGCATTTTTTATTGCTTTAGCAGCTGCTAATTGTCCTCTTAATGCTTGCAGACGTTTGGGACCACGGGCTAAAGATTTTTCAAACTGTTCATTTGCTTCATCATATCTTTCTTGTTCTAGCAGCCAGTTAGCATATAATTCGAAAGAAGGTTGGGCTATAGCTGGTGGGCCATAAGAATAAGTTGTATTCTTTTCCAATTTTATTGCTTCTTTGAACCAGTTCTCAGCTACTGCTGGCTTTTCTTGTGTATGTGCATACAAAGCTCTCAATTCCATTTCCAGGATATGAGCTTGACTAATATCTAGTTTGTTTGCACCTTTAGCGTATGGACCATTTGCATTACACATCGGAACGCCTTCTTCCGCCATCAAAGTAGTGACTTCTTGACGTTCACTTTCCATTTGAAGGATAGTAGTCCTCAATGTTGTGAAGTCTTTTTTATGATATGCTTTCATGCCATCACAAAAGCGGTAAAGCGCTTTTTTTGAAATATTAATGTTGTCTAAATCGATTTCTGTGTCAGCAATAGAGGTATTCCATAATCCAGTTTCTACCAAATAAGTTGCTTTCATGGAAATGAAGTAAGCAATAGATCGGTCAGAGTTGGATTTTTCGGCAAAGAAGATCATATCATGCATTAATTGTTTGGCCTCCATTAAACGGCCCTGTTGCAAATAAGCATACATCAACCAATGTAAAGCATGAAAGCTTCTTGCATCATGATCCAAATCCAGTTTTTTCATACGATTGACACTGGCGGCATAAGATGCTTCATTTGAGCTAACGACATCCTCCCACATACCCAAGGCTACATAAATATGAGAAGGCATATGCAAGGCATGGGCTGCGTCAGGGGCTACTTTAGCATAATTATTAGCTGCTTTCAATGCTTTAGGAGCGTTGACAGGATCATCATAAGCATGGATCAGGTAATGAAGGGCACCAGGATGTTGGCTATTATTATTGATTATGGATTGAACGATTTCAGCACTTTGGTGAAAAACAGCTTCATCTCTTTCAACAGCAACTGAGCCTAAAAGGGAAAGGGCATAAAAAGCAGATACTTCATGATTATCAGGATAATCTTCATGGAATTGTTGCATAAAATCTTTGAATTCTTGATCTCTCTCTTTTTTTTCCTTGTCGGAAAATAAAACTTCGGCTGCTTCTAGGAATCTTTTTTCTATTGGATTTTTACCCTTCGCAATACGCTCTTCTTTGGTAAGGCCAAGTTTGGTAAGAATAAGCTGAGCAGAATCACGATACTGTCTGCGCCAGAGTGGATGATTGAAGGTCATGGCTTCCCCCCATACTGCCATGGGTATCTCTGAATTTATTTCTTGTGTTTTTCTAAAAACAGTTCTAGCATCATCATATTCAAAGCTATGAAGAAGAAGCATTCCTTTTTCTAGAGATTTTTTTGCTTCTGAAATGCCAGAACTAAATGAAATATCAATATTTCCAAGTTGAGCATCTTGGGTAAGCTCATCTTGTTTTTCAGCTGATTGGCATGCAGAGAGTAGGAATATCACAAGCAGTAAACTATTGGAGAGAAATTTCATTTTTTTAGGCATTGATAATAGATGAATGAAAATAACAATTTATGAAATTTTTTTATTTCTTAAAAATATATAATTTCGGTCTAGTGAAAGGGCTTTCGCACTTTGCCCTTTGCCGTTTTTTTGGTCAAATGTAAATTTGACGCACGAAGTAATTATGAGCCAATCGAACTTTTTGGTTGGCTCTTTATTGTATTCATAGAGCGGTTTAAAGTGATAATTTTTTTTTGGATTATTTTTGAAACCTTTCGTTATGGCCTCCGTAACAGAATATAGATAGGTTTGATCACCTATGCGCGGAAGCCGCCCCTGTAATCAGGGGGACCAGGGGCGGCAAATTTTATCCTCAATCGCTTACCAGTGTTTTTGGTATATTACCAATCGTCATCAGCCTGCCAATTATTTATTTAAAATTTGAAGGATGAAAACTTTAATTGCATCAACTATTTATATTTTACTAGTATTTAATGCTTGGTCCCAAGATCGACAAGTCACACAGCTTAACCTTGAGCAATTAGCTAAAACCTCACCATCAACTTCTGGTTTTATGACTTTTGATAATAATGGAACAAAGATCAAAGGTACGCCTCATTTGTTTGATGATTGGAGAACTGGCCGTGTTCGTTTGGAAGGGGAAGAATACTTTACCAAGGAAGTAGATGTTATTTTGGATTTGCGAGATAATCAAGTTTATGTGCAATTAAATGGAGGTCTGGTAGTCGAATTTCCAGCAAGCAAAGTCATAGCGGTGGAGATTTATAATGAAAAAGATACCTTCCTTTTTGAAACGTATGACTTATATGCGTATTACGGAATTGGGCCCAAAAGATTGCGATTTTATGAGATTTTGCATAGGGGTGAATACACTGTTCTACACCTGCACAAAAAATTCTTGAGAAAAGAGGAATATATAGAAAAAGTAGGAATAGTGGAGCGGCCCGATGAATTTAGATCTTTACATAGCTATTGGTTAAATAATGGAAAGAGCATTAAAAAAGTGAAGAAAAGCACCACTTCTGTTAAGCGTGTTGTCACTCCAATAGATGCGCGAAATGTGAATAGAATTATCAAGAACAATGATTTGAAAATCAAGAAAGATAAAGACTTTGGAACATTATTCAGGCTGCTGGAAAAAGAAAAAGCGGGCTAAAATATATATTGGGTTAGTATAAAAATTACCTTTACAGCAAAATGCTACCTATTACATGTCGAAAGATCATCTTTTCTTCTTAACTTAAGGTAGTAAACTACAATACTTCAGGAGAGAAAGGAAATTAATCAGCTAGTCAAAATTGAATGTACAATAAAATGATTTTTAAGCTGGCAAAAAGCTATCAGCCTTTAGTTCAAAAGTTATTGTAACAATTTTAGGCTTATTATTCTACTCAAAGCAAGGCTGCGTTTGTATGAAATCATAAACAGAAAACAAAGAACAAACAACGCTAATACTACTATTATTTTCAATTTGTTTAAGGTTCGTCTATTTTTGAATATTAAAAGAATAAATAGATGTATCAGATTAGAGTTCGTCATCCTCAATGGCGAGGAGGCTTTATGGTTATAGGTATCAATAGAAATGAATGTATAGAACTTTTAGGGCGGAAATTTCCAAACCAAGATTACACCATTTCAGATGAGGGAACTTACCCCTATTAAAAGAGGAAACAAACACGAAAGTCGGTTTTGTGGCCGTGTTTATTGATTTATTTCAAATTATTTAGTGTAACTTGACTTTTGCTGAGTACATTTTAATAGCTGTTTCTTTGAACTTTACATCATTTATGCGGGATCCTTTATGGTTGCCAGATGCAAAGTGTATTGTTGCTTGTGGTAAGTTATTCCTATAATAAAGAGCGCCATTAATTAAAATATGATTTCCGTTTACACTACCTCCTGTCGCTTCGAATGCACGGAAAGTGTAGCTTCCATTGTCATGCTTTTTGTAAGTTCCATCAATCAAATAGGAATTATTGGAGTCCCATGGTAAGCTAAAAGTAAACATACCATTTTCATGAAAAACTAATAAAGATCGTTCTAAACGTTTTTTTTCCATTTCAGCCCATCGATCTTCCCCCTTTTTCCATTTGAATGACTCTAGGGAAGAGATCTCATATTGGAATAGAGCATCATAGTCGTTATCGATAATGACCGTCCAAGAACTAACAATTGCCATAATTAGTACGAGAAAGAGTGGTCGAGTAAATTTTTTCATGATAGTGTGTTTAAAAATGAACTAATGGTTGGGGTTTGTACATTAAAGGGTATAACACTCTGTACCACTGTGGTTGCTATCGTTTCTTACAATTTAAGATTTTTTCTATGAGAACGCAACCGACATTTTAAAAATTATTTTGCCTGGGAACTAATTTTTTTTCCAAATGGTTTTGATTTTAGAAAACGGAAATGTACATTTGCACTCGCCAAACAAAAAAGGCGCTTGTTTAAAACACGGAGGAGTGGCAGAGCTGGTTTAATGCACCGGTCTTGAAAACCGGCGTACGAGAAATCGTACCGGGGGTTCGAATCCCTCCTCCTCCGCTTTATTTTTTATACAAAAAGCCTTGTAAGTGAAATAATTATTCATTTGCAAGGCTTTTTTCATTTTTGAGAAATGACTTAAGCTCAGCCTTAAAACAAGAAACAAAAGCCTACCTGCTTGAAATATAAATTGATGAAATTTGGGATAACTTTTGATATAAGTACACTGTAATCGTCATTACTTTGCATTTTGAAGGGGGTATTTTACTCAGCTCTGCCTTGGGTACTCGCCTTAATAGCTATGGCTATTACGCTCCGCCACCCCTTAAGCTGAGCAAAAATTAGCTGGTTCAAAGTTCCAATAAACTTAAATTACAGTGCAATAGTTTATTTTGTAGGAAATTTGCTTAGATAGCGCTTTGGTACTGAAGTTCCCTTTGAATACTTTAGCCAGAAGGGCGTTTTTCTTTTTGAATAATTAATCAAAGAACATAAGGTTTTGGTATCAATTTATCATGGGCTCATTTTTTCTTAATGTTTTCCAAGTTGATCCTTTGAACTTTCTGGAGGTCAGCTCGTTCTTTTCATATCGATAAAATAGAAGCGAGAGATTTCCATTTTTTATGTCAGATTAATCTAATGTAAGATGAACTATACAGAGGGACTAAAGACCCAAAAGGTATATGCACAAGTAAAAGTTAATGCCTCCTCTGAAGAGGTTTGGAAAGTGATTTCTATGCCAGGAAATCTTAATTATTGCCACCCATTCTGCAAATCCAATCAGGTGGAAAAATGGGGTGGAATTGGAGCGATTGATTTTATTGAATATTATAATGGCCTCCATTTAAAGCGCATATTTAAAGAATGGAATGAAGGAAAGGGATATGAACTGATTATTGGAAATGGAAAACAAGCTTCGGCAAAAGTAAAATGGGAAATAAAACCAATAAATGAGGGAGAATCTTATTTGGTGATTCGGATCAATATTATACCATCTATTGCATTGAAGCCATATCCGAAAATCCTTAGAGGAATAATTAGTAAATTATATCTCATGCCCAACATGAGAAGCTATTTGTCCTCTGTAGTAAATGGATTTAAATACTATATTGAAACAGGAAAAGAGGTCAAAGTGAATCAGTTCGGTTATAATAAAATGTTTTCCTTAAAATAATTACTGTGTTCTAGTAACTGTGTACTGCTAAAGATTTATTGATTGATCCTACCGATAATCGTAAGCAATTGACTCTCGTTTATAATTTACCTATTGACCGTTTGCTTTCCAAAAACAAAATACGTAATACGCACTCACCTTCTGTAAAGCAATCTTAATTAGCTTTATCATATTGGTCAAAATATCCTTTTAAAGGGATAAAAATCTAATACGATTCTATTAAAAATAAAAGAACTTACATAATGGCAATTACCTCCTATTATGCAAATACTTTAATTAGGAATCTAAAAGAAGAAAAATGAATATTAATTTTACTTTCTCAGACACGATAGCTGGCTATGCATCAGATTTTAATAATGAATCTAAGTCATTTATAAGTGAAACCTCAGACGGAAGAAAATTTAAAATAAATATTCTTCCGCAAACATATGCACGGGGTATTTGGAATCATGGAGAATCGTATATACCGATTGACGCTGATAAAATTGATGAAATGCTCTCTGTGGATGGCCAGTTTGTTTACACCTACGGGACTTTTTACCCTGAAACTAAAGACGGAGAATCTAGGTTTGAGGCCCAGTGGATGGTTTTTCCGAGTACAGAATCTGGAAAGTATGTTCACGAAGAAAATCCAAAATGGTATATCAATCAGATAGAAGCAATTGCCACAAGCTATTTGAAATGGCAATTTAACTACCCTGAGGAACAAATTGATTATGGAAAGTATCGAACACATCTGCATTTGGCAGGAGAGAAGAGCGAAGAAGATATTCTTCAAGAAACAGATACCATATCTAGATTAGTGTATGGATTTGCTTCTGCATATATGCTAACGGGGAAAGATAAATTTTTAGAAGCTGCTGAAAAAGGTACGGAATACTTAAGAGACCATATGCGTTTTTATGACCAAGATGAAAATCTAACTTATTGGTATCATGGGGTCAAACTTCGAGGAGATGGACAAGAAACGAAATTACTGACATCTGAATTTGGGGATGATTATCATTCTATTCCAATGTACGAGCAAATTTATGCTTTAGCAGGGCCTACTCAAACTTATCGCCTTACCGGAGATAAGCGTATTATGACAGATATTGAAAATACCATTGATTTGTTTGAAAAGCATTTTAAAGATGATGAACAGGGGGGGTATTTTTCCCATATAGATCCAATCGGCCTTGACCCTAGGGATGCATCTCTAGATCAAAATAGAGCCCGGAAGAACTGGAATTCGGTAGGCGATCATGCGCCAGCTTATCTTGTGAATTTATATTTGGCTACCCAAAAAGAAGATCACGCTAAGTTTCTTGAATATACTTTTGACACTATAACAAAGTATTTCCCAGATTATGAGAATAGTCCTTTTGTTCAAGAACGATTTTTTGAAGATTGGTCCAAAGATCAAAGTTGGGGCTGGCAAGAAAATAGAGCTGTTGTTGGACATAATCTAAAAATTGCTTGGAATTTAATGCGCATGTATTCTATTGAACCAAAAGAAGAATATAAAGAATTTGCTTTTAAAATTGCAGACCTTATGCCAGATGTTGGTTCGGATCAGCAAAGAGGAGGGTGGTATGATGTAGTGGAAAGAGAAACCCAGCCAAACAATAAAGATTACCGCTTCGTGTGGCATGATAGAAAAGCTTGGTGGCAGCAAGAGCAGGCTATATTGGCTTACATGATAATGCATGGAATATTTGGTGAAAAGGAATACTTGAAACAAGCAAGGGAGGCAGCCACCTACTACAATGCTTTTTTCCTTGACAATGATGATGGAGGTGTTTATTTTAACACTTTAGCTAACGGAATGCCTTATTTATTAGGCAATGAACGATTTAAAGGAAGTCACTCCATGAGTGGCTATCACAGTATGGAACTTTGCTTTTTGGCGGCAATCTATACCAACTTACTTCATACCAAACAGCCTACTTACTTTTACTTTAAACCCTATCCAAATTCTTTTGAAAATAATACGCTTTATGTCTCGCCAGACATTCTGCCTAAAGGAAGCGTAAAAATTACAGAATGTTTGATTGATGGAGAGCCTTATTCCAACTATGATGCTGAGCAGTTGTCCGTTAAGTTACCTGATACTAATAAACAGCTTAGTGTTAGGATTCTTTTAACACCCCAAAAGTAAAGGGTTATCATGGTTTTTTGATTGGTGTACTGTTTAGTTTTTACCAAAGATTAAGAATCTAGTAGAGCTAAGTGGACCATCCGTAATCATAAAGAGAATAATATGAAAGTGAAAAAAACGGAAGTAGATAATATTGCGATTTTAAGCGTAGATGGGAGTATTGATAGTTCTACGGCAGCTGCATTTCAGAAAGAAATCTTGGCTCAAATTGAAATCGATAATAACCTGATTTTAGATTTGAGTAAAAATGATTTTATTTCAAGTGCTGGCCTGAGAGTCTTATTATTAGTTTACAGGTCTAGCAAAGTAGCTGTAGGTAAACTCATAATCGTTGGTGCTTCTGATGAAATTAAAGATGTTATGTACCATACCGGTTTCTCCAAGTTTTTCACTTTTTCTGGAAATATCGAAGAAGGTATTCAAATGATTAAATCTCCTCAACACTAATAAGTGCTTTGATAGAGTAGTTCACACAATAAAATGGTGAGGAGAAAAATAGTCAGTTTCTGATAACGGAAGAGTGACGCATGATTTTTGGACAGAATTAAAACTGTTAGCCTATGGCAGAAATTATGCTTTACCAATTTTTCGGACCTATCACATAACGTTGGCATAATTTTTTGATACTCTATTCTATTGATGAATTAAGGAGAAGAGTTTAAATACCTGTTATAATATCAAAAATCGAACAGCTTTAAAAATATTTTAAATCTACCAATATTGAGACTTAATATAATATTATCTAGAAACCGTATAGCAATCAACTGCTGGTTTACGAGTAATATGGAAGATCAAATGTTTGGCAATTAAAGCTTAATAATAATTATAGATGATGGATATTCGAATAGATCTTAGCCCTACTCATGAATATAAAGGTATAAAATATAGAAGAGGGCAAGTACTTCCGTTTGGTAGTTCTGTAATTGACAATGGAGCTATCAATTTTAGTGTATATTCCAGCTCTGCTACCTCATGTACTTTAGTTCTTTTTAAGAAAAAAGCCCCTGAGCCATTCGTCGAAATACCATTTACGCAAGAATTCAGAATTGGTGATGTTTATTGTATGACAATTTTTGGTTTGAACTTCGAGGATCTTGAATATGGATATAGAATGGATGGCCCTTTCTTACCTGAACAGGGACATCGTTTCGACAAAACTAAAATACTAAGTGATCCTTATTCACGTGCCTTGGGTGGTCGCGATTCTTGGATGGATGATCCGAACTGGTGTAATATTTATCCACATCGCTCCAGGATTATTCATCAGGATTTTGATTGGGAGGGAGACAATTTATTGGAGATACCTATTGAAGACCTCATAATCTATGAAGCTCATGTTAGAGCCTTTACGAAGCATGATTCTTCAGAGGTCCATTCCCCTGGAACATTTAGTGCGCTTAGAGAAAAAATACCTTATCTAAAAGAATTGGGCATTAATTGTATTGAGTTGATGCCAATATATGAGTTTGACGAATGGGAGCATAGCAGAGAAAACCCAGAAACCGGGGAAACTCTGGTGAATTTTTGGGGATATAGCACAATTAACTTTTTTGCTCCCAAAGCAGCTTATGCAGCGACTGGGAAATATGGGATGCAAGTTGATGAATTAAAAACACTAGTTAAAGAGCTACATAGAAACGGCATCGAGGTTATTTTGGACGTTGTATTCAATCATACGGCAGAAGGTAATGAGCATGGGCCCTATATATCTTTCAGAGGTTTAGACAACAAGGTGTATTACATGCTAACTCCCGAAGGTTATTACTACAACTTTTCAGGAACTGGCAACACCCTGAATTGCAATCACCCTAGAGTGCGGAATATGGTTTTGGATTGTCTCAGATATTGGGCTTCAGAATTTCATATTGATGGTTTCCGTTTTGATTTAGCAGCTATTCTAGGACGTGATCAGTCAGGCGCACCCTTACTCAATCCACCATTAGTTGAGTCCCTTGCATACGATCCTATTTTATCTTCTTGCAAATTAGTTGCGGAGGCTTGGGATGCAGGTGGTCTTTATCAAGTTGGATCATTTCCAGCTTATGGAAGATGGGGAGAATGGAATGGAAAATATCGAGATGCAATTCGAAAATTATTGAAGAGTGAGTCGGGTATAATTTCTGAACTCTCTCAACGCTTAATGGGGTCACCTGACCTTTATCCCTATAGAGGGCCAACTGCTTCCATCAATTTTATTACTTGTCACGATGGATTCACCTTGATGGATATGGTTTCTTATAATAGAAAGCATAATGAGGCAAATGGGGAAAACAATAATGATGGAGCAAACGACAACAATTCTTGGAATTGTGGCATAGAGGGGGAAACCAGTGATAAAGCAATAAACTTTTTGCGTCGCCAACAAATCAAAAATGCACTTACAATTCTAATGGTGAGCCAAGGAATTCCGATGATTTTGATGGGGGATGAAATGGGACGTACTAAAAATGGGAATAATAATACTTACTGCCATGATAATGAGCTAAACTGGTTGAATTGGAAGCTATTGGAGCAAAATGCAGATATATTCAATTATGCACAAAAGATCATCCACTTTCGGAAAGCACATCCAGTATTAAGAAATAAAGAACATTTCCAACATCGAGATTATAAAGATGCTGGATTACCTGATATTAGTTTTCATGGTACAAGAGCATGGTATGCAGACTACAGCCAAAATAGTAGGGTTTTGGCGTTCATGTTATCTGGTGAACATGCTAAGGGAGGGACGATCACTGATCAAACAATTTATGTAGGTATCAATATGTATTGGGATGGTCTTGAATTTGAGCTTCCTCAGACGCAGCATAATAAAAAATGGTATGTTTTTGCTAATACAAGTATGCCTGACGGGCATGATATTACAGAGGTAGGAGAGGAACAAATCTTAGTTGATCAACAAAAAATAATTATTGGGGGAAGATCTGTCATTATTCTTGTGAGTAAATAGTCTACTCTGTTTTAACTCCATTTCAGTATGATTTTTAAACTTAAATAAATAAATCAATATGGCATTGTCAATAACTACTAAAATGAGTCAAGATGGTAAAGTTGCAACACTTGATCTCGTGGGGGAAATTGATTCTCTAACAGCTCGAGAGTTTAAAAAAGAACTGGAAGCAGCTTTTGTTGAATCTGAAAAGTTAGGTACACTTAAATATTTAGTTTTGAATTTAGAAGGTCTTGAATTTATGTCATCCGCAGGTTTAAGAGTTTTTATTTTCGCGAATCAAACTAAACCAGATTTAAACATTCATGTCATAAAGCCTCAAGAGGCCATTTTAGATGCTTTAGAAAAAACAGGATTGATGCATAGTGTCAAAATCGTTTCTGAAAATCCTGAATCTTGAAATCTACATTAAAATGCAAACCAAAACATTCTCTGGAACGCTAGATTCACTTTCTCCTATTAGACAATATTTGAAAAGTATTGCTGGAAATGCTGGCGTTAGTAAAAAGGCCAGCTATAATCTACAGTTAGCAGCTGATGAATTGGTTACGAATACTATTTTGTATGGTTATGAGGAGGCAGGTCTTCAGGGTGATATCACTATTTTTTCGGAGATAATTGAGGATCAACTAGTGGTAACTATCCAGGATTCTGCCGTTCCATTTGATCCTCTTTCCAAGGAAATGCCCTCAAAGGAGGACTTATCAAAGCCACTCAACGAAAGGCCCATTGGGGGTCTAGGTATTTTCTTGGTTCTTAATGGCTTGGATGAATTTAGATATGAATTTAAAGATGGATTCAATTTTAATACTTTGGTACTATACTTGACTTAAGACCTATTTGGAATTTGTCAATTGAGCTCTTATTGCTAATAATTAGCTTTTGTTCTATTGAGTATGTACTCCTTTGTTAAAATAGCGTTTCGGAAATGCCTGAGGTTGTACCTCTCTCCTTTGCTGAAAAGCCTAAAAGCATTGGATATCTAGTATGACTGGTCCGCTGAATTCTCGTTAAAGATATGATTAATGATACGCTAAACCATAGGCGATAGCTAGGCATATTTTCTCTACTTACCATTATATCCACTCGTTAATGATGCCTACCCTAAATTTGGTAACTGTCATTAAGTATATTATCGACTATTTCGATTTAAAGAACAAAATCCTCATCGGAAGCTAATGCTTGAAATACTATGGATAAGTGAAACAGAGAATTAATGATTTGATGCTCTTTCTATCGATTTATGAAGACCCTCAGCGAGCTAGATAAATGCTTCAACCCTATGTCCACAGCTATCAAATTTTTAGGCAGTAGAAAATGTAAACATTCAAAATGATAGTCTGCTGGAGATAAAATCATAATAAATTGATAATGAGTCTTATGAGTAATGGGGGGCATGAAGAAGTCTAGTTAAGTCCTCTTAAGATTGTTAAATCAACTACAGAAGGAAAATAAAAAAACTTGAATATAAATATTCTACATATGGGAATGGAGACGGGTTCATTTTACATTACATAGAAAATGAATACACAAAATTACTAATTGGTCTGCCTGTTACTATCAGTAATGCTGTAGTTTAAATTATAATAAATATGGACAGAGGTGACAATTTAAAAATCATCAAAAATCTTGAGGAGACGAATAAGAAACTTCGGGAAGAAAGTATAAAGTTAAAAGAAGATGCAAAGAAAATGGAAAGATTGAGAACCATTGGTTTTCTTTCTGCTGGTATTCTTCACGAAATAAAAAACCCTCTCAATTTTATTAATTCATTTGCAAAATTGTCCATAGATTTGATTGCAGAAGCCAAGGATGTTATTGATCAATTACATGAAAATAATGACCGAGAATCAGTTTCTGAAATAATTGAGCTTACTAGTATGATCGATAGTAATGTACTCAAAATATACGAAAATGGAATGCATGCTCAGCGTATCATATATGGAATGCTTGGACAAACACGTTCAGGAGCAAGTGTATTCGAGAAAACTAATATTAATCAGCTATTAGAAGATTTTGTAAAGCTCTCTTATCATGCGATCCGCGGCGAAAATAATACTTTTAATTGCCGACTTGAGTTTGATTTTTCGCCTGACTTATCAGAACTGAATTTAGCAACTAACGAAATAATTCGGGTTGTGATTAATTTTGCAAATAATGCTTTTTATGCTTTGAATGAAAAGCAAAAAAAGAGTGACGAGGAATACCAAGCTGTTTTAAATGTTTCAACGATAAAAAAAGAAAATCATCAGCTAGAAATTCGGTTTAAAGATAATGGTATAGGAATCCCTCTTGATGTTCAAGAGAAATTATTCCTTCCTTTTTTTACCACTAAACCGATAGGCGAAGGGACTGGACTCGGTTTAGCTCTGAGTAACGAGATTATTACAAAAGTTCATAAAGGAACGATCAGAGTGGATTCTACACCCAACGAGTATACTATATTTATTATTTCTTTACCCACAAATCTTTAAGCATAGTATTATTATTCCTTTAAACATCTAATACAAACAGAATGACAATAAAGATACTAAGTGTAGACGATGAAAAACATATGGAGAGTCTCATTAGACAAATGTTTAGAAAACAAATTAGACAGAAAAAATTTGAATTCTTCTTCGCACAAAACGGGATACAAGCTCTTGAATTGTTAAAAAAGCACGAGGATATTTCTTTAATCCTTTCTGATATCAATATGCCAGGAATGGATGGTTTGACTTTATTGTCAAAGTTAATCGATTTAAATAATCCCTTACTAACTGCGATCATGATCTCTGCCTATGGAGATATGGATAATATCAGAAGTGCCATGAATAAAGGAGCTTTTGATTTTATTACAAAGCCCATTAACTTTAAGGACTTGGAGTTGACACTTGACAAAACTGTCATGCACATACAACAACTTAAGGAATCTCAAGAAAAAGAGATGAAATTATCTGCCCTAGAATATGATCTTGATATTGCAAAAGATATTCAAAGGGCTATGTTGCCTAAGAAATTCCCACCTTTCCTTGGTAGTGAACGCTTTGATCTGCATGCTTTACTTAAACCTGCGAAAGTCGTAGGGGGCGATCTATTTGATTTTTTCTTGATGGGGAAAGATCATCTTTTTATTTTACTTGGAGATGTTTCAGATAAAGGTATTCCTGCTGCCTTATTTATGGCGGTAACTAAAACTGTTTTTAAGACCCATTTCTATAATACTTATATCTCTGGTTTAAAAGAAGAAGTGAATAGAGTCAACAAAATCTTATGTGAAGGTAATGATTCTTTCATGTTTGTGACAGTTTTTGTAGCGATTCTCAATTTGCGCACGGGAGAGCTAGAATACGTGGATGCAGGTCATGAACCTATCCTACATTTAAAAACTAAAGGTGGTATTGATCAGTTACCCAAACAGGGATGCATGGCAATAGGTATTGATCCTGATCATGAATATATTAGCCATAAGGTACACCTAAACCCTGGGGATGGATTATTCCTCTATTCTGATGGTGTACCCGATGCTGCCGATATTGATAATCAAAGATATACATTAGATGGAACAATTGAGTTTATTAAATCATTTTGGAAAGATGCTACTGCAAAAGAACTTAATGATAAATTAATGGAAAATTTGGACCAATTTATTGGTGAGGCAAAGCAGTTTGACGATATCACTATGCTTTCATTGAAATATAATCCAGAGGGCGATTTATAAATTTCCCTTTGGGAACAATTAAAATTAGCTTTTACTGATCATAGCTCTGAACTTTTTAAAAACCATGCTTTAGATAGAGAGGTTATCCTTTTGAAGAATGTTTCCTGAAAGGAGCTCAAGCTTGGGGTGGCCTTGCTAAAAATCACTTGTGATATTCGATCTTTGAAGAAATCTAGGTATCTGATATTTATTTTGCTAATCGTTTATTTGAATACTTTTTTTGCTTATTTATTTTTCACTTCCTTACAAAAGAAAGAGAAGACTAAAAGAATGGAGCACGGGTTTGCTTAAGCTTATTTTTTATTGCTCAAATTCAGGATTAACTAATGTTGGTAATGGGGCATTGGTTGTATCCCACCATTTTCTTAGATAATAGAACATTTCTTTTAATTTTTCCGGTCTTTTGATTGCTAGATTATTTCTTTCTCCTATGTCTTTAGTTAAGTTGTAAAGCTCCATTTCATTTTCCTCGAAATAATAATGTAATTTCCATTCTCCAAACCTTACAGCGGATCCAGGACGCGTTCTAAATAGAGGATCTCGATTTTCATTTTCATTTTTTTTGTAAGCTTGTAAGTAAATTGGGAAATGCCAAAATAGGGGGCGCAATAATGTATCTTTTTTACCCTCTAAAATTGGAATAAGATTTAGGCCATCATACTTTGATTCATCATCA
The DNA here is from genome assembly GCA_022448955.1 of Saprospiraceae bacterium. GTDB lineage: Bacteria > Bacteroidota > Bacteroidia > Chitinophagales > Saprospiraceae > JALEHC01. The sequence goes on from JAKVCU010000062.1 coordinate 55,772, forward strand.
GCCATACCTATAACATTCATGATAGTTGGAAAGATATCTAAATTAGTTATTGGGATATCGCTTCTAGTATTCTCTCTTATCCTTTTTTTCCACACAAAAAAAAATGGTTCCCGTATACCTCCCTCGTAATAACTGCCCTTACCAGCTCTTAGAGGTGCTTGCTTGGTGATTCCATAAAGTCCACCATTATCAGATGTAAAAATAATAAGTGTATTATCGAACAATTCTTTTTCCTTTAATTGTGCTATTAATAAACCTATATTCCGATCTAAGTTTTCCACCATGGTAGCGTATTTCGCATTGCTCTGTCCATTGGATACAGGTTTTTCTAAATATTTATTTAATAGATTATTTTTGGGTTGAATTGGCGTATGTACGGCATAGGGTGCATAGTATAGGAAGAATGGTTTACTAACGGTATCGATGAATTCTAAGGATTTCTGCATGATCAAATCTGTGAGATATTGATCCTCATAAATTTCTTTAATGTTGATATTTTTATAAGGTGGATAATAGCTTTGGGGATGTCCGTTATGGCCACCTCCAATGTTTAATGTAAATCCGTATTCCAAAGGGTCTTTGCTTAAATGCCACTTTCCTGCATGACAAGTTATATATTCATGGTTGCTCAACATTTCTGGAATAATCTCATATTCATTGGATAGGGTAGTAGTATTCACTACGGGAATTAACTTCCTGTGTTTTGGGTTTCCTCTTTGGGAGTTTCCAACGGTATATATTCCGTGTCGAGTTGTCCATTTACCTGTCATTAAGCAAGCTCTGCTTGGGGCACAATTAGCAGCAGCAGCATACCCATTGGTAAAGATCATCCCCTGTCTTGATAAATCATCAATATTCGGAGTTTCATAATATTCAGAGCCCATAAAACCTACATCTTTCCATCCCAAGTCATCAACATTGATGATAAGTATATTAGGTTTATTTTCTGTATTTGTTTTCTCGCATGAATAAAGAATCAATAATAAAAAAGCTAAATGTAGAAATTGAAATTTCATGCTATAATTTGAATATTTTGAGAAAATAGAATAAAGAATCCAAGTAACGCAAGTTTTAAATACTGTGTGAAAAATAACTATTAATTTTTTATGCAGTGCATTTAGATACCAGTTCTACGAATAAATTAGATCCTACTCTTTGAATTAATCTGTCAAACTAATGAGCCCCATTCCGAATCAATCCTCTAGAGGATCTTTGGAAGATTATAAAAAAACTCAAAATAATTTAGCTCTAGCATTCAAGCCATTTCTCTCGATAGGATACAAACTATTAAACAATTTTGTAAATAAAAGGAAGTTGAGATTTCAGCATAATATCTCTAAATGTTCAATTTGGCTTAAGCCTGGCCAACGACCATTGGATTAATTCGAAGTACTCAAAGTGATGACCTGCATAATAAGAACAAAGGTAGATATTGTAATTAACGCTTTCATAAATTGAAGCAATTGGAGGGGTAGGGACATAGTCGTCTTAGTCAGTGAATTATTGATAAGCGAATGATAAATGAAGTGACCTATTTCATGAATAATGAGATTTAGATGGATTGACAAATAAATGAATAATACTTCCAATATTCCATTGATTTAAAGTTAAAACTGTTGTTAAAAAAATTGTCAAGTTTACAGATATGGCGATATTGAATGTTGTATTTTATTTTTAATTTTACATATTTAGCAGTATACTATATTATATTTATTTTTGAACGTAAAAAAAATATTTATAATTTTGAATAAAAGCCTTATTTTATATGTTTGAGCTGAACAAGGCTAAATTGCTGATTGCGGCACTTATGGGTGCATTTTTGCTTTTTATTTTTTTCAATAAGTCCTTTGAAAAGAAGGTTGACTTTAATACCGAAATAAAACCAATACTCAATCAAAAATGTATTTCTTGTCATGGTGGAGTTAAGCAAAGTGCCGGATTGAGTATGATGACGAGGTCAGACTTACTAAAGGCTGGAGAGTCAGGATATACCGCTATTGTTCCTGGTAAGCCTCAGGAGAGTGAGCTTTTTAAACGCATCACACATTCTGATCCAGATGAAAGAATGCCTTTCGAAGGCGCCCCCCTCTCAAAATCAGAAATAAAACTATTTAAAAATTGGATTAATCAAGGTGCAAAATGGGGGGAGCACTGGGCTTTTATGCCTGTGAAAAATGTAAAAATCCCCAAAGTAGAAATAGCAAAAGGAATGATTGGATTACATCAATCCTACTGGTCAGAATCTCCCATCGATGCTTTTATTCTTCAAAAGCTAAATGCAAAACATCTAACTCCTAACCCAGTAGCAGACAAGAGAAGCTTGCTGAGAAGACTGAGTTTAGACTTAATAGGAATGCCAGCATCCGAAGAGTTAAAACAACAGTTTTTAAATGACACTAGCAAGGAGGCATATTCAACATTAGTTGACCAACTGATGAAAAGCCCACATTTTGGTGAACGTTGGGCTACGATGTGGTTAGATCTTGCTAGATATGCTGACTCGAAAGGACCCGAAAGAGATGCCAAACGTGATATTTGGGAATATAGAGATTGGTTAATTCGATCTTTCAATGAAGACCTTCCTTATGATCAATTCTTAATCGAGCAAATCGCAGGTGACTTATTGCCCAACCCTTCTGATGCTCAATACATCGCCACTGGTTTCCACCGAAATACAGAGACGAATGATGAAGGAGGAACGAATAATGACGAAGCCAGAGCCTCAGCTGTGGTAGATCGAGTAAATACAACTTGGGAAGCCATCATGGGAACAACCTTTGCCTGCACTCAATGCCACGGTCATCCCTATGATCCAATCCGACATGAAGAGTACTATGAGTTTATGTCTTATTTCGATAACACCCTTGATCATGATACTTATGATGATTACCCTCGTCTACGAACACTTACTGCAGAGCAAAAGTCTGAACTAAAAAAAGTACTAACATGGTTGACTAAAAATGATTTCGAGAATGATGCTAAAGCGGCAGAATTATTAGTCAGAACTTGGCAACCTGTATATTACTCATTACGCTGTGATAGCCTTAAGAATGCAGATATTTACGACACCAAGTTTCTAGGTATGCGGAATAAGAGTTTTGCGAGGTTAGCACAAGTTGATTTGGACGATAAAAACAACCTTATTGTTCGTTATTCCAACCGAATGGATGGTGGATGGTGGTCTTTACACTTGGATAGTCCTGATGGACTTGAATTAGCAAGAGTAAAAGCTAAAAATACTAAAGGTAGAATAATTGAGGAATACCCGCTGAAAGGAGAACTTAGTGGTAAACATGACTTATATTTTAAATATGAAAATCCTCATTTGGGGACTTCTACTGTAGCACCTCTCCAATTTGATTGGTTTCATTTCGGAAGTCAATTTCCTGGAAAAGATCTTCCTGATTTTGAAAAAATCAAAAATCTGTACTGGGATTTGATCTGTGCCAATACCGAACACACTTTGATAATGGTAGAGAATCCACCTGGAATGCACAGAGCAACTAAAGTCTGGGATCGCGGGAGTTGGGCTAGTCAGAAAGAAGAAGTACAGCCTGATCTACCCGAAATTTTTAAAAAAGATGGAATAAAGATTCCCAAAAGTCGACTCGGTTTAGCTGAGTGGCTAGTGAGTCCTCAAAACCCATTAACTTCAAGAACTATTGTAAATCGTATATGGGAGCAATTGATGGGGCGCGGGATTGTAGAAACACTTGAGGACCTTGGAACCCAAGGTATTCCTCCAACTCACCCTGAACTATTAGAATATCTATCCTGGAAGATGATGTATGATTTTGAATGGAGTCTCAAAGCATTGATCAAAGCAATTGTTACATCTGCCACTTACCAGCAGTCCAGCACAGTTAGTCCACAAGCTTTAAAAAAAGATCCGCTGAACATCTTGTATTCCAGAGCAGCGCGGTTAAGACTCTCTGCTGAACAGTTAAGAGATCAGGCTTTAAGTGTTAGTGGCCTTCTGCATGATACCATGTATGGTCCCCCTGTGATGCCTTACCAGCCTCCTGATATTTGGGCTGCTCCTTATAATTCGAGCCGCTGGAATACTTCTGTAGGAAATCAAAAATATAGGCGTGCTATCTATACCTTTTGGAAAAGATCCGCTCCTTTTCCAGCAATGATTACCTTTGATGCAGCTCCCAGGACCGTCTGCTCAGCAAGGCGCATTCGAACGAATACTCCACTACAAGCTCTAGTTACCCTAAACGATTCCGCTTATGTGGAGGCAGCTGTAAATTTAGCACTTCTCCAACTTCATGAAAAAAAGGCCCAAATTCAGATCGCAAAGGCTTATGAAAAAGCTATCGGAAGGTCCATTAATGGAGAAAAATTGGCAGTATTAGAACAATTATTTAATGAGACATTAAAGGAATACAGAGAAGATGAAATAGCTGTAAGAGAACTTTTGGGGTATTGGTTGAAAGATAAAAAAGTTGAGGCAAGTCCAGAATTAGCAGCACTTACTTTAGTAGCAAATGCTATTTTGAATTTGGATGAATTTATAACGAGAAGTTAAAATCAGGTAATGTGCAGTATTTTTTCAAAAAGACAATTTTACTCCTTAGTCTATAATGCTGGTCTTACGCCTTCTACCTATACAACCCGCTACCACACAGAGCAGAAATGCCCTTTTGTAATATTGATCAGTGATCAGTAATATTCTACTGCAATTAGCCTTATGAAAAGAAAAATTGGCCTAGCCTAAATTGTAAAAAAATTGCTACTGATTTAATAAGAGAAAGTCATAGTAAGATAATTTTAGCTTTGAAACCTCGAGAAAGCCTGTCTACAGAAAAGAATGATGGAGTATGGCATGTGTTTCGTGGCTAATGTGATTTTAAACTTTTAAAAGCTTATCGCAAGAAGTTAAATAAAATTAGTTGAACAAGAAATACCATAAAAATGAGCATAGATAAATTAGTAAAAGAAGCCCAAATGGTAAGTTTGACACATCAAACGAGGAGACTGTTTTTAAAAGATCTAACTCTAGGCCTAGGAGGTCTAGCCTTAGGTTCTTTAATGGGTACTGCTTGTGGTAGAAAGCCAAACGCTATTAACCAAGATATCTTATTTGATCCTATGAATCCATTGTCACCTAGGATTCCACATTATGTAGCTAAGGCCAAATCGGTAATATACATACATTTAGCAGGGGCTCCCTCTCAATTGGAATTATTTGACTATAAGCCAGAATTAGCAAAACTGGATAAAAAAACTTGCCCACCTTCTCTATTAGAGGGGAAACAATTTGCCTTTATCCGAGGCGTTCCTACTATGTTGGGGCCTCAAGCTAATTTCAAACAAAGAGGTGAGTCCGGAGCTTGGGTTTCTGACCATTTACCTCATTTTGCAAACTTGGCCGATGAAGTGAGCTTTCTGAAAGCTGTATATACAGATCAGTTTAATCATGCTCCAGCACAATTAATGATGCATACAGGGAGTGCAAGATTTGGTAGGCCAAGCATGGGATCTTGGATTACTTATGGTTTGGGCTCTGAAAATAGCGACTTACCTGGTTTTGTCGTCCTCAACTCAGGAGGTGTTGATCCAGATGGAGGTAAGCATCTCTGGGGTAGTGGATTTTTACCCTCTGTTTACCAAGGGGTTCAATGCCGATCAAAGGGTGATCCTGTTTTATTCTTGAGTGATCCAAAGGGGATTAATCGCAACCTTCGTAAAGCATCTATTAAGGCTATTAATAATATAAACCATATTGCACATGAAGAATTTCAGGATCCAGAAATACTATCCAGAATCGCTCAATATGAAATGGCTTTTCGTATGCAAGTTTCTGTTCCTGATGTAATGTCTATCGACAAAGAGCCAGAATATATTCATCAGATGTATGGGACAAAACTTGGAGAAACGAGTCTGGCAAATAACCTTTTACTTGCTAGAAAACTAGTAGAAAAGGGGGTTCGTTATGTTCAACTATATGATTGGGGATGGGATTCTCATGGTACAAGTCATAATGATGATCTGGAAGTATCTTTTGTAAATAAGTGTAGATCTATGGATAAACCAGTTTCCGCTCTATTATTGGATCTCAAGCAGCGGGGGTTATTAGATGAGACTTTGGTCGTTTGGGGTGGTGAATTTGGGAGAACACCAATGCAGGAAAATAGGAATGGGGTTCCTTTAAAATTTGCTGGACGAGATCATAACCCAGATGCTTTTACAATGTGGATGGCTGGAGGTGGTATCAAAAAAGGTTATAGTCATGGGCAAACAGATGAAATTGGCTACACAGGAGTGGAAGGCCGAACTTCCATTTTTGATATTCAAGCAACTATCTTAAATCAATTAGGTTTTGATCATGAGCAATTAACCTATCAATTCCAAGGCCGCCCATTTCGTCTGACTGATGTTCATGGAGAGGTGATTAAAGAAATTATTGCATAGAAATAAATAAAAATTTTATGCCTTTAAATAGAAGAGACTTTTTATCGACAGCGGGCTTGGCGGGAGGAAGTTTGTTGCTTCCAAATTTAAAACCTATCAGTTTTAGTGTGCCTGCTCAGTTTGAATTGCTTATCCTTGCTACCAATTGGGGCTTTCAAGGCACCCTAGAAGCTTTTTGTGCTAAAGCAAAAGCAGACGAATATGATGGTATAGAAATCTGGGCGCCCAGAAAAAAGAAGGAACAAGAAAAATTAATAAAAAGTCTTGAAAAATATAGTTTGTCTCTCGGTGTTTTGGTTGGAGTCGGGGCTTCTGATTTTAAGCAGCATTTTAAAGAGTTTAAAGCCTATCTTGAAGATGCCATAAAATTGAAGCCTTTATTTATAAATTGCCATTCAGGTAGAGACTATTTTAGTTTCGATCAAAATAGACAAATTATAGAATTTAGTAATGAGCTAGCAACAAGCTCAGGAGTACCTATTTATCATGAGACTCATAGGGCAAGAATTTTGTTTGCTGCTCATATTTCTAAACGGTTCTTGGAGACTATTCCAGCATTAATGATCAGCTTAGATATTTCTCATTGGACCAATGTCGCTGCGTCCTTATTGATGGATCAAAAAAAAGCAGTCGATCTGGCACTGAGCAGAACTAGGCATATTCATTCCAGAGTTGGACATCAAAACGCACCCCAAATTACAGATCCAAGAGCTCCTGAATGGCAAAACGTTATGGATATCCATTTTGCTTGGTGGGATAAGGTCGTTCAGAGTCATATAAATTTGGGAAAGCGCTTGACCATGACTACAGAGTTTGGCCCTCCTAATTATATGACTGCATTGCCTTTTACTCAGCAGCCTATTACCAATTTATGGGAGATTAATAATTATATGAAAGACTTGTGGAGAAAAAGATATCAATAGAAAATTGATTTAAATATGGAGAATTTTATTCAATATATTGGAAAGTTTCATCCACTTTTGGTCCATTTGCCTATCGGGATTTTAATAGCAGCGGTCTTATTTGATTTTTTATCAAAAAAGGATAAGTACAAGACCTTGGGAGCTTCTGTAAAGATGCTTTACTTTCTCGGAACACTGGGTGCTTCAGCTTCCTGTCTTACTGGTTATATCCTTTCTACTTCCGGCGAATATGCTGGCTCAAGCTTGCAATTCCATCAATGGTTCGGGATAGCGGTAGCTTTGCTTGGCTTAGCTCTTTACTATTTTAGATTTAAAGGTAATTGGTCGCTTTATTTTGGTGGACTACTTTTTATTTTGCTATCTGTTACAGGACATCTTGGTGGCACGCTCACACATGGAGAAGGATACTTGTCCCTTAAATCAAAGAATAGTATAAGACCTGTGCTCACCAATGTTCAGGAGGCAGCTGTCTATAAGGAGGTGATTGTACCCATATTAGCCGATAATTGTTATAAATGTCATAGTGATAAAAAGCAAAAAGGTCAACTTCGACTGGATACGCCCGAGTTGATTGCAAAAGGTGGAAAAAGTGGTGTTCCTATTATTAAAGCTGGGAATTCTGATGAAAGCGAATTGATTAGTAGATTACATTTGCCACTTAATGATGACATGCATATGCCTCCAAAAAAGGGATCTGAATTGAGTGATGCCCAAATAAAAATTCTAGAATGGTGGATTAATGAGGGCGCTATATACGAAGGCAAGGTCAAAAGTTTGACTCAAGACAAAACGATTAAACATTTATTAGAAGGCTTGGAAAGTCCTCAATTAGTTAAAAAAACTTCTTCGATTTATCCAAATATTGACCCCGGCCCCTTCCAATTAGAGGCAATTCCCCCTTTGAAAGAAATAAGGGCGGTAGTTTTACCACTCGGCCAAAATAGTAATCTATTGGGTATCAATTTTGTGAATGTCGAAAAGGTCAGTCTAGAAATAATGGAACTTCTCATGCCATTGAAAGAACATATTGTCTGGTTAAAGTTAAGCGAGTCTAGTTTTAATGATTCTTTAGTGTCATACCTTTTGGAAATGCCTTATTTGAGCAAGTTATTTCTTGATCATACAGCGATAACAGATCAAGGCTTGGAGCAACTTATCCATTTAGATCATCTTTATTTTTTAAATATTGTTGGGACTAAAACGACTCAAAAGGGCATAGAAAGACTTACGCAAGCATCTACTTTAGATCAGCTATTTATTTATCAAACTCAGACTACTGCTGCGGAGAAAAGTCAGCTAGTCTCGGTCTTATCGCCTGTAAATGTGGATACAGGAGGTTATATAGTCCCAACATTGGTTGTAGACACAACATTAGTTCATGGCAGGGATTAGCCTATTGAGGAATTATTAATTGGCCTTATCAGTAAATTAAAGATTCAGTGGGAGATCGCATTTTATTTAACTATTCAACCACCCTGCGCTTTGAGTGGACTACAGATGATAATATCATACACTGTAGCTTTTTAATACTATTCATAAATATTGGTCATCTGCCATGCATCTAGAGCAATAATTTTGGATTCACTTCCTTGGGATCTCACAGATACTCCTGTACTTTCCTGAAGACCTGGATAAACCCTGACGGCTACGCATTGTCGATTATTAGCAAACACTTCCACCACACTTTTATCTATAAATATTCTAAGTTCTAGGGCTTGTCCTTCGGGTAAATGGAATGGGCCGGTTTCAGGAGGGTTTGACATGACGTCAGGCAAAATGGATGAACGCGAATTATCAATACTGATGAGACTGTATTTGGCATCTATCCATTTTTTATATTCCCAACCTTCATAACGATCGTAGTCTCGAATACCTTTATTTTTAAAAAAGGTAATTCTTGTGTATTCTTCTTTATCAGGAGAACGCAATACGTTGATCGTAAAACTCTGGGATTCTTTCACATCTACTGACACCTTTATTTCCATGGAGTTTCCCTGAATTTTTTCCAAAATCACTTCCTGATTGGGAGGGATTTTTAAACCTCTAATTTGTTGGTGATTTGTCCTCAAGGATTCAATATCTCCTGCTGGTGCTACAGCTATTTGATTTTCTGAAATTAAGGTCAGCTTTCTAGGAAGAGTCATGATCTGGTCCCAACCTAAGGTGGGTTTGGCATAAGCCATATTAAAAATCACATTTATATTGCCATTACCATCTGGTGTGGAGGAAGGAGCGAGTACTGCTCCGGGTTCATAAATACCTCCAAAATTGAATTGACCATAATCTGTTATGCAAAATTTTTGTTGCTCAACGTCATAATTACCTAAAGAATAATTACCCCCAGTAACGTGACTAAACGACAATAACATATGCCGATCACCGATAGGCCAGAAATTGGGGCATGATCCATCGTCACCTACCATTGCATATCGATCATTTTGTCGGAAATTATCGACAAAATTTATTTCCCAATCTACTAGGTTTTTTGATCGATGTAGGCGCTCTGTCCGTTTCCTTTTGGTTCCTTTTCCTCTTTTTCCACCACTGAGTACATAGTAATATTCTCCTTCCTTCCAAATGCAGGCATCCCCCATCGGCCTTTTAGTAGGTTGTCCAGTAGTAGCATCTATGGGGTTCATTTTAAGCTTTTCCCAGTTAAGTAATAATGGATCTGAAGAGATGGCTATGATTAAGCCAAAATTAATACCCGGATAAGCTGCAATTACCCGATCATGCTCAACAAGTGTTTGTCCAGAGAAGCATTTTTCTTCAGGATTTGGATAGATAGCGAGTGGCAGGTCCTCCCAATGTATAAGATCCGTGCTTACAGCATGCCCCCAATGTTGTCGAGGATCTTCAGGAGGATAAGCCTGATAAAACAAATGCCATCGTCCTTGCCAAAAACATAATCCGTTGGGATCATTTAAGTTACCCTCCGGATTTATATAATGGTAAAGCGGTCGATATGGATCTTGGGATTGTTCCTTTCGGGAGTTTTTAAATCGTTTTAATAATGGATTTTGATCTAGTTCTTTTTTTTGTTTTTCCAATTCATTAGAGAAGGAATAGAATGGAACCTTTGACCTGAATTCGGACTTCCCAGTAAATTTCTGATCGACTGAATTTCCCTCCTTAATTCCAGCATCAATATCACATTCAGTACAAGCAACAAAAGTCCAAATGAAAATTATAAATAGAATAAGTTTATTCATACATATATAAATTTCTTTATATTTAGCTACCATGGCTAGTTTATAACAATCGTAATGGCTAAATACACATTTTTCACTTTAGCGATATACTGATTAACCACAATATAAATATATGGACAATTGCTAAAAAAATAGCTTTTGGCCTATTCGGTCAAAAGAACAATTTCCTAGGTAAATAAAAAGTGGTGAAATACAAATCTCATTACAGCCTAAAAATGAGTAACTTCTTATTCTTTCTCACTAATCTTTTCCAAAAATACTTAAGCAAAGTAGCTTTTTACATTTTAAATATCCTGTTTTTAAAGAAAAGGGTAGGATGACTAAGTATTTATTTTTTAAGAAAATGTGATCCCAATATTGGGATATTTGTCGGGTCAAATGGGAGAAATATTCACTTCAATGAAAAGCAATTATGTTATATTGCTTTAGGGTTAGTTAAGGCAGCTTTCTCTAATTTCTAACAGTAGGTGCCAATCATTTTCGTGATTAATACCTCATTAAAATGTTTTACAATACTTCTCTAGCTAGACATTTTTATTAATCAATAGCATTGCAGCAAAAGCCAATATAAAAAACACTAGCTATGGTAAATTCTTATTTACGTATGGAGGTGATTCTGATTGATAAAATCTTTTTTGGCTAAAACTCCTTTCTAAAAAATAGTTCAAATGCTTAACGCAAAGTACTTTCTTTCTTCATTAATCTTAATGACAGTGGTAACTGAGCTTAGTTTTTCTCAGATCAATACACCTCCCATTGCCACAGTCCCCTTTGGTTCAAATCTTGGATATTCTGGATACGTTATGCTTCCGGAAAATCTACCGACTAATGGAATTTATGGTCATGCTCAAGATGCAGCGGATGCATACAATCAATGGAAAACTAACTATATTGAAGATTGCGGAAATGGGCAATATCGTGTGCGTTGGGATGAACCTGATAAAACAGTTTCAGAAGGAACTGCTTATGGAATGTTGCTCGCAGCTTATGCGGCTGATTTTGTCTTATTTGATGGACTTTGGTCCTATTACAAAGAAAGAAGGAATGGTAATGGATTAATGGATTTTAAAATAGATGGATGTACCCTTAATGTACTTGGCTTTGGTTCAGCGTCTGACGGAGATATAGATGCAGCGATGGCTTTATTGGTTGCATCACACCAATGGCCAAGTTATTACGAAATCGATGCTGCAAATTTGATTAATGCTATAAAAGAATTCGAAATCGATACTGTTCAAATTGATGGCCTTGATTATTTGCAATTAAATAATGGTGATACATGGTCTTCTTCAGAGGATTGTAGAAACCCAAGCTATCAGGGTCCTGCATATTTTAGAAAATTTGGAGCTTTTACGAATGATATTATATTTTGGGACCAATGTGTTGAAGCAAGTTATCAACTACTAGACAACAATGCTGATATTAATACCGGCCTTGTGAGCAATTGGTCGGATAGGAATGGAAATCCAAATAGTTGTAATGGGGCAAATGAGTACGGTTACGATGCCTGTCGTAATCCATGGCGAATGGCTACAGATGTTGCATGGTTTAATGATACCAATGCAAAAAACATATGTAACAAAATTGCTGGGCATGTCCAAAGTATAGGATCCCATGTAGCTGGTGGGCCAGTTGCTCAAAGCGGTGGTGTAGGATTATATCATAATGCAACTTTTGTTTCGACTTTCGCTCTTGCTGTGATGGCAGGGGATACGATCTACCAATCTTTACTAGATGAAATGTATCTGGAGACTGTAAATACTCAAGACTCATTACCGTTTTATTTTGGAAACACCTTAAGGTGTATTTCTTTATTTATGATGACAGGTAATTTTTGGAATCCTACTAGTCAAAATACGGGTCTCATTATGCCAGGCTATATTACAGATTCAAAGGTAATGGATCTAATTGGGCCTGAATTACTATTTTTAAGTGAATTTGGTTCCAATGATACTTCCATGTTGTCGGAATCCCTCTTGCAAGTCAATAGCGAAAACAAGGTTTTAATTGAAATTTTAGTTTTAGATGGACAATACGAAAATACTATCTCTTATTTAAACACCATTGGAATTACAACGAATGATTTTGTAAAAGACCAAGTTTCAGGTATATCGGATAGTTTGTTGATCACTGCTTTTTTTCCTGTCGAATCATTAGAGCTTCTAAATCAACAAAATCCATTGATAAATTTTGTAAGGCCTGTAAACACAGCGCTGACTAATTCAGGTTTAATTGATAGCCAAGGTGATATTGCACAGGGATCTTTTTTTGCAAGGTCAGGTTGGAATCTTGATGGGGAAGGCATTAAAATTGGAGTGATTTCGAATAGTTATGCTACAAATGAATCTGCTAGAGTTAACGATATAAATAACGGAGATCTGCCCGGAGATGATAATCCAGTTCAAGTGGTTGAAGAATATCCATATGGTGTGGCTTCTGATGAAGGTCGAGCGATGTTACAAATCATTCACGATATTGCCCCTGCCAGTCAGCTGTTTTTTCATACTGGATTTGTGAGTGAAGCGAATTTTGCCTACGGAGTTAGACAATTAAGAGAAGAGGGTTGTGATATTATAGTTGATGATGTCCAATATACAACTGAACCCTTTTTTAGAGATGGCCTAATTGCGCAAGCAATTGACGAGGTGACAGCAGCTGGGACCTATTATTTTAGTGCCGCAGGAAACTTCGGCTCACGATCTTTTTCTGACACTTTTACTCCTGCTCCCTCTCCTAATGAGGATAAGCATGATTTTGGAAATGGCAATTACCTGCAAAGTGTAGAATTAGGGGTTGGAGATTATATTATTGTCCTTCAATGGGATGATGAGTTTTATTCATTAGGTGATTTGAATGGTGCCTCTGTAGATTTGGACATTTACTTAGTTGAAGACGATGGTACTATTCTTTATGGGTTTAATAGGGATAATAATGGAGATGAAACAAGCGGAACTCCAGGAGGAGATCCAATAGAAATTTTACCCTTCTCAGTGGAAAGTGAAACGACCTCCAATATTATGATTCAAATGGATGGTTCTGGAGCGATGCCGGCATTTAAATATGTTGTTTTCCAAGCTGGGGATGAAGGGATTTTTGAGGCGAATCCTCCTTTAACCGATGATACAGGTGGGGCGACTATCGTTGGTCATGCAAATTCAGAAGGATCCATAACAATTGGAGCTACAAGATATTCAAATACACCTAATTACGGTAACCAGCTAAGTCTTGAGTCTTTTTCCTCAATTGGTGGTACTCCTGTAAACGGCGTGGTAAGACAAAAACCTGATTTAGTTAGTGCAAATGGAGTGAATACATCAGTTGACTTTAGTTCATTAGATTTAGAAGATGATGGTATTCCTAACTTTTTTGGAACATCTGCAGCCGCTCCTCATGCCGCTGCTGCTGCTGCTTTGCTTCTTGATGCCCAAAATAAATTTGACTTTAATCCTAGTGTTGACCCCAGAGCATTATTGACAAATAATGCTATTGATATGGGAGATCTAGGCTTTGATTACCATAGTGGATATGGCTTTATTGACGTGGAGGCAGCGCTCTCAGAGATAGCAAATCCCAGACCTGAGTTAATCCGATTAAATCTCGCGAATTTGGATACGATGATTTATGAACCAGGTGAGATTCAGTTCGATTTGATCATGGAGTGCGCTTTTCTTACAGATTCTTCTACTGTCGTACTAGATGGTAACGAATTAGAAACTACAATTATCGATGATTCTACTGCAACGGTTACCATTCCTTTATTCACAGGTAACCCGGGTATTTGGGTATCTAATCCTTCAAAAGCTATCACAAATGGAACAGATGGAGGCAATTCAGATACCTTAAGGTTTTTTGATCAAGTGTTGTACGAGGTGATCGTTACAGTTGACCCAAGTACTAAAAGATATGGTGAAGAGCTTCCAAGCTTTTCATTTTCTACTTCGATCCCCGCTTTGGATTCTACTCTAACACAGGAAGAATTGGAGCTATTAGAGCCAGCTATTAGCTTTACAACAGCAGCTACGGCAGCTAGTAATATAGGTATTTATAGTGTTGAAGCAGATACTTTAAATATACCAGAGAGTCTGCTAGCATCCTATGAATTCACCCTAGAGCCAGGGGCATTAACCATCGATACGATGCCTCTTATTATTCGACCCGTTGCTATAAATCCAATAACCTATGGAGATGAAGTTCCAGAAATTACTTTCGAATATATATTTGGGGAAGATGGAGAGGACGTTGAGATTAATTCAGAGGTGGCAAATACCATCGCATCACAACATTCAGAGGCCTTGTCTTTAGTGAATGGCCTCGCCTTGGTGAATGGCCTCGCCTTAGTGAACGGCCTCGCCTTGGTGAATGGAGAACTCTTCCTAGATGGCTCTGATAATGGGGCTACCTCAAATGGTATACCACTGATTAATAAGACTTTTTATGTCTCTGAGCGAGTGCTGGCCGATGCGCCTACTTCATTATCATTGGGTATCGCTTTGGTCAACGGAAATGGAACTGAGCAAATTGTAGAAATTGGAGCAGATTTGTTTACCCAAGAAAATATAGATAATGGCTCTTTATCTAGCTTTACCAATGGCCTTGCTCTAGTAAATGGCATACCTTTGGTCAACGGCCTTGCTTTAGTGAATGGTATCGCTTTAGTGAATGGTATCGCCTTAGTGAATGGTATCGCCTTAGTCAATGGCTTGGCACTTGTCAATGGCATAGCACTTGTTAATGGCATTCCACTTGTCAATGGAATCCCTCTTGTAAATACAGATGGAACTTATGATCCATTATTTGCGGCCTTTGAGGAAAACTATGTGGTTTTGAATACGGATGATTCCGATTCGAACGTTGATGAGCCAATAAATATTTTCCCAATTAATACAATCACAGGATTGGATCCAGGTACGCAATATATTATTCCAGGCGGGTTTTTTAATGATAATTTAAAGATTAATTACGCACCTAGGGCTTTCGAAGTCTATCCTGGACCAGAGATTTCTTGTCCATCAAATCAAGTTGTATCCATTACCGATATGGGAAGTTGTGCTGTCGACGTTGATTTGACCAACCCAACGAATGAAAATACTGCTATTATTGCAAATACGCTTACCTTAAGTATTAATGATCTTACACCTGAGACAGTTAGTCAAGGAGATGTTATATCCAAAACATTTGACGTTGGGATAACTGTATTAACATACACTATTACGGATGATAATAGCAATACAGATAGCTGTAGTTTTACGATTACTGTCAATGATGTGGAAGATCCAGTAATTACATGTCCAGCAGATATAATTATAAATACGGATATAGGAAATTGTGATGCTGTAGTTAATTACAACACTCCAGTAGGTACCGATAATTGTACAGAACCCATAACCATATTATCATCGGGCTTAGGTTCTGGATCTACTTTTCCGATCGGTACAACAACAGAAAGTTATACAGTAACCGATGGTTCCAATAATACCGCGAGCTGTACTTTTACGGTAAGTGTTTCAGATAATGAACCACCAATGGCTATTTGCTTAGACACTCTAGTTGTATTTAATGGCGAGGACTCCATATCTGTCTCTCTGTCTAATTTATATGATGAATTGTCTACTACAGATAATTGTAGTGCTGTTAGTTTGGTATCTTCGATGATGGACCAGATAGTTACTTGCGATCAGCTTGGTGACATTATAGAAGTAAATATTGAAGTCAGTGATGAAAATGGAAATTTGGGTTCCTGTTTAGCGAATATTTTTGTAGAAGGGTTGCCATGTGGTTTCTCAAATACTTTTGGGCTTGATGATTGTTTTGATCCCCAAGAAAATGAAGCTTATTATGATGCTGCTTCGGATGTATTTACCTTAACGAGTGATGGCTGTAAACCAGAATTTCCGTATACAACGGATGATCAAAGCTTTATTACTTATGAGATATGTGGTAATGGAATAATTGAAGCTTTTGTAAATGATATAAATGGAAATGGTTTTGCTGGAGTTCAAATGCGTGAGAGCGTTGATATGGAGTCTGCACCAAGAGTTGCACTAGGCATAAACAGAGTAAATAAAATACTTAAGGAGATTAGGATCTTTTCTAATTATCCAGTATTCCCACAACAATTATTAACCTTTAATACTCCGTTCTGGTTGAAGATAGAACGCTTATATGGATTTTATTTTAGAGCCTATGCTTCTTCGGATGGGGTTAATTGGACACCATATATTGCCCAATCTGTTTCCATGGATCACTGTATTCAAGTAGGGTTATTTGTTCAGAGTTCGGTAGATGGACAAGCGGTAAATGCTGAATTTACTGATGTTACAATTACCGAGACAAATAATGCTATTAATAGTAATGGCTCAGTCTTTGAAAGCGATCTAAAATCTACATCTACTTTAAATATTGGGCTTTCGCCAAATCCAGCAACTGATGAAATATTTTTAGACTTAAGCCAATTCATTGGTCAAGAGGTGAGTATTCAAATATGGAATATTAATAGTCAGCTCTTGGCTGACCGGAAGATTCAAGATCTTGAAAATCCGATAGAGATTCTTACAATCAATCAACTACCGGCAGGAGCTTACTGGGTAAATATTCAAACCGCTAACCAGCAAAAGATTTTAAAATTAATCAAAAAATAAAAATGAATATCCTTCAGCTTGTTGATGATGATAGATCATCTAGCTCCTTTCTTTAATAGCATGTTTAAATTCTATTCAAAGATAGAATCAACGATTTGAGCCTGCCTGCCCGCAATGCCAGGGTTTTGGCTCTTCACCTGTGATGGGGTTTAACAAGCTAAGTGACTCGTCCAATTGGAACCAATAGTTCTTAAATATTTGGTTTAATGGTAGTAAGAAGTTTAAACATAAGTTGACTATAATGTGGTTACTATTGTAATAACTTAGCGGTTAATGTTACAAGATCGGACAGTTTGAAGAAGCAGTTTTCATAAATTACAGCGTATTAAAAGTTTGTAGTACGATAAAGATTTACATTTTACTTCGGTAGATGTAGTGATAAATAGTACATTTTCCCATATTTAGTTAGGGCTGTCATCATATACAACTCTATAAAATATTGCTAACTATCTAATTCGTGAATTGCTAAAGTGTTGAAGATTTTTAGAGAAATTTTGCTTGCATACTAAGCTCTCATCATTCCATTTCCTCGGTTTGGAGAAAGGAAGAACCACTAGAATGGTAGCACATTATATCCGCAGTATATCATAGATCTGCACCATGATTTTTATTGGAATTATAAAAAGGGAGCAAAAAAATAAGAACGACTTATAACACTAATACTCCCACTATTTTTGAGAATTATCTCTCACATAACTTAAGACGACTTTCTATAGACTTCTTTTGGTTCATCTGATAACTGAGTAGTAAGCCTAAAAAATTGATCCGATAAAATTTCAGCCAAATGCTGACAGCTTTGAATTCCTCCAAAGATCAAGCACAACTTTCCTATTATCAGTTTATAACGATTTTTTAGCCTGACCGTTTCTGCACAAGCAATTTGATTTAAGCAATTAAATAAACATGTGTATTTATATTTTGATTTTTGCTTAAAATTTAAAATAATTGATGGTTAAATTTTTATTTTTATTCTACTAAATTCTTTAATTTAAAGTTATAATGATGGAATATTATGGAAAGAAGAGCGATACTTAAATATACAGCTTTAGTTACTGGTGCCGCAATAAGTGCTCCTCTAGCGAGTTCGCTGCTTGTTGCTTGTCAGGCTGATCGCGGAAATGCTAATGATCCTAAACAAAAAGAATTCTATTTCTTTGGATCTGATGATTTTGAATTAGTTAGTAAAATAGTGGATATTATTTTGCCTGAAACAGATAGTCCATCTGCTACACAGGTAGGAGTTCATAAAATGATGGATCAGATGCTAGGATTGGTTTATACTAAAGATGATCAGGAAGACTATCAGCAGCAGTTAGATGGTTTGAAAAGCTACCTAAAAGAAATGAAGTTTAGTGCTTCTTCATCTAAGGATGGTCTAGAGATTTTAAGGAATCTTGAGAATAGTACAAATAATGAAGCGAACAAACAAGCTTTTTTAAATTTGAAACAACAAACCATTGCATACTATTTAAGTATGGAAGAGATTGGAACAAAATTTTTAAATTATCTACCTGTACCTGGAGAATACGAAGCTTGTATCTCTGCCGAATCAGTAGGAAATAAAATTTGGGCGGAATGAGTTTTTATCTACAAGGAAAAAAAGAACATACTTATGATGCCATTGTCATTGGCTCTGGAATAAGTGGAGGCTTTGCGGCTATGGAGCTTTGTAAAAAGGGCTACAAAACGCTTATGTTAGAGCGTGGCCCCATGCGACAGCATGGCGATTATCCAACAGCAAGTTTGGATCCATGGGAAATTCCTAATCGAAACATGGTGACATCAGAGGAAATTGCTAAGCATTATTACAAACAAAATAGATTATCATGGTGGGTAAGGGAAGATCATAAGCATTTTATTAATAAAGATGATGAATACGATTACGAAGAGATAAGTCGCTTTGATTGGATTCGAGGGCATCATGTAGGGGGACGATCAATTATGTGGGGAAGACATTGTTACAGATGGAGCGATTTAGATTTCGAAGCAAATTTAAAAGAAGGCATTGCTGTGGATTGGCCAATTCGCTATAAGGATATAGCGCCTTGGTATGATTATGTAGAATCTTTCGTAGGGGTTTCGGGTCAAAAAGAAGGCTTGCCTCAAGTTCCAGATGGACAATTTTTGCCCCCATTTCCTTTAAATTGCGCGGAAACTCATATGCGAGAGCGTATTTCCAAAGCTTATCCTGGTCGAATAGTAACTCCAGCTAGGATGGCTAACCTTACTAAGTATGACCCCAAAAAACATTTAGGAACTAGGGGGAAGTGCCAGAGTAGAGGAAGATGCGTTAGAGGATGTCCTTATGGAGCTTATTTCAGCAGTTTATCTGCTACTATACCCGTTGCTCAGGCGACTGGGAACCTTGAGATTCGTCCTGATAGCATCGTTTACGAAATTGTTTTCGATAGGCTTAAAGGTAGAGCTAGTGGGGTAATGGTTAAAGATCGTGTCACTGGTGAAATTTTAGAGTTTAATGCTAGGATCATTTTTTGTAATGCAAGTACAGTAGGGACCACAGCTATTCTTCTGAATAGCCGCTCCGATACATTCCCCGATGGTTTAGGAAATAGTAGTGGAGAATTGGGACATAATATGATGGATCACCATTATGGAATGGGAGCATCTGGTATTCTTGAAGGCTTTGAAGATAAATATTATAAAGGGAGAAAGCCAGGTGGCTTTTATATCCCTCGCTTTACAAATATTAATGAGGCCACTAAACAAGACAACTATACTAGAGGCTTCGGATATCAAGGTGGAGCTAGCGTGAGTCGTAATATTCCAGAAGGCATACTAGGTGAAGAGTTGAAAAAGCAAATTTTTCAACCAGGCCAATATCAGGTTAACATGACTTGTTTTGGAGAATTATTACCTTATCATGAAAATAAAATGTATCTCAATTTTGACAAATTAGATAATAATGGCATGCCCACTATTGTGTTTGATGCTCAATTGAGGGAAAATGAACGTGCTCTTCGAGAGCACGGAGTGGAATGCGCAGAAGAAATGCTTGAAGCTGCAGGTTGTAAGCAAATTTCATCCTATAATGAAGAAACTGCTGTAGGTGCATGTATTCATGAAATGGGGACAGCTAGAATGGGGCGTGATCCAAAAACAAGTGTCCTCAACAAGTGGAATCAGATGCATGAAGTTCCTAATGTTTTTGTGACAGATGGATCCTGTATGACAAGTTCAGGTACGCAAAATCCTAGTATAACCTATATGGCGCTTACTGCACGTGCTGTAGATTATGCGCATCGTATGGTCAATGATAAGGTATTGTAAAGTTTTATATAAATACGCAAATGTTTCTTCTCAAACGTTTGCGTATTTATCCATCAAGTATTTCATGAATACCAAGCCAAAAAGGCTTGGATTTGTCTATATTTTGATTCAAAGTCATCTCATCACAATAAGCAAATTTAACTTTTATTGCGGCTGCACAAATTTTAAAGACTATTGTGTTATAAATATTAATTTATTCACATTTGAAACTAAAACTTAGATTTTTTATTTCCTATCCAAGCTCCTTTTTATAGTTTTGAGTATTATCAAATAGATTTTATCATTTCTGATATCAGGATTAAATAAGGTTTTCTTTATCCTGTGATTCTGCTATTCTGATTTTTAAGAAGTTAGGCAGACAGGTTCTAGCGTCCCTTCAAAAATCATGCGTAACTTTTCTACCGTCAGTTTCTTATGATCTTCGAGTTGACTATTTTATTATACAAGTAATTTTGACTAGCCGTTTAATTCATTATCTATAAAAAATTATTTTTACTATTTGATAGCTTGTCTAAATAGTTACCTGCGGATGATTATCTACATTTCTTCTAATGAGCATAAATTCATGAAACGGGATAATTGTCGTGATAAATGGGACAATTATCTATCTGTTTGGTGGAATTATTACATTAAATTTGAATTGTATCTATAATGATTTGAGAATAAATTATTATTGAAATGGTAGTTAATCAATTTAATTGGTATCATATTTCATTGATATTAAATAACTTTTCGTGAATCATC
This sequence comes from Saprospiraceae bacterium, assembly GCA_022448955.1. Lineage (GTDB taxonomy): Bacteria > Bacteroidota > Bacteroidia > Chitinophagales > Saprospiraceae > JALEHC01. The sequence goes on from JAKVCU010000062.1 coordinate 76,997, forward strand.
ATAGTAATACTAAAACTCGTATTCTTGGCTTTTCTTTTGCCAAATATTACGGTAAATCTGGGTTTGTTTCTTTAAGATGGTTCTGATTAAGACCATTATAGTACAGTTCAATCCAGAAGCCATAGCCAACGTTGTCTTAACAGATTAACCTCTAGTCAGATTAATATAGGATATACTCTCTTGAATTATTAAAAATCTATGTCAAACAATTCTTCCTCCATTGTCAATATTTCTGTTTTAATATGAAATATTAGATTATAATCAAGTTAAACCTCCCTTAACTAAACTGTTTAACGAATCATTATTTGCTTAGCATTCCCCTTTACTTTTTAAGTCCACGAATTTTCAAGAGGGATTAATTGATACAATTACTATCTATTTTATAAAGTTTTTATAACCCTCGTTATGATTAAGAAAGCATACTTAAAAACGAAAAAACTTTGCAAAGTTACTTTTGCTCTACAAAAAGAAGATGATACTGAAACCATTGAACTATTAGGAGATTTCAACTCTTGGTCAGTAGGTGAAGGGCTTAAATTGAAAAAGCAAAAAAACAATACGTTCAAAGGAACTCTAAATCTTGAAATAGGAAAGGAGTATGAGTTTCGATATCTCATCAATGGTACTAATTGGGGTAATGATAATGACGCCGACAAACAGGTTCCAAACCCATACGGATCACAAAACTCTGTTCTTTCCATTTAGGAATATTACATACTCAAAATATATTTTAATAACAACTATATCTAATCAGATCAATGAAAACGAAGAAAGTTCTTGCTATTCTTTCAGAATATGGATATTGGGGGATCGAACTAGTTGGTCCCTTGAGAAAACTCGAAGCCGCTGGTTATACAGTAGATTTTATGACTCCATTCGGGAAAAAAGCAGAAGCCCTCCCACCGAGCTATGATACTACTTACGTAGATCCACCCTTAGGCGTTTGTGTTACCACTGCATCAGATGCGGAAATGGTAAAGACCTTTGAAGCTGAAAACAAGCTAGAAAATCCACTAGCAATAAGCGATCTTATTCCAGAACGACCCTATTATTCCAAAACTAACTTTCTCCGTGAGCTAGAGCAATATTATATCGATGTAAAGAAGGCACAAAGCGAGCTTACCGAAAAATACGATGCCATACTTTTAGTTGGCGGTAGTGGCCCTATCATCGACATGGTTAATAATCAGCGTCTGCACGAAATGGTTTTAGGATTTTACAGAGCTGATAAACCAATAGCTGCCATTTGTTATGGTGTTGCAGTTCTTCCGTTTGCGCGTGATTTCAACGAACGAAGGTGTATACTAAAAGGTAAACATGTTACTGGACATTGTATTGAATATGACTATCACGATGGTACTGGGTTTTTGCATACGGATTTGAATATGGGGCCTCCTCCATACGTATTGGAGTATCTCTTGGACGACGCGGTAGGACCTGATGGTCAGTTTCATGGTAATTTTGGAAAGGAAACCTCCGTGATCGTGGATTATCCTTTTATCACTGCGAGATCATTACAATGTTCGCATGAGTTTGGTGACCAATTTGTTAATGTTCTTGATAACAATACAAAACGATATGGCTGGTAAAACCGGAAATACAAAAATGATCGAACAATTCTTAGCCGATGGCATGGATCATATGTTCGGTAATCCAGGAACAGTAGAACAGGGTTTTCTCGATGTTTTAAAAGACTACCCTGACATGAAATATATCCTCACGCTACAAGAAAGCGTAGCAGTCTTAATGGCTGATGGTTATGCTAGAGCAAGTCAAAAACCTACGCTTGTTCAATTGCATAGTTCTCCAGGAATAGGTAATGCTGTAGGAGCTTTGTACCAAGCTAAAAGAGGTCATGCTCCTCTTGTTGTGATTGGTGGTGATTCTGGTGTGAAATATATGAATATGGATGCTCAAATGGCTAACGATCTAGTTGCCATGATGG
>JAKVCU010000063.1 GCA_022448955.1 Saprospiraceae bacterium
TAGCTGCTTTTTGACGGAAGTCGTTATAGGAGCTATATACTTTTTTAGCGAATGCGTCCTCTTGGGTGATTTCTGTGATCACTTCTGCAGTGAATTGACGTAGCTGCTGTAAAATTTCTGGGGAAAAAGTTCGGATTTCTACGCCTTTGGCTTGCAGCTCAGCTAGTGCGGCGGAGTTTCTTGCTTCCATTTCTGATAATACCCAAGTATTAATATAAGAAGTTGCTGCTCGAAGAATACCTTGTAGGTCTTCAGGGAGTGCTTCAAATTTTTCTTTATTAAATATGTATTCTAAGGCAGTGCCTGGCTCATGCCAACCGGGAGAGTAGTAATAACGGGCAATATCATTAAAACCCATTTTAGTATCATGATATGGTCCTAGCCACTCTGTTGCATCGATAACTCCGCGTTCAAGACCTGTATATATTTCGCCACCCGCCAATAAGACAGGAGCACCCCCCGCCTTTTCAAGGACTTTACCACCTAAGCCAGGAATACGCATCTTAAGGCCCTTAAAGTCAGCAAGTGTATTAATTTCTCGGTTAAACCATCCACCCATTTGCACACCAGTATTACCTGCAGCCATAGGGATCAGATTAAACTCATCATAGAGTTCTTCCCATAGTACTAATCCACCACCACTATAAACCCATGCATTCAATTGCTGCGCATTCATACCGAAAGGAACAGAAGCAAAGAACTGTGCGGCAGGTGCTTTACCGGCCCAATAATAAGCAGCTCCGCTGCCGATTTCTGCACCTCCTGTACGAACAGTGTCAAAACACTCCAAAGGGGGGACCAATTCTCCACCACCGTAAACATGAATATTCATGCGTCCAGCAGACATCTTTTTCACTAAATCTGCAAAAACATTACAAGCTTCACCTAAAACAGGGAAATTAGGAGGCCAAGTAGTGACCATTTTCCAATGGTAAACTTCTCCTGAAACACTTGCAGTAGTTTCCTGCGCATTAGTTTCGGAAAATACTGATCGAAGAAGAAAAGGTAAAGAAATTGTGCCAAGTGCTATTCCTTTGAAAAAATCTTTGCGGCGAAGTTTCATGTATGTATCATTTATTGTAAAAAAGACAGTGCCTAATTTAAAGATTTTTTTATACTTGCAGTCCTGCCTTATAAAACCAATATAATCACTTGTTTAGAAATTAAATCTTTGCTATAGATTTGTAAACTATTTGATTACAAAATACTAATTTTCATAGTGATTGTTGGAATGGAGGGTCTTCGGTGAATAAAATATAAGCTAAAAAATGTAAAACAGGATTTATTAATAAATACCGAACTTTTATTATTCAACTTTAAAATTACTCCTACATGAAAAATATGGCCCTTTTTTTTATTAGCGTGATTGCCATTGCATTGATTTGGCATTTCTTTTTTCAAAAATCCAAAGAGTTTCATATTCCAAAGACCGTTAAGCCCAACATACCAGATTGGCATAAAAATGCTACAATTTATGAAGTAAACCTTCGGCAATTTACCAAGGAAGGTACGTTTGCTGCATTTCAAAAACATCTTCCTCGTTTAAAAGAATTGGGTGTTGATATTTTATGGTTAATGCCCATTCATCCTATTAGTAAAAAAAACAGGAAAGGAGAACTAGGTAGTCCTTATGCGGTGGGAGATTATTATGAGGTAAATCCTGATTTTGGTACTATGTCTGATTTTAAAACACTTTTGGCAGAAATACACCAATTGGGCATGCATTGTATCATCGATTGGGTACCCAATCATTCTGGCTGGGATAATCCCTGGATCAAAAAATATCCTGAGTATTATCAAAAAAAAGATGGTAAAATTACAGACCCCATCAATAAGGAGACAGGAGAATCTTGGGGCTGGACAGACGTTGCAGCATTTGATTTCAGCGTACCAGCCATGAGATTAGCTATGATCGATGCTATGAAATTTTGGATAAATGATATAGGCATTGATGGTTTTAGAGTAGATGTAGCACATGGTGTGCCTGTAGATTTTTGGGCGCAATGTACAGATGCCTTGTATCAGGAAAAGGCAATTTTCTTTTTGGCGGAAGCCGAAGTACCAGCTATCGTTAATAATGGTGCATTTGTAATGGACTATGGCTGGGAAATGCACCATACCTTGAATGAAATAGCAAGGACGCAAGGTATGCGCGAAAATGCTAAAAATTTGGTGCAAGGAAATTTGGTGGAAGATGGAGATACAATCGTAGAAAATCATGAGCCTAAGACCGCTTTAGATATTGATCGTGTTTTTGCCAAAAAAGATACTGCTTATCATCGTGGTTATCAAATGCATTTTACTTCTAATCATGATGAAAACTCATGGGCTGGTACCGAATTTCAAAGGATGGGAGAGGGGCACAAAGCATTTGCTGTCCTTACAGCTACTTTTGATGGAATGCCACTGATCTATACGGGGCAAGAATCCGCATTAAAGAAACAACTGGACTTTTTTGGTAAAGATGAAGTAGAATGGTCCGATTATGCTTACACAGAATTTTATCAAACGCTATTTGATTTAAAACATCGTAATCAAGCCCTGTGGAATGGACAATATGGTGGTAAAAGACACAAAATCAAAACTGGTGTGGATGAAGCTGTATATGCATTCACAAGAGAAAAAAATGGTGATAAGGTAGTAGTATGGATTAATTTGTCAAATGAGGAACAGATATTTACATTAAAAGACGAAAAGGCAGTTGGGGATTTCACAAAATTGTTCACAAATGAAAAAGTACAGCTGACTAAAGGGAAACAAATTATACTAAACCCTTGGGAGTACGCTGTTTACACATTCTAAAAACATTTTGTTTGTAAACATCAAAATCCACTGAGCCTGTTATCTAAAATAAAAAAATAGGGGAGGAGTCTTTTTAGCTTGATACAAACACTCTGTTGTAGGTTTGAACATGATATTGTATAAAACAAAAAGTTGGTCCAAGGACCAACTTTTCAAAAAACCTAAACTTAACCACTTGTAAAACCTATTTATTTAAAATTCACCCATTTCTTTTAAAAAGTGCCACAGGAATTGCGGCACGTCAAATTAACACCTAAAACCCTATGTAAAATTTTCTTCTCTAATTACTTTCTTTGTGTTTATTTGCTTTTGCTTACATTACAAATATATACCCAAAATGAGCGCTCTTGGAAAGCTTTCGCTGAGTAACCAGATTTCCCCATTTTTTGACCACTTTTGTCGGTTTTTACGAGAATACTCATATTAAAAAATATTGTTGTGTAAAAAGAAATCACACTATAAGTCCTATAATTTATATTATGTTAAATAAAAGAATGTAAAGTGATATATTTGTCTATTTATTCCCCATTTAAAAAAATCTTAATTCAAGGAATTTTAAGCGGATTATTTATTTCATTCATCTAGAAGAGTCTCCTTAGTTGAAGATAAATACGCATGATTTGTGAGCGATGTCTGACCATGGCTGAATTTTAACGGCAAAAATTATGAAATCCTCAATCTTTTAGACGATCAATAAACTGGAAGATTCACACCAAATAATATTTGGCGGCATGTGATTCAAGAATAACTCCTCTCCTTCTTTCTAATATTTATTTGATAGTGGAACTTGTGCAACTCAAACCAATCGGGGTAGCGTCTTCATCTTCAATAATGTAGGCAATTTGGCCATATATTAACTAAAGTGTCCAATATTTGAGAAATAGCCCCTTTTATTGAGGGAAGCTGTCACAAAATTGGTCGTTTGAAATAATAATAGACAAGATAGATAGAAGTGAATTTAGCCCACTTCTATCTATCTAAGTTTTATCGTTGTATAATCAGCTTTTGTAATTCTCCATTATTGATACGGATGTAATACATGCCTGATTGTAAATCTTTCAAATCCATGAAGTGGCGACCACCAGTTGTTTGGATTTGTTTAACTCTATTCCCTAGCATATCATACACCTCTAAAATAATTTTATAACCACCATCCCATTCTACAACTACCATATCATTGGTTGGATTGGGATAGATTCTTAAGTCTTTCATTGGCATGTCATCTAAAGAAGATAACAAGCCACAGAAGCTTGAATCTGGATTATTTTCGATATAACCCTTTGGCTGCAAGTCTTTGCCATCGAAAGCTTCAAAATCAGTTGGAATGCGACTTACTCTAAAGGTCAAATTATTATTTATCGAAAGTGTATCTCCTTGATTAGCAGCTTGTCCACTAATTAATGGTGTTTTGTATTCCCATACAATTTCGTTATCTGGTGTTAATTCGAATGTATATCCAAAACGACCAACACAAACAAGCGCGTTTCCATTAGGTAGGAACTGGACACTAGATAAACCTGTTGACCAGTTGGCTTGTGGATTAGGATGCGAAGCGGTCCAAGTGAATTCTGCTGGGCCAAAAACGTTTCCATCAAAAGAGAATCCCCAATCATACATATCAAAGCCTGGATCAATAACATTAATAGTCGAAATATCAGCTCCTACTCTATTATTAAAAATCCCAATTTTACGATAATTTGGATGAGTAGCATTTAAATAATCATCAATCCAATGAGTATCATGCTGATAGAATAATTTTTGATCGGCTTCTGTCCCTTGTTTGTATGCAGCAGGATTACCCCATCGATAGAGAAGGTCACCTCCTCTCCCACCTAGGCCACCGTTACTAGTTGCCGCCTCCTCTGTTGAGGTCGTATGATCAATGATCCAAAGTTCATGAAAAGTAGGCACACTTAACATGATCATATCATTTACTGGATCATAATCAATGGCATTGGTATGCATCCAATCGTCTGCACCATTACTCGTATCATAATTGATATCTACCAATTCAGGATGATCCTCAACTATACCGAAATTATCTTTGGTCGCATCAAAATCTTGGACTAAATGATCCCACACATGCCATTCCCAAACGATTTCATATTCATTATTATCTAGTGGCTTGATTTCTAGGATATAATCTGGCCATAATTCTCCATCAGGCAGATTTTCAGGATCTCTACCAGCTTGGACAGCTTCATCAGCTGTTTTCACTTCCCAAACAATCATGAGGATGTTCCCTTCATTGGTGATGGCAATATCATGGTGTAAACGTTCTTCTTCATTGTTTATAGTGAACTCCCAGAGCAATTCATTATCCCATGTTCTGATTTCTACGGTGGCGCCACCACCACCTGCCCAGATCGGATTACCCGCCACAGCTGCTGGTCGTTTAGTCTTTATTAAGCGGCCATCTGGCATCAGATAAGCCATATTTCCAGGGCGGAAGTCCGCTTCATCTTCCCAGGTATGAACAATCCGTCCACAATTATCTAACAAATAAACATTTGGTTGATTATGCGGATAAATTAAGTTGTAGCCATCATAAGCTTTACTTGGGTCATGCGATAGCAATCCAACTGTATTTTGTTGTGCAAATAAAGAGTAGCTAAGTGCAATAAAAAAGATGCAAAGTAAATGTTTTATCATGGTTTAATAGTTTTAATTGAAATAAAGTTTTTTCGATCTAATCCATTAATTTTTACAATATAAAATCCTTTTGGCCAATCACTTGTAGTTACGAGCTTTTGACTTTCGTCAAATAGGCCTTTCCATAGACATTGACCTCTAGGGTTGAATATTTCGATAGTGTAAGAATCCAAACTAGATTTATTTAGCTGAAGACTTTCACTAAAAAGAGTTTGCACTTGGATATCCTCTTGGATTGGGTTCCAGATGGAAGAAACTACATCACAGTCATACATATTCGGGTTAAGCTCTATAGGATCTCCAGCTATTAAGGTTTTCCCTTCAAAAGCAGGATAGTCCTCACTATACTTAGTAGCTCTAAATACAGCATTATTGGTAATAATCGTTCCTTGCTCGGCAGGATTACCATTTATAATAGGACTAACATATTCCCAAACTAAGTTGCCAAAGTAGTCAATTTCAAAGAAACGACCCTTTATTCCTTCACAAATTAAAGTATTCCCGTTAGGTAGGCGCTGAGCACCTGAAATTCTAGAAGAATAGAATGCATCGAGTGGGTCATTTGTGAAAATCCAATCCGAATCGATTGGACCGAAAGCCTGCTCTCCTATGATTACAAATTCATCATTGATATCGTAAGGTGGATCAATGATTTCAACGCTAGAATAGTTTCCATCTGGTCTTCCTTGTCCATTGTTAAAAAGCATTATCTTTCCCTCATCTTCTAAGCCTTGTTCTATAAACTTGGCATCATGTTGTCCAAATAGAATTTGGTCTTCGAGTGTCCCTCTATCATAGAATCTAGGGTTACCCCAACGGAATAACAAGTCACCCCCTCTACCCGAATTTCCACCAGTATGCCCAGCTGCTTCTTGCGTCGATGTAGAATGATCAATCACCCAGATTTCACTTAAATTCCTTGAACTAAGAATAATTCGATCATGAATAGGCTCATAACTAATGCTATTCAGATGAATCCAATCTGAGCCACCTCCTGGCCCTCCCCCATTTTCACTATTTCCAGCATTTATATCTACTAGTTCGGGATGATCTTCAACTACGCCATAATTCACCTTATTGATATCTGCATCTTGAATGAGGTGATCCCATAGATACCATTCCCAAACCACATTAATTTCATCTGTGCCTACTGGTTCAATCTCAATAACTCTCTCGGCCCACAAATCTGCATTAGCATTCCACCTTCCAAGCGGTTCCACTTCCTCAGCTGTTTTTAAGTCCCAAGCAATTAGTAAAATATTCCCATTGGGTAAGGGTTCCACATCGTGATGATGATGAAAAGTATCACTACTGTAATTATAGCTCCATAATAGTTCACCATCCCAAGAATGCAGCTCCAGGCGACCACCTGAGCCCCCAGCATTAAAATTCGAACCAATTCGACAAGTTCTAAGTAGATTACCGTTTTCCAATAAGTAAACAGATTGACCAGGTAAGTAATCACTTTCCCAAGTACGTACTAGTTTGCCGCAATTATCAATTAAGTAGGTGGTCCTAGAACCACTTGGACAAAAAAGGGTGTAACCGTTGTGAGATTGCGGTGTATGAAGAGTTAATCCGATCACTTGGCTTTGCCCCCACTCACAAAAAAGGAACATCATTACGCAAAATAAAAGGTAGTTTTGTTTCATACAGTTCTGGTTAAATCAACAAAAATAATGCGGGAATATAGAGCAAAACTTACAATTAAAAGTTAAGATTAGCTTTATTTTGTGGTTAGAGTACGTCATAAATTGAAATATCATCAAATTCATGAAAATTACCATAGCAGGTGCTGGTGCAGTTGGATTTCATTTAGCAGCATTACTAGCTGTAGAAAATCAAGATATTACCCTAATTGACAAAGATGAAGAAGTTTTGGAGCATGCTGCCACTCATCTTGATGTAATGACCATTAAAGGAGATGCTACCTCCTTTAGTATTTTGAAAGAGGCGAATATTGTAAAAACCAAGTTATTTATTGCGGTCACTACCAATGAAAGTGCCAATATTCTAATGGCGATCATTGCTAAGCAAATGGGTGCTAAAAAGACTATTGCTAGAGTGGATAACCCAGAGTATCTTGAGGAGAGTCACGAAAAGGAGTTCAGAGTATTAGGTGTTGATACACTCATTTCTCCTTCACAGATTGCGGCGCAAGAAATTCAAAAACTGCTTCAAAGAAGCTCTTTTTCTGACGTTTCCGAATTTGGCGATGGCAAAATAGCAGTTGTAGGATTTACAGTAGATACGAGCTCTCCACTTGTAGGAAAAAGTGTTCGACAGATAGAACAGCTTTCCGTCCATTTTCAGGTGAAAGGTATTGCTATTCTGCGAGGAGATAAAACGATTATACCACAGGAAAGTAGCATTCTGTCAAAAGGAGATCATTTATACTTAGCTGTTCAAAATAAACACATTGATGAGGCTGTAAAATTTGTTGGAAAACAAATGAAAATGATCAAAAACATTATGATTATTGGTGGTACTCAATTAGCGCTAAGAACAGCAAAGCTATTGGAAAAGAAATATTCTATTTCACTTGTAATCAAAGAAAAGTATGTTGCTAAACAGTTTATTGAAGAACTTGAGAATACCCTTGTGATTAAAGCAGATCCTGGCAATATTGATATCTTACGGGAGGAAGGTTTGGAAAAAATGGATGCTTTCATTGCTTTGACGCCTAATGCTGAAATTAATATACTTGCTAGTCTTATCGCAGAGGAGACTGGTGTATATAAAACCATTGCCTTAGTCGATAATACCAATTATACACATATTTCACAAAATATTGGAATTGACACGATTATTAATAAAAAGTTACTCGCAGCCAATAATATCTTTCGTTTTGTGAGGAAAGGCAAAGTAGAAGCTATTGCTAGTTTGCAAGGAGTTGAAGCCGAAGTGATTGAGTTTGAAATCTACAAAGAAAATCGCCTAATCCGAAATCCAATTTGTGAATTGCATTTGCCTGAAAAGGCGGTGGTTGCAGGTGTAGTAAGGGGTGAAAAAACTTTTATCCCAGATGAACATTTTTGTTTTCAATTGGGGGATAAAGTAATTGTTTTTGCCCAACCCGAAGCCATCAAAAAAGTGGAAGAAACCTTCAAATAATGAGTATTCGATCCATTGTCAAAATTTTGGGCGTTTTGTTTATGTTTTTGGGTGGTTTGATGCTAACTGCATTACCTTTCTCAATCATATTTAAAAGTAATGACTTTTGGGCCATTACTTATGCAGCTATAGTAACTTTATCTACTGGCTGGATTATTTGGTATGCCAATAGAAATAAAAAAGAAAAAATTGGGAAGCGGGAAGGTTATATGATAGTGGTATTGGCATGGCTAGGTATGTGTTTTTTTAGTGCCCTCCCCTATTTGTTTAGCGGCACTTTTTTTTCACTAACAGACGCTATGTTCGAAAGTGTTTCTGGCTTGACCACTACTGGCGCTTCCGTAATAAGCGATATAGAGTCTATTTCGAAAGGTATACTTTTTTGGAGAAGTTTGACCCAATGGATTGGAGGAATGGGAATTATTGTATTAACGGTAGCTTTATTTCCTTTATTAGGTATTGGAGGTGTAGAACTATTCGTTGCCGAGGCTCCTGGTCCAACATCTGATAAAATTCATCCACAAATCAAAGAAACTGCTAAATCACTTTGGTTAATTTATGTAGGCTTAACAATCGTATTGTCCATTATTCTGATTGCAGAAGGCATGACCTTCTACGATTCTATTAACCATGCATTAACGACCATGGCTACGGGTGGGTTCTCTACTAAAAACACTAGCATTGCTTACTTTACGAGTCCTTTGATTCAATATACTTTGATTATTTTTATGTTCTTAGCAGGATCCAACTACACGATATTGTATTATGGATTAAACGGATGTTTTAAAAAAGTATGGCAATCTGATGAGTTTAGAACATACGTAGTCATTACTTTAGGATTTATTGTTTTATTAACTTTATTGGTATACCAATATACTGACCATCCTTTCGAATTAGCCTTTAGGGAGGTGTGCTTCCAAGTAATATCTTTGATTACCACAACTGGATTTGTATCCGCTGATTATACGAATTGGACCTCCACTACCACTATGATTTGTTTTGTTTTACTATTTGTTGGGGCCTGTACTGGTTCAACGAGTGGAGGGATAAAGATCATCAGACATCTGGTATTCTTCAAGAACTCCATTTTAGAATTTAAGCGAATTTTACACCCAAGAGGTTTAATTAGAATCAAGATTGACAAGAAGATTGTTGCCCCCAAGATTTTGACACATATTCTTGTTTTTTTACTTATCTATCTCATCATATTTGTCGTTGGTTCAATAGTCATGTCCATTATTCTTACAGATTTTGAACAGCCATTCTTAACAGCTATTGGTTCTGTTGCGACATCACTTGGAAATGTTGGTCCTGGAATTGGACAAGTTGGTCCGGTTGACAATTTTGCTGCTATTCCAAAACTTGGAAAGTGGTTTTTAGCATTTCTGATGCTACTTGGGCGCTTAGAATTATTTACGATCCTAGTTTTATTTATGCCCTATTTTTGGAAAATCAATTAAGTAGTTAGGCTAAAACCTGTCTGCCTATGGCTGAAATTGGTACAATAAAATTTTTAACATCAGTTTAAAAATCATACGTAACTTTCATCTCGTCAGTTTCTTACTGATTTTTAAGCTGACAATTTATTGTACAAGTAATTTTGTCTAGGCACTTAATAGCTGGTTGTTAGCTATTTAATCACACTAGTTACTAACAACCAGCAGTAATTTAACTTCTCATTTGCTTATAAGCGTTAATCAAGCCATTGGTTGAAGAATCGTGAGAGGACACAGCTTCCTCTCCTTCTAGCTCTGGTAAAATAGCCTTTGCCAATTGCTTACCTAATTCTACTCCCCACTGATCAAAGCTAAAGATATTCCAAATCACACCTTGTGTGAAAATTTTATGCTCATACAAAGCAATCATAGAACCTAAAGTGTAAGGTGTCAGTTTCTTCAACAAGATAGAATTCGTCGGAATATTGCCCAAGAATACCTTAAATGGTAATAATTGTTCTATTTCTGCTTCACTTTTCCCTGCATTTTCCAGCTCGGTTCTTACTTCTTCCTCCGTCTTCCCTTTCATTAAAGCCTCTGTTTGTGCAAAGAAGTTAGACAATAAAATAGGATGGTGTTCCCCTATTGCATGCTGGCTCTGAGCTGTAGCAATAAAATCGCATGGAATTAACTTTGTACCTTGGTGAATCAGCTGATAAAACGCATGCTGGCCATTCGTTCCTGGTTCTCCCCAAATAATGGGGCCAGTTTGATAGCTTACCTTTTTGCCAGAGCGATCCACGTACTTACCATTACTCTCCATATTACCTTGTTGGAAATAAGCTGGAAAACGATGTAGATATTGATCGTATGGCAATATAGCTTCCGTTTCTGCACCAAAGAAGTTATTATACCAGATACCAATTAAGGCCAATATCGTAGGTAGATTTTGTTCTAATGGAGCGGTTCTGTAATGCTCATCCATAGCATGAAAGCCATCCAAAAGGGTTTCAAAATGATCAAATCCAATCACACAGGCTATTGGCAGGCCAATGGCAGAAGATAGGGAATATCGACCTCCCACCCAGCTCCAAAACTCAAACATATTTTCTGGAGCAATACCGAACTTTTTCACTCCCTCCAAATTAGTAGATATGGCTACAAAGTGCTTCGCTACCTCTTCTTCCGCATTTGCAGCATCTAAGAACCAACTTCTTGCAGTGAAAGCATTAGTCATGGTTTCTTGTGTAGTGAAAGTTTTAGAAGCAATCATAAAGAGGGTCTGCTCTGGATCAAGCCGTTTCAGTGTTTCGGCTATGTGCGTAGCATCAACATTTGAGACAAAGTGAACGTTCATTCCGTCCTTCCAATATGGTCGAAGTGCTTCAGTTACCATTACAGCTCCCAGATCTGATCCACCAATACCTATGTTGACAATATCTGTGATCCTTTTGCCTGTGTAACCTTTCCATTCGCCGCGTATTAGCTTATTGGAAAATACTTTCATCTTTGCCAGAACAGCGTTTATATCAGGCATAACATCTCTCCCATCCACTTTGATAGGGCGGTTGGAACGATTACGCAAGGCCACATGCAGAACAGCTCTATCCTCTGTTTGATTGATCTTCTGACCAGAAAACATTGCATCAATAGCTTTCTTCAATCCACATTCTTTTGCAAGATCCACCAGTAAATCCAGCGTTTCTTGTGTAATCCTGTTTTTTGAATAATCAAGTAAAATATCTTCAAATGAAGCAGAGAATTGCGCAAAACGATTAGCATTTTCTGCAAATAATTGCTTTATATGGATGTCTTTTAAGTGCTCATAATGAGCACTTAGTGCTTTCCAAGCTTTAGTTTCTAGTGGATTTTGTTGGTTTAACATCAATGCGTGTTTATGCTTATTGTAAAATATACACTATTGCAATTATAAAAGAAATTCGCTAAAAAATAATATTATCACTGACTTTCGTTAAACTAAACCAGCTGTCTTTTTAAGAATCTATTGAAAAACAATACCAATGCAAAAACTATTAGTTGTTTATATTATTGGACTAGTCCAATTTGATGGGCAGCAAAACCATTACTCATTCCTCTAAGAAGGAAACTTCATATGCTAGTAATTATGAATCTGTAAAAGAAAACATATGGTATACATCCATAGATTCATAAAGGCTCCATAGCTCCTATCCATTTTGTTTATGTAAGAATAGGAATTTCTAATAAGTCCTCTTTACTGCTCTAAAACTTCCATTACAATTCGAAAACCAATTCTAGGGTCTGGCGTGGAGTAATTTAAAGGTTGTTCTATATCACTTGGATAACAATCCCAATTTCCTCCAACTACTGTTCCATCAGCTAATATCTCACTTACATTTCCTACAATTGAACAAAGTCCAGAATAGGTTTGTGGTTTTAATTGCACCCTTATGGTATACATCCCACCATCAACAGCATAATCATCATAGAACTTTAAATTAAAGTCGAAGAACTCATACTCTTCTTTGTTATTAGAGTCATATTTGATAACGACATCATTCATTAAAGAGGCAAATTCCTCTTTTGTTGGTAATCGAAATCTAACTTTTTTAAAATTACGAAGACTATTTTCATGATATTTTTCACCTAACCATTGACAAAAGTACTGTGCTCCCTCGATAGTAATATTTACGACGGGATATTCATCAAAAATGGCCTGACTAGGATAGTTCTTTTGCATAGTTTCCATAAAAGGCATAGTTAAGGTCTCTACCCACATTTTTGAAAACATCTGACACTTTTCAAAAGGATAGTTTTCCTTGGATTGAATATCTTTTAGGAATGCTTTATACTCTTTTTGGGTTGTTTCATACTTACTAACCCATATTTTATGCTTTTTTAGATGGACCATCCTTTTGTCCATCTGTTCGGACTGAAGAAAAAAGTATTTACTTTGGCAAGAATTAAAAAATAAAATTATAAAAAAAAAGGAAAGCCACTTCATAGCTTATTGAATCACAAGTTTTCTTAATATTGGTTGATCTGGATGTCCCTCTCCTATGCTAAAACCGAAATAAACATCATATTCGCCTTTCGGCAAATTAGGAATAGACCATTGTCCTTCAAACCTTGTTTGTCTTCTTGAAGGTAGTAATATATTTTTAAATTTAGGCTCGAGTGGAACCTCTATCTCTAGATATTCGGAATTTTGATAAATAGAGGCTTTTAGACATAAAGGTGCATTTCCTTCAAAAGTATTAATATCATGCCAGTAAGGATTATATAGATCGAAGCTTAGATTTACAATTTGGCTGGGTGAACCTTTGATGGGTGTAGACCCTGAAGATAAGAACTCGACTTTTTCCTTGATCTGGATGTTTTCTAATTCTTGTAATAAGAATGTTCTTCTATCTACTCTAATATTTTTATAAAATTCAGGTCGATCATGTTGATGCAATACCAT
The DNA here is from genome assembly GCA_022448955.1 of Saprospiraceae bacterium. Classification (GTDB taxonomy): domain Bacteria; phylum Bacteroidota; class Bacteroidia; order Chitinophagales; family Saprospiraceae; genus JALEHC01. Next base: position 13,447 of record JAKVCU010000063.1, read on the forward strand.
TAAAACATTTTTCCCATGAAGCTTTGCTTCATCATCCCAAATATCGTATTGGTTCTTGCGGTATAGGTGATTAGCAAAAGTGTAGGCATCTTCCTTTGCATAAAAACTATATTTTGCAGCATTTCGATAGGAGTTTTCAAAAATAACTGGTCTATTGTTGGCCTGTTCTTTTATCTCAAATATCCAATCTCTTTTATGGAAATTGCTATTGATATTAAACGGATTAGTCATCATCACTAAAAAACGGGCAGCTACAATCAAAACGAAACTGGCTAAAGCCATTCCATAACTCCATTTACGAAAGTTCCGATTCTTTAAGCCGTATTGAAACATCAGATAAATAAGCGGAATACTTAGAATAGCAGTCCATTGGGGCTCTACATGCCCTTTGAATGAAGAATAAAAAAAGAAAGTCCAAAAACCACCACAAACAAAATAACAAGCACGAATAATCAGCTTATCGCTAGACCAAGATTTGCGAAGGCTATTGATCCAAAATGGCAATAAAAGCGGACTAAAAATCACTAATTGATTAAGCACATAAGTGATCGTATATTTTAATTCGTAATTATCATTTCGTCCTTTTAGGTGATACCTGAAAGAGGGAAAATCATTGCTATACTGCCAATACAAATGGGGGAAAAAAAGAATAGCACCAAAGATAGAGGCCATATAAAACCTCGGATTTCGCAATAATGAAAGATTAGAAAGAAGTACAAAAAAAATGAGTAGCACACCATGATATTTGCTATAAAGCAAAGCTGCCATGCATATACCAAGTGCCAGGGTATTCCACCAAGAAGACTTTGAAATAAACTGCTGATAAAGATAAAAGAAGAGCATAGTGAAAAACAAAAGAGGACCATCAGGTGTAGCAATGAGGCCATAAATCTGTAGCAAAGGCATCGCTAGGCATAAAGCTATAAGATAACGAATATCTTCCCGTTTTTGAGGCTTAGCCATCCATAACCAAAGTATGTAGATACCCAAAAAATGTAGCAATAACGTACCGAAACGAACACCTATCTCATTGGGTAGCCAACTACCAATAGCAATAGCCAGGGCTACTCCTGGTGGATGATCGAAGTAGCCCCAATCTAATTGTTTCGTATAAATCCAATAGTAAGCTTCATCCGGATCAACTTCAATAAAGGCAGCATTTAAAATGCAGATGACGGCCCATATGCCTATTAATTGAAGTAGGTAGCTTAATCCAGTTTTTTGTTTTTTCAAAAAAACTACTTAATAGATTTCAAAAAATTTATTTCTCCTTGATCGCAAATGATACTTAGAGTATTGTTGCTATATTCATATTTTTTAGCTGATTTCAACATACGCTGAAACCTTCTTTCAAATGCAGCAAGTGAACCCTGACAGCCTTTTTTTGTGCTAGCCAAGCCTCTTATAGTGATGCTCTGCTGGAGCGTATCAGCCATGTAGGCTGCAAAATATCTATTACAACCACTGTTGCCATCTAACCTTCCGTTTTTAAAAGTAGCATCAAGTGTACCACTCGAAGCCTTCATTTTTTTACCATCAATAATGAAGTGACTAAGCTTCCAGTATTCTTTTTCAAAAGGAACTTTTTGAGCAGCTCTTGCTTCTTCCATCAACTTATCTAATGAAGCGGTGTCGTTTTTTAATTGCTTTTTGGAAGATTGGCTACTACTTTTTCCGATTCTCTTTGGGGAGTCATCACCACCACATGCAAATAAAAATCCAGCTGCTAATAAGAAAATTACGATATTCCACTTCATGTTTATAATTCTGTTTTGAATGAAACAATAAAATCACTCACAAGCAATGCTTGCGGCGCGAATTTACAAAAACTTAGCACTTTTTATAGCGTATTTTGCACAATTAGCTCAGGGCTGTTCTTACCTTTTGCAATAAAGCCATTGTTGAACTGATTCCCTGTGGTTCGCTTTGTTCACTCCCTTCATATTCAATTCCTACATAGCCATTATAACCCGCATCGGTAACAATTTTCATCATTCTAAGATAGTCAGTATGAATTTCGTTTCCTTCCGCATCAAAATCGTGTGATTTTGCACTTACTGCTTTTGCAAAAGGCATTAATTCAGTTACTCCTTTATAACGATCATATTCATTATCTTCGGCAACCTTAAAATTACCAAAGTCTGGAAGTGTCCCACAATTTGGCATTCCCACTTCTTTGATAACATTAGAAAGCCACTGCCCATCCGAAGAATATCCTCCATGATTTTCTACAATGACATTAATTTCTAAACTTTGAGCGAAGGTGGCTAATTGTCCTAACCCGTCTACAGCAGCTTTGGCAACATCTTCTCTACTTCCCTGACCTGCGGCATTTACACGAATAGAATGGCAGCCAAGAAATTTAGCTGCAAGTGCCCACTTATGGTGATTTTCTACTGCATTAGAGCGCTCTTTATCATCTAAGTTACCTAGATAGCCTTCGCCATCTACCATAATTAGAAGGTTTTTGACGCCGCTATCTTTTGATCTTTTTAGCATTTCAGCAATATATTTACTGTCATCTGCTTTATCCTTAAAGAACTGATTAACATATTCTATTGCCTGGATGCCAAATTGTTTGGAAGCATAAGCCGCGAAATCTAGATTATCTAATTCTCCGGCACGAATCGTCCGATGCAAAGACCACTGAGCTAATGAAATATCAAATAATAAGGGGGTTGCTGACTTTGGCTTTTCAGCGGCATCTTTTTCTTCCTGCGCTGTGGGTGCTTGGCTATTGCCACAGCCGATCATACCAAATACACCTGCCCCTAGGGCAAAGGTGCTGGTTTCTTTAAGGAAGGTTCTTCTATTTTGTTCCATATATCTAAATTGTATTTAGGTACTGAATAACTGTTCTAGCTTGTGCTTCTGCAAATCTTTCTACAATTTCGTCATCCATCAATAAAGATGCATCATCAAAATTATCGAAGAATAGGTGTTCAATTAAAATAGCAGGCATAGCTGTTTTTGTCAAAACGAAAAAACTGGCTTCTCGATCATGATCGCCATCAGAGCGATCACTCCTGTAACGGATACGATCACCTAGGAGCTCTTTGACATTATTCCAATGAATATCAGCAATTTCGTCAGACTTGGTTTTTCCTTTTGAGGTATAGATCTCGAATCCTTTTGCTAAATGAGAACTTGATGCGTTGGAATGATTAGAAATATAAATACCCTTTTTGTAGTTACGATAATACCAGTTGGCCATATCTACACGATATTGCAAAGAGCTATCTAAATATTCATGACTTACAATAATATTACTAATCCCTAATTGATCCAATTTTTGAGCTACTCTATTGGTAAGTGTTCTATTAAAAACACCTTCATAAAACCATCCATCTTTATGGAAGACGCCTTTATCATGCTTAAATTGTTTGCTTGGGGCAGTGACATATTTCCCATCCCCATCTATTCCACCGTGGCCTGCATCGAGAAAGACACAATAATCTACTTTCATATGGTTATTTTTTTTCGACATCTAGCTTTCCAAACTAGTATTTCAAGGATGAAGTGACTATCCACCTTCATGATATTGATAATATCATGTTAGTTTTATTGGTTAAGTTTATCTGAAATTTATTTACTAGTTTAGTTTTAACACCTTTTTGATTGCATAATACCAAAAAAACATACATCTGCGTATATCGCAAAGTCAAAAAATTGCCAGTTCTTACTCAGAAAACAAATTTCTCAACAAACTCTAAATTCTTAGATTATACTCCCAAAATACAAAAGAAATTGAAAAAGGGTATAACGAACGAAGATCATCAGACAAATCTGTCCACTTGATCATTGTACATTTATACCCTTAACAAACGCCATTGTATTATTGATTTATAGAATAACTTTTAAGCGGCTAGGTAAAATTGCTTGTATAATAAAATTGTTCATTCGAAAATTATAGGTAACTGACGAGAGAAAAGTTACGCATGATTTTTGAACAAACGTAAAGAGCTGTCTGCCTATGGCTGAATTTTTTTGTACCAATTCCAGTCTGCCGGCAGGCAGAGTTTCGGGCAAACTACTTAGCATCAACTATCCTAAATTTTCAATTACAGTTTCATTAAGAGCTCATTAGCCATCCTCGAGTCAAATAAATAATTTCAGGAAAAAGAATGACTAGGATAACGAATATAATTTGAATGACCACAAATGGAATAATACCTCTATAAAGATGTTGCGTAGTAATTTCTGGCGGCGCAACTCCTTTTAAATAGAATAATGAAAAACCGAATGGAGGTGACAAAAAAGAAGTTTGCAAGTTTAAGGCTAGTAAGATGCCTATCCAGACTAAATCAATACCCAATTCTACAAAAATAGGGGCAACGACAGGCACTATGATAAAGATAATTTCAATAAAATCAATAAAAAAGCCAGCTACAAAAACGACTAGCATCACTAATCCTAAAAAGACCATTGGCGATAAGTTCGCATCTTGAATAAGGCTAATTAGGTAGGCGTCTCCATTCATTTCTCTAAAAACAAAAGTAAAGGTAGTAGCTCCTAATAAAATAATGAATACCATACTTGTCAAATGCGTGGTTTCTCGCATGACTGCACCTAAAACGGCAAGATTAAATTTTCCTTGTGAGATGGTCAATAAGCTTGCTCCCAGTGCTCCTACGGCTGCTGCTTCAGTAGGTGATGCAATACCTACAAAGATGGAACCTAATACAGCAATAATAAGTAATAAGGGTAAAAAGAAAGCATAGAAAACTTTCTTCACAAAATTATCCTTTTTAAATGCTACAATTTCTTCTTCTGGAATGGGAGGTGCAAATTCTGGATGGATGCGTGCGAGCACAAGGATGTAAACTATGTAAAGGATTACTAAAACCAAGCCAGGCAACAAAGCTGCCGCAAATAGATTGCCTACAGAAACATTTAAAACGCTCCCCAATAAGACCAAAACCACTGAAGGTGGAATAATTTGTCCTAATGTACCAGATGCTGCAATAGTCCCAGTTGCTAGTTCCGCTTGGTATCCCCGCTTCAGCATGGTCGGTAAACTTATCAAACCCATCGTAATGACTGTGGCACCCACAATACCCGTCGACGCAGCTAATAATGCACCTACAATGACTACCGAAATGGCTAAACCTCCTTTTACCTTTCCAAAAAGGATAGCCATTGTTTCGAGCAAGCTTTCAGCCAGCCCTGATTTTTCTAACATAATACCCATATAAATGAAAAGAGGTACCGCCAGTAATACATAATTACTCATCACTCCCATGATACGAGGAGGTAGAGCTGTAAAGCTAATAGGATCTAAAAAGCACACTGCATATATTATGGAAATTCCCCCAAGTGTAAAAGCTACTGGAAATCCATAAAGTATGAGGATAAATATGCTAAGAAAAAGAAGTATCGCTAATATTTCCATGTTTGCTTGATTCTACAGTTGGTCTGTATTTCGATAAATAAGAAGATTCTTGAATAATACAGAGATACCTTGCAAAAACAGAAATACCATTCCGATACTTACACTGAATTTAATGAGATATCTTGCTGGTAAGCCTCCGGGATCAGGGGAAGTTTCACCTACATTATAAGAAATTAACGCATATTCATAAGACCAATAAATGACCATAAGGCACCAAGGAATAAGAAATAATAAAATGCCAATAATATTCACGAATGCCTGATCCTTTGGAGAAAATTTGGCATAAAAAAGATCAACTCGAACATGTTTGTCGTGCTTAAAGGCGTAGCCTGCACCAAACAAAAATATTAGGGCAAATAAGTGCCACTCTAACTCCATAATCCAGGCGGCAGTATTACTAAAAAAATATCGAGTGACTACATCGAAGCAAACCAATAAGACTAATAAGGTAGTCAAGCAAGAAACAGCCTGCCCTACCCGTTCATTTAATTGATCAATAAGTTGAGAAGCCCTACTCAAAAAATGGTCCATCTTGATTTTATTTTGCACATTCAAAAGCAAAATAGTAAAAAAAGCGATTCAAACTATATCTGAATCGCTTCTCTTGATCTGAACACGCAAATTTAAATAAAGCTTATTGGTCATAACGATACAACTTCATCGTTTTAATGATCTTAATTAGCTTCTGGGCATATTTTTTGTCCGTAGCATAACCCGCTTTTTTTAGGCCATGTGCCCAAGCCTCATAGTCAAGGTGATCCAATTTTAGTAGATGCTTATAGCGTTGCCCGTTGAGTAAAATAGAATGTTCTCTGTAACTTTCCCATGCGGTATTAAATACTCTAAACATATCGTAAGCATCATCATCTACGTAGTTACGGCAGGTACATCCTTTGCATTTTCTTTTGCATTTTATTCCAAAATGATTGTTAGATTCAACAGACAGACGGCTATCTCCAACATTAGATTCTAATAAACCTTGTGCCAATGTAATACTCGCAGGTATGCCATACTTTTCTCTTTCACTGATAGCCACTTTAGCATAACGTTTAATATAACCTCTACAATGGTCTATTTTTTCTTGGACTATATCTGGATCAATACCTTTTCTTTTAGCATAATTTGGACTTAATATAAACGTCAAATTACCAAAGGCAATGGATTTTTTTGCTTTACTGATTTTTTTCTTTGGCACTCCTTTTTCTTCAAAAGAACTCGGTATCGTAGTAATTATAGATGTATTTGTAGGTTGTGCTTCTTCGTTGCCTGAAGCAATATTTTCCTGCGTATTATCCTCTTTTGAATAAACATTAAATTGAAAGCTAATATCCTTGCTAAGGAAAATGTGTAATCCAATAAATATCAAAAAAATATTAAACCAATGCTTAGCAATGATGTAGGCTAGCCCATTCCATTCAAATTTTCGGACTTCATTAAATTCTACTTGTTTAGATCCAATCATAGTTTAGTCTCTTTAATATGGCATTAAATAATTTGATACTGGGAACAAAAAAACTGCCTAACAAATTTAAAACATTTTGTGTTTTAAAACAAAAAAATTAAATTATTTTGTTTTAAAAAAATAAATTTTGGTTGAACCTACCCTTAGTGTATTATTTACACTATATTTGAGCGAAATACATTATTATTCTTTTGAAAAAGGAAAATTATGATCGTAGTTGCAGACAGTGGTTCAACTAAAGCAGACTGGAAGCTGATAAATAATCAGGGGATGTATTCATTAAGTACAATGGGGTTTAACCCTGTTTTTCATAATGACCAACTTATTTATCGTACCTTAAATAATGCTATTGAACAAAAAGAGTTAGTAAAGCAAGCTGAATGTGTTCACTATTATGGATCAGGGTGCTGGGATACGGGAAGGAAAGAAATTGTGGCTAAAGCATTAAGAAGGATATTTATTAATGCTCAAGTAATAGTTGAGCACGATCTTTTAGCGGCAGCTAGAGCAACATGTGGTAATGAGGCAGGTATTGCATGTATTTTAGGAACTGGTTCAAATTCTTGTTTATACAATGGGATGGAGGTCATTGACAATGTTACAAACCTTGCCTTTTTGTTAGGAGATGAGGGCAGTGGTACACACCTAGGGAAAATGCTTATCCGTGCATATTTCTATAGAGAATTGCCAAAAGAGCTAGAGCAAACTATGGAAGAGTGGTTTCCAGAAGGAAAAGATGGTATCCTGGATAATATTTATGGAAAAGAAACACCTAATGTCTATCTAGCTTCTTTTACAAAATTTTTAGCGGCTCATAAAGAACACTTCTTTGTTCAGAAACTACTATATACTGCTTTTTCTACCTTTATAGACCGCAATGTAAGGAAATATAAAGGTTGTAATAAATTACCTATTCACTTTATTGGTTCTGTTGGTTACTATTTTCAAGATATTATTAAATTTGTACTCAAAGAAAGAAATATGGTGGTTGGGAAATTCATTAAAAAGCCAATTGAACATTTGGTGAATTTCCATACTACTAATGGCAATTAGCATCCAAATAAACCTATAGACTAAAGGTAAAAATTCACTATGAGTAGAGTTATTAAGCGTATCGCCGTTTTTACCTCTGGAGGAGATGCTCCTGGAATGAACGCGGCCGTCAGAGCGGTTGTACGTACAGCCACCTATCATGATTTACATGTATATGGGGTTTATGGCGGTTATGAGGGTATGATTAATGGCGATTTGCGCCGACTAGAGCCCAGAAACGTTGGTAATATCATCCACAGAGGAGGAACTATTTTAAAGACTGCGCGCAGCCAAAGGTTTCGCGAAGCAGCAGGTCGGCAACAAGCATATGAGTCACTGCAAGCTTTTGACATTGACGCATGCGTAGCCATAGGTGGTGACGGTACCTTTACAGGTGCTAGTGTTTTTTCTAAAGAGCATGATATACCCTTCATAGGTGTTCCCGGAACAATCGACAATGATCTTTTTGGTACAGATTATACTATTGGTTTTGATACTGCTATCAACACAGCAGTTGAAGCTGTTGATAAAATTAGGGATACTGCCGATTCTCACAATCGTTTGTTCTTTGTTGAAGTAATGGGTCGTCATTCTGGATATATCGCTCTTCATACGGGCATTGGTTCTGGTGCAGGCTGTGTATTAATTCCCGAACATGACATGAATATTAATACGCTTATTGATGTTCTTAAAAAGGGTGCTAAACGTAAAAAATTATTCAGTGTTGTCATTGTTGCAGAAGGTAGTCCTTATGGTGGTGCAACAGAAATAGCCGCAGCAGTAAAAGAGAAATTTGACTTTTATGACACCAAAGTAACAATCATTGGGCATTTACAGCGTGGTGGTTCACCTACTTGTCTGGATCGTGTATTAGCCAGCCGATTAGGATATGCAGCGGTAGAATCCCTATTAAACGGTACTGAAAATGTAATGGTGGGCATCATCAATGATGAGGTAGTTCGCACTCCTTTTGATGAAGCTATAGGAAAAGCTAAACCTGTCAATCAAGATTTAGTAAGAATGTCAGAGATTCTTGCCATCTAAATAAAATATTATTAGGGTATCTCTTAAAAGAGATGCCCTATGATCTTTTTAATAATTGTTCTTCTTTCCTTTCCAACAGACTCTTCCAATTTTCCCTATTTTGATTTATCATCCATAGCATCAGGACTAGTGGAATCAAAAAATGAGGCATACGCATAATACTTTCGTGCGTCCAAGTTAATAATGAATCTTGCCAAAATTGAGGAATATAATTCGCCCATATTCTGGCTGCTGTAGTAGCTAATCCCCAAAAGGCTGCATAGCCTAATCCAATTAGTGCAATTCGCCTTGGAAGAAAAATCAATACACTTAAAATAAAGTCTAAGGCTCCTACAATATTTAGGAATATCACAGATGCTTCCTTGTTTGTACCAAGAATCGTCATTGTCATTTGGATGAATTTTCCTGGGCGAGGATAATAACCTACAGCATACAATCCATGGCATGTAAAAGTAAGCGCAATCGCTACTTTTAAGCCAAAAACAAGCTGTTTGTAGCTAATACTCTCCTTATACAACAGCAAAAGGAAAAAGGGGGATCCCCACTGCAAAGTATACTCAAAAAATTGACCAACAAAAAAGAAATTTTCCTTACAATAAAGTAAAGCCAAAATGAAAAGGCTCGTTCCACCTAAACCAATAAAAGGAATGGCAAGCTTTGGAATTCGATCAATTAGTAATGCCATTATCGCACAAATCATATAAAACCAGCCGGTAGCATCAATCCAATGAACAATAAAAGTATTCGTGCTAGGTGAAGTCACGTAGGTGTTCCAATCCATCCCGAAGAAATAGGAAACTATGCCACTCATCCAAGCTTCGTCCCATAAGATCGTTCGAAAAGGTGCATCCCAATAAATATGTTGCCATCCCCGACCCAAAAAAACAAAAAAAGTAGTCCATTTTAGGAAAGGAAAAAGGATAGATTGCTTCATATGTACATCTTATTATACCAAGTCTAAAGTAAACGATTATCTCACTAAAAAAAGTTTATTTCGATCAACAATAGATAAGCAAAAGTGCTAGGGCAATGTGAGAGAGGTAAAAACTCAGCTATAAAATAAATAAGGATTCACCTCTCAGCCATATTTAAAAGAATAATCAATTAGTAAGCGACTAGTCAAAATTGCTTGTATAATAAACATTGTCCCTTAAAAAAACATAAGAAACTGACGAGAGGAAAGTTGCGCATGATTTTTGAGCGAACGTAAACCTGTCTGCCATTGGCTAAATTTCATTTTACCAATTCAAGTCGGCAGGCAGACACGGTTTCGGGCAAACTACTTACATTTTGTATTTGGCATAAAGCCGATAGATACCGAGGATTATTATTGAATAGCGGATACTATTGATCTTTAATGTACGCCCCCATGCATTAAAAAAGCCTTTAGAAAATCATCTAAATCACCATCTAACACATTATCTACTTGACTCGTCTGATAGCTAGTACGATGATCTTTTACGCGACGATCGTCTAGGACATAGGAACGAATTTGTGATCCCCATTCATTTTTCATTTTACCAGATTCGATTTCACTTTTTGCCGCTTTTTGTTTTTCTAATTCTCGCTCATACAATCTTGATTTCAGCATTTGTAAAGCTTTATCCCGATTCATATGTTGTGATCTTTCCTGCTGGCACTCTGCCACTATCCCAGAAGGTAAATGTCGAACCCTTACGGCTGATTCCGTCTTATTAACGTGCTGCCCTCCTGCCCCACTTGCACGGAAGGTATCCCATTCTAAATCTGCAGGATTAATCTCGACTTCAATTCTTTCATCTACTAATGGATGAACAAAAACAGAGGCAAAGGAAGTCATACGTTTGCCTTGAGCATTAAAGGGGCTTACTCGAACTAGGCGATGAACCCCATTTTCGCCTTTCAGCAAACCGTAGGCAAAATCACCATTTATCTCAAGAGAAACACTTTTGATTCCAGCGACATCCCCTTCTTGAAGATTCAGTTCACTTACTTTGAAGCCTTTTTTCTCGGCCCACATAAGGTACATTCGGTGGAGCATTTGTGACCAGTCACAACTTTCTGTACCCCCAGCACCTGCATTAATTTCAAGCAAGCAACCTAATTCATCTTCTGTTTGATTGAGCGTAGACCTAAACTCTAAATCTTCGATGGCATCGATAGATTCCTTGTATTTAGCCTCTACTTCTTCTTCTGATGCTTCTTCTTCTTTATAAAATTCATAAAGTACTTCAGTATCTTCTACATGCTGTTGCACACTTGTATATTGTTCAACCCAATTTTTGTGTGATTTTAAAGATTTCAGAACACTTTCTGCTTCTGTTGGCTTATTCCAAAAATTTGGATTTAGCGAAAGCTGTTCTTTTTCTTCGATTTGAGCAAGACGTTCATCCACGTCAAAGATACCTCCTTAAAGAAGCCACTCGATCTTTTATTTCTTTTAATTGATCTGCGGTCATTTCGCATTGCGTTTATGGCATAAAGGAATTTGATTCATTTATGCTGAGTGAAAAAATTATTTTCGAAAGTTAATGGAATATTTAATACTCCTTCTAACTTAACGTTTTTATTTTTTGATAGTTGAATCCATGAAATGAACAAAGGTACCAAACAGTGAATGCTTGATACCTTTGAATAAGCGTAATTAATTGGATCAATATAGTTTCTCTAACTCTACATAAAATACCAATTCTGCATCACCTGGAATTACTGGAGGAGAGCCTGCTTTTCCATAGGCCAAATCTGAAGGAATAAACAAAGTTGCTTTTGCTCCTTCTGTGATATAGCCAAGCCCTTCATCCCAACCTTTAATTACACGACCTGAATTAAAAGGAAAACGTAGCGCTTGACCTCTTCCAAAGGAATTGTCAAACATGGTTCCATCAGAAGCAAGTACCCCGTAGTATTGTACATCGATTGCTTGACCAGAAATAGGTTTTTTCCCATTGCCATTTTCATGGATAATATATTTCAATCCACTAGGTGTTTCGATTAAATTTTCAAGCTTAGCTGTTTTGTATGCACTTAAGGTTTCTTCTACTAAGGCAGCTACATCAGCAGCTCTTTCTTGAACTTTTGCTGCTTGTTCAGCACGCTCTGCTCTTCTTTCTTCTAATGCTACTTGGAATTCTTCCTTATTTTGAACATCCATAACAACTACGTCATATTCCAAAATATCATTTTTGGTAAAGCCCATTGGAGGACGAGAAACCGTATCCAATGGAATATAGATCGTTACACTATCTCCTTCCGCTACTTGAACCAAAACATCCTCTACTGGTGAAATTTTACGATTGGGATCTGAAGTAACTGGAACTTGTAGATAGGGCGTTTGAGACTCTTCGCGGCTTTTATAGAATACACTGTCTCCATTGCGCATTTGTGCGTGAAAGTAGATATAATCTCCGGGACTTACTTTTTGGCCTTTACTATTTGTATGCACTTCATATTCCCATCCCTGAGATGATACTTGTCGTCCACCTCCATTCTGGCAAGCGGTCATCAATAACAGGGTAGAAACTACTAAAAGCATTGCAATTCGCATCATAATTATTTTCATTGAAAAATTAGAAATTATTTTATTTAGTCACTTTTCACATTCTACCTTTGACAAAAGTGTAGAAAAGATTAAAGCTTAAATTTGTTTTACCAGATGAGATTTATAACGTGGCAATAACTCTTTAAATTTCTTCAAAGTGGCATTCAATCCTTGGAAAGAAGCGCCACCAGAAGCATTTTTGTGTCCTCCACCTTTGAAATGTCGCTTGGCAATCTCTTGAACTGAAAAATCTCCTTTTGAACGCAAAGATATCTTGACAATAGTTGGCTGTTCCATAATAAAAGCAGCCATTTTAATACCATTTATCTTCAAAAGGAAATTGACAATACCTTCTGTATCTCCTCTCTTAATATTGTAAGTTGAATAATCTTCTTTGGTGAGATAGATGATTCCTGTCCCATATTCAGGAAGGATTTCCATTCTATTGTAAAGGCAGTGTCCAAGCAACCTCAGTTGCTTTTCTTTCATGCTATTGAATATAAGGTCTTGAAGCATATAATCATCTACACCTAAATCCAATAAATCAGCTACAATTCTAAACAATTTAGCGGATGTACTGTACTTAAAAGATCCTGTATCTGTAAGGATACCAGTAAAGAGGCAATCACCAATTTTATGATTCAGGAAGTGTTTGTGACCTAAATCTACGATAAAGTCGAATACCATTTCGCAGGTAGAACTTGCTGTCGTATCGGAGATAATATAGTCTACAAAGTTTTCAGGATAAAGATGATGATCAATCATCACCTTTAAACAATTATGCTTATCAATGATTTCGCCGACCTTATCAATTCGATCTAAGGCATTAAAATCTAAACAGAAAATAATTTCTGCTTTTTGAATAGCTTTTTCACTTTCTTCGGGCTCGATATCATAGATCATAATTTTTTCTACCTCGGGCATCCAGGCCAAGAAATCAGGATATTCTGAAGGCGAGATAATTTTTACACTATGACCTCTATCTTCTAAATAGTGATATAGTCCTAAAGATGAGCCAATTGCGTCCCCATCAGGGTTACGATGAGTTGTGATTATAATATCACGAGCTTGGCTTAGAAATGACTTTAACTCTTGTAAATTTTCCATGTTGCACTGTATCAGGCTGCGAATTTCCCAAAAAATATGAATTTAACCAAAATATTAAGTCCTGTGTTTGGCATGATTCAATCACTTTCCTACTTTTGCACGGCTTTTAGAGGGTTTTGTAAATAAATCCCAGAAAATGAAGCCAACGGATTTGTTAACTTGAAAAACATTACATAAAGAAATGGCTGGTAACCGCACATTCACAATGATTAAGCCTGACGCAGTTCGCGCAGGTCATACTGGTGCTATTTTAGCAAAAATCAACGAAGCTGGATTTAGAATCGTTGCCATGAAGAAAACACATTTATCTCCTGCAAAAGCAGGTGAGTTTTATGAAGTTCATAAGGAGCGTCCGTTCTATGGTGAATTAGTAGAATTTATGTCTTCAGGTCCAATTATCGCAGCAATCTTAGAAAAAGATAATGCAGTAGAAGATTTCCGTACTTTAATTGGTGCGACAAATCCTGCGGAAGCTGCACCTGGCACTATCCGTGCATTATATGCAACAAGCATTGGTGAAAATGCTGTTCATGGAGCAGATTCTGATGAAAATGCAGATCGTGAAGGTAACTTCCACTTTGCTGGTACAGAAATGTTCTAAATAAAATTAGAATGGAATAAAAAAGGCTGCTTCCTAAAAGAAAGCGGCCTTTTTTATTAAAGAGTTTGTTAAGGAACTATTACTCTGTGGAAATATTATCAGTATTTAGCTTATTTATTACAATAAAACGTACGTTTACAAGTACATTTAATCATTTTTTGATAACAAATAACTAAAATAGTGTCAATTTTAAACCAATCAATAAACCCCAAAGTAGACTCTAAATTAACTTATGTCTACTAAGGTGACACCATCGCCCCCAAATTCTTGCGCAGGGTGAGAAATACTCATATCCACATCATACTCGCGAAGTTTTTTCTTCACTACTTTTCGTAAAGTACCATTTCCTTTTCCGTGAATAATTCGAAGGTTACCCGCATTGGACATCAGTGCTTGGTCCATAAAATCTTCTATTACTTTCATGGCTTCCTCGAAGCGCATGCCTCTAATATCAATTCTGGACTCAAAAGTACTATTTTGACTTACCGTATCGGTACTAATGCTCTTTGATCCTTGTCGATCCAGAGGCGCGTTGGCATGTTGCAAATCTCTAACTTTAATACTCATACGCATCTGTCCCATGAGGACAATGGCTTTGTTTTTATCAATAGTTTCCACCAAACCTGCAGCGCCACCGCTTTTCATTTTTACATAATCGCCCACTTGTATGGGCCCTTTCTTTAATTCTACAGGATCGGGTTTATAGTAGATTTCTTCAGTTAATTCTTGAACTTCTTCAACCAGTTTTTCTCTTTCAACTTTGATTTCTATAGCTTTTTGCTTGGCCTCTTTTAGTTTTTGGTTTTCTTTAAGTTCTTTAATGAGACGCTCAAACTCTCGATTATCCTTAGCAACTTGCTGTAAGGCAGACTGTTTGGCATCGAGTTTAATTTTTTTGCGCTTAAACTCCAAATCACGATGCATTTGCTCGTAATTTTTAATGAGTTTTTCGAGGCTTTGTTCTCTATTCTTAACTTCCTCCAAACGTTCCTCTAATTCTTGTTTTTCTCTTTGCAAATCGACCAGCAGTTGATCTACTGCTTTTTCATTTTTGCCAGTTCTATGTTGTGCGTATTTAATGACACGTTTTTGCAAACCACTTTTTTGTGCAATTTCAAAAGCGTAAGAACTGCCCGGTCGACCAACTCTAAACTCATAAGTTGGAGAGAGGGTTTCTTTATCAAAGCGCATAGAACCATTGACAATGCCTCGATTTTTAAAGGCGTAAATTTTTAAGTTGGAATAGTGGGTTGTGATCACACCAAATACCTTTTTGAAATTTAATTCCTTCAAAATGGATTCTGCAATAGCACCACCAATCTTTGGATCGGTACCAGAACCAAACTCATCGATAAGAATTAGGGTTTCATCATCTGCTTTTTCAATAAAGATCCTAGCATTTTTCAATCTAGAGCTGTAGGTACTCAGATCATCTTCTAATGATTGTTGATCACCAATATCTGCAAAAATTCTCTTGAAGACGCCCATTTGTGATTCTGGGTCAACTGGTACTAACATTCCGGCTTGGAACATTAGTTGAATTAAGCCTACTGATTTCATCGTAATTGACTTCCCTCCAGCGTTGGGCCCACTCAATACTACGATTCTATTTTTATGCAATAGACTAAGATCAAAAGGGATAGTTTCTTTACTGATCGCTTGATTTTTCAGCAGAAGTAGTGGATGATAGCCTTCTAGTATACCAAAATGTGGATGGTCGACCATTTTCGGCATATTCGCTTTCATCTTCATAGCTACTCTGGCTTTCGCCTGAATAATATCAAAACGAATGAGAAGTAGTTGATAACTTTTTAAAGCAGGAATATAAGGTCTAAGTAAAGTACTTAGTTCTTTGAGCAAACGATAGATCTCTCTTTTTTCCTCTTGATGTAAATCGAAGATATCATTATTTAATTCAATAACACCTTCGGGCTCAATGAAGGAAGTTTTACCGGTGGCAGATTCATCGTGGATGATACCTCTGATCTTTCTTTTATGTTCTGCAGGTACACTTAATACTCTCCTTCCGTTTCTGAAACTCTCTACATTATCAGTCAGCCAACCATTCTTTTTATAATGCTGGATAAGGCCACGAAATTTCTTTTCTACCTCTTTCTCTTTGCTGATGATTGCACGGCGAATTTTTAATAATTCTGGCGAAGCGTCTGCTTTGATATTTCCTTCCTCATCGATCACTTTACTAATGGCTTTAATAAGGTCTTCATCAAAGGCCACATTTTGTATGATTCGATATAAGGTAGGATAAGATTCTTTTCTTTCTGGGGTGAAAAATCGGAAGATGTTCTGGATAAAGATCATGACAATATTGATCTTCACCAAACCTTCTTCAGGAAGGACATAATCTTCGATTTCCAACATTCGCAAATCAGATGAGAGATCAAAATAAGCAGCTATTGGAAATGGATTATTGTATTCAAAAGTCAGTGTATACTCATACACCTCCTTTAGTTTTCTTTTTATCTTCTTAAGTTCAGTTTCTACTTTTATAGAGTGAATTGCCTCTTTACCTAATTCTCCTAGGCATTCTTTTTCTAGCAATTCAAGTACCTTGTCAAACTCTAGCTTCGCGTACAAATCTTTCGGTTCGAGTTGCATCTTTATCTTTTGTTCACGCTGTAAAATAATGGGAAATATCCCACAATTATCATAATTCTGCAAAAATACAGAAAATCAAGTGTCGAGTATAGTAACAAATCGAATAAAGAAGAGTTCCAAATAGATTAATTTATTACCTTGCAATCTTTGTTTAGCCCACCCAAGTTTAGTTAATGGTTGTTGGTTAATCGTTATTAGTTGCGATATGTATCGGAATCGTTTAACAGTAAGTAGTAAGTTAAAAATAAAGATTCCTTTAACCATTAACTATTCACCAAAAAGCATTAACTCCCGAAAGTTTTCGAGGCAACCAAAAACAATTAACCATTAACAAATATCACTGTGGCAGGAAATTCATTTGGACAAGTATTTAGAATTACGACATTTGGAGAATCACATGGCAAGGCAGTTGGTGTAATCTTGGACGGCTGTCCAGCCGGATTGCCTATCGATGAAGAGCGCATTCAACTAGAAATGGACCGTCGCAGGCCCGGTCAATCAAAGATTGTGACTCAAAGAAAAGAAAGCGATACTATACAGATATTATCAGGAGTGTTTGAAGGGAAAGCAACTGGAACGCCTATTATGATGGTTGTTTTTAATGCAGATGCTCGTTCAAAAGACTATGGACATATTGCAGATAAGTTTCGTCCCTCGCATGCGGATTTCACCTATCACGCCAAGTATGGTGTACGAGATTATAGAGGAGGCGGAAGATCATCTGCTCGTGAGACGGCTGCAAGAGTAGCTGCAGGCGCTATTGCACAGCAATTCTTAGAACACGAAGGGATTCATATTCAAGCTTATGTTTCGCAAGTAGGCAAATTGAAAATAAATGAAGCCTATCACGAATTGGATTTAACGAAAGTGGAAGAAACCGCTGTTCGCTGCCCAGACTTAGAGATGGCAGCGCAGATGATTGACCACATTAAAGAAGTGCGTAAAGACGGAGATACCATTGGCGGAGTCGTTAATTGTTTAATCACGGGCACGCCTGCTGGTATTGGAGAACCCGCATTTGATAAGCTGCATGCAGATTTAGCGAAAGCGATGTTAAGCATCAATGCCTGTAAAGGTTTTGAATATGGATCGGGCTTTGATGGGGTAGAAATGAGAGGATCAGCACATAATGATATTTTCTACACGGAGGATGATCAAGTCAAAACAAAAACGAACTACTCAGGTGGCATACAAGGAGGCATTTCTAATGGAATGGATATCTATTTCCGAGTTGCTTTCAAGCCTGTGGCAACTATAGTACCTTCCCAGACTTCTGTAAATGAGGCGGGGGAACAGGTAGAAGTTGTTGGAAAAGGCCGACATGATCCTTGTGTAGTACCTCGTGCCGTTCCTATCGTTGAAGCCATGTCTGCATTGGTCTTAGCAGATCATATTTTGCGACAGCGTACGGTAAAAAATAGAGAATAAATCGAATAATAAATTGGCAAGTTTAAGCATGAGGATATTGGAAAAAAGTTTTGATTAAACCATCTTAACAAATCCTTGTTTACAACAATAGTTGTTTAAAACAAGAAAAGATGAAGAAATTTAGAACGATAAAACAAATCCTTCCCGCTTTTAAGATCAATATGGGAGGCATCTATATCGATCAAGCCTTACCACAACATGGACTCAATCAAATTGATCCTTTTTTATTGGTACATCATTTAAAACAGACTTACACTGTTGCTAAGATGCAAGAGAAGGTGGGAGTGCCTCCGCATCCACATCGTGGATTTGCGCCTGTTACTTTCGTCTTTGAAGGTGGTGTACACCATAGAGATTCTCTTAACAATGATAGTGTTATTTATGAAGGAGGTACCCAATGGATGCATGCAGGCAGTGGTGTCATACACAGTGAACGACCGGCCAAGGAGGTAGCTGAAAATGCCGGAACATGGGAATTAATCCAATTTTGGGTAAATGTACCAGCCGATTACAAAATGACTGTACCAAAATATTGGCCATTAACAAAGGAGGATACCCCCGTGGTCACTTCTGAAGATGGTTTAATAAAAGTTGGTGTGGTATGTGGTGAGCTAAATGGTGTTCATGGAAAAATAGAATCCTACTCCCCTATCCAAGCACTTCGATTAGAGATGAAAGCAGGTGGTAAAATGCGTATTCCTATTCCTTCTCATTACAATTCATTTATGTATCAGTTAGATGGTGCTTTAAGCATCAATGGTAAAATGGATACGAAGGCAAAGGACATGACTTATTTTAATATGGATGGGGACTTTATTGAAATAGAAGCGCTGGAAGATACTAAAACCATGTTATTATCCGGCGAGCCGATCAATGAGCCACTCGTTACACATGGGCCATTTGTAATGAACGAACATCAAGAAATAGTGGATGCAATTAAGGATTTCCAACTAGGTAAAATGGGAGACTTAAGAGAGATGTTCCATTAAGCAAGAAGTATGAAAAAGCTTCTTGTATACCCTTTTGCTTTTGTCATTTTTAAAAATAGCTAGATATGAATCAGCCTAAAATTGCTGGAAAACAACCTATGCCTGTTGAGTTAGAAGCAGGCAAAACCTACGCTTGGTGTTCTTGTGGGCATTCAGGCAGTCAACCTTTCTGCGACGGTTCGCATAAGGGAACTGGGTTTACACCTACTGTGGTAAGAGCAGAAGAGACCAAAACAGCTTATATGTGTACTTGCAAGCAAACTGGAAATCCAGGATTTTGCGATGGTTCGCATAAAGGATTGTAAAAAAATGCCTAGAGGTGCTCATAGCATCTCTAGATTTCTTTAGTATGAAGTGAAAATAAGATCTAGATTATGCAAGAAAGACAGCTAAAAACACATGCAAAAGCTTATTTCAAGTTATTAGAAACCGCCAATTGGATAGATCAACAAGTAAAATCTTGCCTTCATCAATTTGATATTACCCACCCTCAATATAATGTGCTTCGGATCTTGAGAGGGAGCATACCAATGCCCCTTTCTTCTACTGATATTAAGGATCGTATGATTGTCATTAGTCCTGATATGACTCGACTTCTAGATCGGTTAATCAAAAAAGAATTAATAGATAAAAGAATTTGCCCAGACAACAGGAGAAAAGTGGAAGTGATAATCTCCGAGAAAGGGATAGAACTGCTTGAAGATATTCAACCGATCATCATGGAAAAGGTACAATATTTTTATCATGACCAAATTAGTGAGCTCGAAGCACAGCAACTTTACGACATACTTCAAAAAATTAGAATCAGTAAAAGAGAATAGATTTCAAAAAATAGTAGAATTCAGCTATTTTTGGGGCCTCAAAAAAATTATAAATAATGAATAAGATTCTATTATTTTTTGTAGCTACTAGTCTTCTATTTTTGTCTTGCAGTAAAGATGATAGTCAAGCTGAAATTGACAGAAATACGATTCTTTCTTACATCGATGCAAATGATATTGATGCGGTAGAACACCCTTCAGGCTTGTACTATGTAATTGAAAATCAAGGCAGTGGAGGAAGCCCTACATTATCTGACTCTGTTAAAGTTCAATATACAGGTTTCATTACAGAGGGCCTCATTTTTGACCAAACGCCAGAAGGTGAAACTAGGAGCTTTTTATTGGATGACTTAATCCCTGGTTGGGAAATTGGTATTCCACTAGTAGAAAAAGGTGGAGAGATTAAATTGATCCTACCTTCAGCTTTGGCTTATGGAAGTCAAGGACAATTGGCCAACCGAGTATTAATCTTTGATATCGTATTAGAAGATTTCGGATTCTAAAAAAAAGGCAGCTTAGATAACTAAGCTGCCTTTTTTTATGCCTGCGCCTTTGGCGTATTAAAGTTCATTGGTGGAAATGGAGGAGCATTGTGATCATCAATGGGACCGTGCTGCGCTTCATATTTCGCTACATTATCACGTAGTGCCTTTAATAAGCGTTTTGCATGAATAGGCGCTAGAATGACTCTTGACTTTACCTTTGCCTTGGGCATATTAGGCATCATGCGTACAAAATCTAGCACAAATTCGGATGGGGAGTGGGAAATGATTGCCAAGTTGGCGTATGTTCCTTCTGACAATTCCTCTGGCATCTCGATATTTAGTTTATGCTGCTTTGGTTTCTCTGCCATAACTATTTCTTTGTTTTTTTGGTGGTGGTCTTCTTCTTCGCTGCTGCTTTTTTCTTTTTTGCGAAAGCATCAGGAATTTCCAACTCAATCAATTTTTTAACATCCTCTAAAGTATAATCTTTAGCCTCCTCAGAAGTAACTCTTGTTCCATCGTTTTTCTTCGGAATCTTTACATTTTTCTTTTTAAACTTGATATATGGCCCCCAACGACCGTTTTCGACAGTAATTTTTTCGTCGGGCCATTGATGAATGTATCGATTGGCTTCTTTTTGCACCTTCGCTTCGATCAGTTCATGCATCTGTTCCAACTCGATTGTTTCTGGATCAAATCTTCTTGGAATATTAACAAATAGATTATTCCATTTCAAAAACGGTCCGAAACGACCCTTTCCTTTTTGAATGGGTAAGCCTTTATAAGTACCTACAGGAGCTTCTGCTTTTTCCTTCTCATTAATCAGCTCTTTGGCTCTTTCCATGCTGATTTTTAACGGATCTTCTGTTCTTGGAATAGAGACAAACTTCTTCTCGCCATATTTGATATATGGACCATAACGACCAGCACCGACAGAAATTTCTTCATTCATATAATTACCTAAAACTCTAGGTAATTCAAATAATTTTAGCGCTTCTTCTGCTGTGATGGTTTCGATAGATTGACCAGGGCGAAGATTAGCATATTTTGGCTTTTCACCTTCTTCTAATTCTTCTTGAGTACCAATTTGAGCAACTGGGCCATTACGAGTAATTCTAGTAAGTAAGGTGCGGCCAGTTTCAGGATCTTTACCCAAAATACGTTCGCCAGTAGCACGTTCTGCATTTTCTAGTGTATCTTCAACCGTTGCATGGAAAGGACCATAAAACTCATTGAGCATTTTTGTCCATTCTTGTCCACCAGTTGCAATCCTATCAAACTTCTTCTCGATTCCGGCTGTGAAGTTATAATCCATGATTTTATCAAAATGCTCATCAAGGAAATCACTCACGGTAATACCTAAATCGGAAGGGAAAAGTCTATTTTTCACTGTACCTGTTACTTCACTATCTTGTTTTTTAGAAATTTGGCCACTAGCTAAATTCAAGACTGTATACTTACGTTCAACACCTTCTCTTGATTCTTTTGTCACATAGCCTCTACCCTCCTCCATAATTTTACTAATGGTTGGTGCATAAGTAGACGGCCGGCCGATGCCCAATTCTTCCAATTTTTTTACGAGTGCAGCCTCTGTAAATCGAGCAGGCGGTCGGGTAAACCGTTCTGTCGCACTCATGTTATTCAACTGAAGAATTTGCCCTCTTTTTAGAGGTGGTAACATTCCTTTCGTTTCTTCCTCCTCATCGTCATCTTTCGACTCTAAGTAAACCTTTAAGAATCCATCAAACTTTAGCACTTCACCAACGGCATTTAAAGTTGCATCTGGAACAGTAGAAACGCCAATTTTCACAGTGGTTTTCTCCAGAATAGCTTCCGCCATTTGGGAGGCAATCGTACGTTTCCAGATAAGTTCGTACAGACGTTGTTCATCTCGATTCGTGCTTACTTCATGACGATTGATATAAGTCGGTCGGATGGCTTCGTGAGCCTCCTGTGCATTGGAATTTTTGCTTTTGAATCTACGCGTCTGCAAATAATCTTTCCCGTAGTTCTTTTCTATTTCTTGTGCAATACTAGCTAGGGCTACTTCACTCAATGCGGTAGAATCTGTACGCATATAAGTGATACAACCAGCTTCATATAATCTTTGTGCGACAGACATGGTGCGCTTTACCGCAAATCCAAGTTTACGACTGGCTTCCTGTTGCAAAGTAGAGGTAGTAAAAGGCGCTGTTGGTCTTCTTTTTAGGGGCTTTACCTCAATACTATTAATCTGAAACTGAGCATTAATACATGCTTTTAAGAAAGCTTCAGCATCTTTCTCTGAATCGAAGCGAGTAGGTGATTCTGCTTTCAGTTTAACTATTCTGCCAGTTTCATTTTTAACATCAAAAAGAGCTACCAGCTTAAAGAATGGAGTCGCTTTGAATGCATTGATTTGACGTTCCCTTTCTACTAATAGCTTTACGGCTACAGACTGTACTCTTCCAGCAGACAGTTTCCCTTTTACCTTTTTCCATAAGATACCTGACAATTCAAAACCTACCAATCGGTCAAGAATTCTTCTGGCTTGCTGTGCATTCACTAGATTAATATCGACCAATCGAGGATTTTGAACTGCTTTTTGAACTGCTGGCTTCGTAATTTCACGAAAAACAATTCTTTTAGTAGAACTCGCATCAAGGCCCAATACTTCGCATAAATGCCATGAGATGGCCTCTCCTTCACGGTCTTCATCCGTTGCGAGCCATACTTCATCTACTTTTTTCACCCATCCTTTTAGTTCTGAGACCACCTTCTTTTTCTCAGGTGACACTATATATTTTGGTTTGAAGTCATGTGCTACATCTACGGCATTATTACCCTTTTCTAAATCTCGAACGTGACCGAAACTAGACTTTACTGTAAAATCTTTACCGAGTATTTTTTCAATTGTCTTCGCTTTAGCTGGCGACTCTACAATCAGTAGATTCTTTGACATAAATTAAATCGTTTCTAATCTAATAATAAAACAACGTCTTTGGGAATCAATTTCTTCACAAAAATGCACCAATTCCTTCTACACTTTTACAATCAAAGCACGTTTTTGTTTCTACATAAGAATGCAAATGTATAAATTTTACCATTTGTTTGCTTGCTCACTCTATAATTTGATACGCTAAAATGCCATTTTTGTTAGTGAATTATAAATATTTTTTTTGACCTAAGCCATTGATTTCCAATAACACTTAAGATGTATTTGCCTTCCGGCAAATGTCTGGTCTCAATTTTTTCTAAATAATTGCCAGATATTTGGTCAGACTTTTGCTTCTGGTATACTATCTGACCTTTAGCGTTTGTAAGAAAAAATGCTATGTCAGATGGCTTTTCTAAGCTATATTCTACGAAAGTATAATTCATTGCAGGATTAGGATAAACATTAATGGATATCGGGCTATTTTCAATTAGGTTTTGTTTGGTCAGTGTAGATAAAGGGAACGTATTTCCATTTGGCAAAGCTGCCCACAATGCTAAAGCCGCTACTCCATCTCTATTAATGGCACCTGACGAAAATATATTGATCGCTAAATCGTCGTATGCAGTCCAATCAGATTGTCCTGAAAGATTCACTATTGGATTTGAGGAAAGCAAATCATAATCAATTAAGGATGGTGTGATAGCTCTATAGGCCTGAAAATCACCATAAGCAAGGCCTTCAAATAAGACCTCTCCTCCATTTAAGGAAAGATCTAAATTACCAGGTACTATGCTACCATTGTGGAATAATACTTCTGTGCCGTTATCCGCATTTATAAGTGCATCTTCAAAAAAATGCCATTCTAAAGAATATTGAGGATCATTTGGCAAACCATTAAGAATTGCTACATAGTCTACTCCATCCTTAAATCTAAATGCTGGCAGGTTAAAAATAATTTGATCAGGTCCTTCACTATCTCTTCCAGCGATACCTGTGCTGTAATCAAAGCGAGTGGCTGCAAATAAATAAGGCGTTGCACTCCTAAAGGCTAAATCATCAAAAGACAAATTATTGTTGAAGTAGACATCAATACTATCCATTTCATTTAGTGCAAAGTTTTGGATAAACTGAACCCTTGTCACAGGAATAAAAGGGATAACATTGCCATTAGATAATACCAAAAACCAATTGTAATTTGGATTTGGATGATTGATATCATATTGGCCAACAGAAAAAATAAGACCTGAAAGCCCTCCTCCTCCTGTCAAATTATTATAAAATTGAGCAATCAGATGATCATCAGTTGAATCATTCATATCCAAGATGTTTATTCCTGAAATTAAAGGCACATAATCTTCTGAAAACTCTCCAAAAGAAAGGTTTGTGAGGTTTTGGCTTTCGCCAAATAGTTTGAGCTCAATTGAAGGGCCAGTTGTCCAAGCATGAAAAAACTTTGCATCAAAATTAGTGATGCTAGAACCAATGGGTTGTCCATCATCAATAAATAATGAAAAAGAGTTGTTTACTGGGCTACCTGCGAAAACAAGAATTTTGTTGGATCGATCTTCAAAGATATTATTTTGAAAAAAATATATAGCATCTTCTACAGAAGTACTATTTCCTGGTGCTACAGCAATCGTAGTAGACGTATCTGATCGCCAGAAAAAATAAGGGCTCGCTGAAGTATAGTTGAAATTATCAAAAAGCAAATCTTCGTCAAAATAAATATCGATTGGGCCTACGGCAGCAGCTTGAATGAGCTGTAGCCTTGCCGCACCAGTTTCTAAAAGCGGAACGACACTACCATTTGCGAAAGCTGCAAAAAGGCCAAAGGAAGAATCTTCCCAATAAGCTGAACTAAAAACCGTGATGGCCACTCCCGGAACCAAACTCAAGTTAGCCTCAAAAGTGTGACTGATATTTGAACTTCCTGTTGCTCGAATATCCCAATAATACAATTGACTTGGCAGAGGGAAGTAACTATCCAACTCACCATATTCTACATCGCTAAACATTGTACCTGTAAGTCGTAGGTCAATATCTATATTGGGTGAATTGATGGCCCCGTTAAAAAAGGCTATTTCTATCTCCTCAGGGCTATCTGCTTCCAACTTTCCATTATTTGTATAAATTGGAGTAATGGGCTTAGAAGGATGGTTTAATATTCCGTTTAGAACAAGCTGATGATCAGCATTTAAACTACTTGTTGATAATGGAATGGTTAAGAAAGCATTACTAGATGAATTCGAAGGGCTGATAGCTACTTTTATCTCTTCTTGAACATGAGAAACAGGCAATATTAAAAAGGGAGTAGCTTCCCGAGTATTTAAACCCTCATAAAAGAGAATGTCATTAAAATAGAAGTCCAAAGTTATGGCTTCTATCCCATTTTCGTTTAAAGCATTATTAATAATTTGAAGAGTGCTTTGCCCAGAAAGACTGTTGATGCTAAAGATTAATAAGAGAGTGATTAAACGAAAAAAAAACATATCAACTAGAGATTTATATAGTCAGACTAAATCATATAAATATCCTTTTAAATTCTTCAATTTAAAACAAAAAAAGCCCGTTGCAAAGCAACGGGCCCTTCATTTATATATCAGGATACTAATCCTTATTTATTTTACAACAGTGAAACGTTTCGTCAAGATACCTTGAGGAGTTACGATACTGTAGTTGTATAAACCAGCCGCTAATCTGCTTACATCTAATGTATAAGTGTAAGCACCTTCGTTCTGCTTACCAGCGTACTGTGATTGAATCAAACGACCAGTTGCATCATAGATATTTAAGGTAACATCTAATTTCGCATCTAGTGAATAATTGACTTCTGCCAAATCTCTAGCTGGGTTTGGTATAATAGTAAAGCTCGTTACCTCATTCGCTAATTCATTCGTAGATACTAGTTCATCCAATGGGAATGTCGTACCATCAGGTAGAGCAACCCATACTTGGAATCCATCAGCCGGTTCTTCGCTTCCTAAGAAACCAGAGGCAAATACAGTGGCTGCACCACCTTCCAAACTAGTAACATCTGCGGTATAACGCTTCACAATTACATCATTATCATTTGAAGGGGTAACATCTAATGTATATGTATTGGCAGGTACATTTAAGTATCCGTCAAATTCACCATACTCGACATTGTCATAGATTACACCTACGCCCTGAGCTACTACATCTACTTCAGGAGCATCTGGAGAACCGTGGTACAATAATAAGTCTACACCACCATCTGAAGCTGTTCTTCCTTCATCAAAGATTGCAAGGTCGAATGGTGTATCTGGATCACCAACCACACCTGTTGCCATGATAATGTATACTTTTCCATCTTCTAGAGTAACACCGTCAAAGTTTGCGATTGCATCGGCAGAAGAAGTGCTATTTTCACCTGCTACAGCTAAATCAATACCTACACGGGTAGGTAAATCAACAAATGGAGATGCTGAACGGAAAGCAAAGTCATCTAAGAATAGAGCATCATTAGCATAAACGTCAACTGTTGGTGTTGGTGAGTTGTGAATCACCTGTGCTTGTGCAACTGGCGTTAAACGCAATACTGTACCATCAGGTAAGGCAGCTAATAAATCAAAATCTTTATCATCATCTGGAGATAATGTGCCAGAAGCAAAGATCACTGCTGATGCGCCACCAAATGCTTGTGCATCGATATTAAATGTACCGACTAAGGTTTCTTCTGAGCCATCAGGGCGGATTTCTAAGAAATAATTTGCGGGTGGAATGGACGTATAATCATCGCTATAACTACCATACGCTAAACCATCCAATAGAGTACCAATACCTCTTGCTACTACATCAACTGCTGGCGCATCTGTTGCTCCATGGAATACAGAGACATCAAGAGTCGCAGCACTTTCAGATCCCAATCGACCATTATCTTGAACAAATAATTCGAATGGCGTCGTTGCATCGCCGGGTATACCAGCTGCAATAATATTGTAGAATTTACCATCTTCTAATGTAACAGCTGGTAGGTTTAAGAATACCTCTTCTGGACCAGTACTTGTAGGGCCAGCAACACCAATATTAATTGGGGTTCTTGTCACGATAAATGTATATGGTGTAGCTGTTTGGAAAGCAAAGTCATCTACAAATATTCCACCATTTGCATATAAATCAACTACTTCTGCACCTGGAGCTGCAGAGTTGTGAATCGTTTGTGCTAATGTTACCGGTATAAATGGGATTACAGTACCGTTTGATAATGCAACATATAGATTGATTCTTGGATCACCATCTTCTGCAAGGAAGCCACCTGCAAATACAACACCTGCGAGTCCCTGACCTCCAGTCAAATTAAAGAAGAATTGAGCGACTAAATCTTGAGTACCTGCTGGTAATAATTCTAATACGAATGGCTGTGGTAATAAACCAATATAATCATCCGTAAACTCACCAAATGCAATATCAGAAATAACATTTCCTGCAAAGAAGTCATCTACATCAACTGCTGGCGCATCCGGCGATCCGTGGAATACCTTTGCTTCAAAGGTTGCTGGATCAGCACTTGCTTCCTTACCTTCAGAAATAAATAAGTCGAATGTACCATTCGCTACCTCACCAGCAGCCACTACAACTACGGTACTTCTATCTTCAAATACAATATCTTCAAAAGTAGCAATCGCATCATCTACTGATGTAGATGTTGGAGGAGCCACCGCAATATCAACTGGAATATCTGCTCTAAACCAACCGAATGGTGTGGCAGTTAAAAATTCGAAATCATCTAAAACTAGGGCACCATCGACATAAATATCTACTGTTCCAGATGGAGAGTTATGGATAATTTGACCTCTAGCAGCACCAGTCGCAGGAAGTTCGACTACTGTTCCATCAGCTAGTGCAGCAAAAAGACCAAATGCTGGATCACCTCCTAATAAACCAGAAGCAAATACGGTAATAGCATTACCACCAAGACCATCTAAATTAGCTTCGAAGGTAGCCACTACATCAGTAGAACCTGTTGCCCGGATGTCTAAATAATATAAGTCTTCTGGTACAGCAATATATCCATCATACTCCCCGTATTCAACATCCGTAAATAATGTACCAACTAGACGAGCGTCTACATCTACATTTGGTGCACCAGGAGAACCATGTAATACCGTAATCTCCACCTCACCATCAGCGGCTCTTTCTTGTCCCATACCATTTATTGCTAAGCCAAATGGGAAGTCAAGGTCCCCAACAATACCATTTGCAGTGACTACATATGTACCCCCATTTTCAAGTGTTACTGGGAAATTGGCAATAGCATCAGCTGCTGATGTACTATTATCTAAAGCTACCCCAAGATTTATTTCTACACCAGCTGGTAAGAAGATAAATGGAGATGCTGTTCGGAAAGCAAAATCATCTAAAAGAATATCATCATTTCCGTATATATCAACTGTTGGAGAAGGTGAATTGTGAATCACCTGTACTCTTGCAACACTTGCTGCAGGAAGTTCAATCACTGTTCCATCTGGCAATGCTGCAAATAAACCAAAGTTAGGCGTATCACCCAATAAACCTGATGCGAATACAGTTGCAGCACCACCCGCCAAACCAGATAAATCTGCTGCATAAGTAGCCACGATATCAGGACTGCCTGCAGCGCGAACATCAACATAGTATAATGCTGGTGCAACTGCGATATAATCACTGAATTGACCAAAAGCTACATCACCAAAAATTGTACCTACAGTTCTTACTCCGATATCTACATTTGGAGCATCTGGAGAACCGTGGAATGCTTGGAATTCAACTGTAGCTGCATCATCCGCTGCTGTTTTTGCGCCGGCTTTCACCTCTAGGTTGAAGGGTGTATTTGGATCGCCTACGATACCATTTGCAATCACTATATAGTTTTCCCCTTCCGTTAATGCTCCTAATGGGAAAGTTGCAATCGCATCATTTACAGAGGTACTTGGACTTACTGCAATAGCTACTTCTACATCTACCCCTGCAGGCAATGCTAAAAATCCAGTTGCTGCGCGGAATGGAACCGCCGCCAATGTAGGTAAGCCATTCAAGTAAATATCAACAACAGGACCAGCATCTGTTCCTGCAAATGGAGAATTGTGAATAATTTGAACATTGGCAGTCGCTGCAATACAAGAAAAATCTGCATCCTCATTGTTTGCTCCGGGAGTGATGCACTGTGCTCTGAAGTCAGCTCCATTATTATCTGAATCAAATCCATTAGGAATACGAGCAAGGCCAAAGTTATCAATGGCTGAAATATCGACTAAATCATCTCCGCTACCTTCCGAAACATTTTCGATAGTTCCTTCGTAGCTTAATGCATCAAAAATTTGTCCTTGGAATGCTAATGCGATAGCATCAGGGCCACCATTTTGTACACTGCCACCAGCTACTGATTGATCACAGTATGCTGCATTGTTTTCGCCGAAGCAAACCACATAATAGCCACCTGCTGGTACAGTCACATCATCCAAAGCAATTGAATTGTATTGTTGGCTATTGCTACCATTCCATAAATCAATTGATGTGCCGAATAAGTTGGCATCTTCCGTACCATTGTTAAATAATTCAATAAATTCAGCAGTATCGCCCCCTGCTTGGTCGTAATCCACCTCATTGATAACCATAGAAGGTGCATTTACTGCTGGTAATTCTAATACTGTACCATCCGGCAATGCAGCAAATAAACCAAATGCTTCTCCATTTTGATTAGCAGGTGGATCTAGAAAGCCTGAGGCAAATACAACAGCAGCTCCACCTGCCAAACCACTAAGATCCGCCATGTAGCTAGCTACAATTGTTTCATTAGCTCCAGCAGGGGTAACATTTAAGATATATTTTGCTGGGGGTACGCCAGCATAGCCACTGTAAGCTCTAAAATTGAGATTTGGAATAAGTGGTGCTCCACCTACTACAACATCTACAGCTGGTGCATCTGTTGAGCCGTGAAAAGCATTGATATCGACCATTTCTGGCATAGAGGCAGCAGTCTGCCCTGTAGCCCAAATATCCAAGTTAAATCCAATATTAGTATTTGTAGAAGTATTGAAGTCATCTGGATTTAATACACCATTTGCTGTGGCAATATAGGTATCACCTTCTGTCAAAGTGAGTGGACCCAACGAAAGGATAATATCCTGTGGGCCTGAACTGTTTGCAGGAGCGAAGCCAAATTGAAGCTCAACGCCAGCTGGAAGGTCAATGAATCCAGTTGCTGTTCGAAATTCAAAATCATCTAGTGCTGGTGTTGCACCTTGATTCACATAAACATCCACAGTCGAAACTGCTGGATCTGGCGAATTGTGAATAATTTGTACACTCGCCGTTTGAGAGAACGCATAAGTAGAGAATAAAAACGCTACAATGAGTAGCATGTAATTTTTGTTCATAATAACATACATTTGGTTATGTAGATGATAATTGTTACAAGCCCTCAAACATGAGCACCGTACTTATGTTTAATGAAATTTGCCAAAATCCGACAATTTGTTAAACAAAAAATTATTTTCGACAAATACCTGTCAATTACTATAATTTTTCTGCTTACAAATAGGGGTAGTCATTTATGCTCAGCATTTTTTAAAATAGCAGTCGTGTTTATTAGAAAAAATTTTATCTTAATGTCCGCAATTAAAAGAAAGCAACCCTGTCCAAATGGCATTTATAAAGCTAAATATCCCTGTTGTTGTTAAAGAAATAAATTTAGAAGAGCGTCCCCAATACTACATCCGCCCGTTATTTCTGTCTTATCCAGTAGCTACCAACTTCAGGTATGAGTCGGCTATTGGTCAATTCCAAAAGGAGATTAAAAATATCTTTAAAGGCTTTGCCTTAGAAAGATCAAATCAGGATCAATTAAAGTGGTATTTATACCAACCAGAAATTTTGTTTAAGAACTATAAGTTGGAGTTCAACATCGGTAAACAATTTATTAGTGGCTATTTTTCTGCAGCTATTTTCCGTCAAGGAGAACATACGTTCATACACATTCCTACGCTCAATTATATGTTTATGGCACATCCAGGACAGGATGATAACATCCAAATTAAGCGGGCTTGTAAGCATATTATTAAGCAATATAAAGAAGAAGATGGCAATGATTTTGATCCTAGTTTATATTATTCCGATAAGAAGACCTTCCATACTTTTGTAGAAGTTAATGTCAATATAGGCCAAGGCCCCTTTAAGTTTGAACGTTCTGCTAATAATTGGTTCTTTGCGGCTTTAGGCGGAGATACTGCTTTCGAAGGAGATGTTGAAATCGAAAAAGTAGGTTATGACTTAAATAGTTTATACCCATCTGAGCTTCGAAGAGCATTTTATCAGGATGATATTGTTGATAAAATTCAAAAGATAGTTTTTCAAGCTGATCATACACCTATTGCGCTCATTGGACCAGAAGGTGTAGGCAAGCACACCTTAATCCATGAAGTCATCTGGAGATATCAAGATAAAAACAAACGAAAGTCTAAAGGAAGAATCCAGCGACTTTGGCATATCGACCCAACAAGGATTATATCAGGAATGAGTGTTGTCGGAATGTGGCAAAAGCGCTTTGAAGCCATTCTAAAGTTTATCCGTAAGCCTCACCCAACAGAAGAAGGTGCAGATATGCTTATGATTGATAATGCAGTAGCTATGCTACGAATAGGCAAATCTGCTCAAAATGACCTTACATTAAGTGATGTACTTAGGCCATATCTCGAAAAACGCCAAATTCAGTTTATAATTATTGCTAGCTCGGAAGAGTGGAAAGTGTTGCAAGAAAAAGATCGCCGATTTAGTGATTTGTTTCAGATTTTCCGAATACAAGAACCTGATATTGAAATTGCAACAAGAATCATCCTACAACAAAGGAAAGTTTTGGAAAGTGCAAATGGTACTTTCTTTACGATTCAGGCAATTAATCAGTTATTAACTATTCAAAGAAATTACTTAAAAAGTAAGCCACTGCCGGGCAGTGTCATGCGTTTGATGCAGCAGTTGGCTGTGAAGTATCGCTTTCGCAAAATAGATGCACCAGAGGTGCGACGAGAGTTTGAGACATATAGTGGATTAGAAGAACGAATATTTGATGCTTCCTATATTTTTGAACAAGATGAAGTACATCAAGCCATTAGTAGGCAATTAGTAGGGCAAGAAGAAGCTGTTCAGGTACTTGGCGATTTAATCCATCTTGTCAAAGCTAAGATTAATGACAAATCCAAGCCTTTAGGTTCATTCCTTTTTATTGGACCTACAGGTGTTGGTAAAACACAGGCTGCAAAAGTACTTTGCCAGTATTTAATGGGTAATGAAGACCGCCTACTTCGGTTTGATATGAATGAGTATATTGATGCTTTTGCCATTAATCGATTAATTGGTGATTACAGTAGTCCAGAAGGACAATTGACGGGTAAGGTCAGATATCGTCCATTTAGTATTGTATTGTTGGATGAGATTGAAAAAGCCCATTCAAGTATTCATGATTTATTATTGCAAGTACTAGATGATGGACGTTTGACAGATGCACTTGGTCGTACAGTTGATTTTACAAATACGATCATTATCATGACCTCTAATGTGGGTGCCTCGCAAGCAAGCACAACTATTGGACCTTACAAAGATGATGTAAAAGATAATGTTTATGCTAAAGCCGTTGAAAACCATTTTCGCCCAGAGTTTATTAATCGAATAGATCAAATTGTTGTTTTTAATGCCTTAAAAGAAGAGCACATATTAGGTATTGCTCGACTGCAAATAAAAGAATTACTTAAACGCGATGGTTTTGTCCGAAGAACCACTATTCTTAATATATCACAAGCGGCATTAGCCTATGTAGCAAGGAGAGGTTATGATAAGCAAATGGGTGGTCGTGCTTTAAAAAGGCAAATCGAAAAAGATTTAACTGCTCTATCAGCAGAGCAGCTTATTTCTACGGATACAGAAACGCCTATTATCTTTGAAATTTTACTCAAAAATAATACTCTAGTACCAAGTATTAATCCGCTAGATTTTGTCACACCTATTTCAGGAAAATGGTTGCCAGAAACACCTGAAGAATTGAAGGGACGAAATTTCTATATGCAATTGATCCAAGCTATAGAGCGCTTAGAAAGTCGAACTAGGAAGCTCGAGGTGGATAAGGAAGGGCCCATATATTCGGGGAGTGCTCAGGAAAACTGGCAGTATTATGACTTTAAGAATAAACTTGCAGAATTAAAGGAGCATTTAACAAAGATCATGTTAGGTTATAGAGAGCGTTTCTTTAGAGAGCCACCAGCGATTCCACTCCGCTTGAAAAGAGGGGAATTGGTTCAGCGCAATGACTTCTCCACCAAAGGAGTTCGTGAAAACTTACGTGACCGATTATTCCAAGAGGAAGGTATCAAAGAACTGAGTGAGGCCTATCATTTTGCTGCTCCTATTTTCGATAGTTTAAGTACCGAATTTTTAGAGAACTATCTTAGAGTCACATTTATTCAGCTAGCAGCAATAGATTTTCTTCGATCTGAAACGCAGAAGATCGAATTGCATCTAACTTCTTGCATCAATGGATTGGGAGATGATCAGATTTTATTTTTGCGGAAGCTTTACCTAGATTTTTTCGAAAGAATGGATATTAGCTATGAGGTAAGAGAAACTAATCCAAACATTATTTGGGCCGAAGGACATAGCCTAAATACATTACTGCAAGGAGAAGTAGGTATTCATTTATTTTATGAGTCTCATCAAAACCCATTGCCTATAAAATTGAATATTTTTTCTAGTCAAGATACAGTGAAGCAATCATCTACAAAGGTTATTCGAGTTTATGATGGCAATAAGAGCCTAACAGATTTAAGGACGGGTTTTTCTAATGCAGTAGGAATTACGCCAGATGAATTCAAGCTTCTTGTATATGCTGGATTAGATCCTAAAGTCAGAGAACAAATAAATCCATTTTAGCATAATTCTTACAAAAGTAAAAATACTGCTCATAACAAAATATCCATCGAATTGATTTACATTTGGCACTTGATCGAAAAATTAGTTTATGAATCAATTAGAAGCATTTAAGGAAATAAAAACCTTCATTTTTGATGTAGATGGTGTTCTGACTGATAGTAGTGTTTTGGTATTAGAAGATGGCAAACTACTTCGAAAGATGAGTATTAGAGATGGTTATGCCATTAAAAAAGCGGTCAAAAAAGGATATAAAGTATGCGTCATTACAGGTGGAAAATCTGAAGGGGTAAAAATTCGCCTACAGGGTCTTGGCGTGACAGACATCTATCTAGGTGCTTCCGAAAAGGAAGAATGTTATGAAGAATATATCAATATTTATGGTTTAAATCCAGATCAAATCATTTACATGGGAGATGATGTACCTGATTTGCCTGTCATGCGGAGAGTTGGTTTGCCCGTTTGCCCTCATAATGCAGCACCTGAAATCTTATCGGTGGCCAAATACGTTTCGCCTCTAAAGGGTGGTGAAGGCTGTGCAAGAGATGTCATCGAAAAGGTACTTCGATTGAACGGACATTGGGAAGAAGAATAACCAGACTATGGCATTACTCAAGCTCATACGGTTTCCAAATTTAGTCATTGTGGTCTTGACTCAATTTTTGCTTTATGAATTACTTCGCCAGCAATTGAGCTTTGGAGCAATTGAGCTGTCACTGGATCACGTCCATTTTTCTTATTTAGTTTTTGTAACGGTATTGATTACAGCAGCTGGCTATATTGTTAACGACATTTTAGACCTGCCAACTGATCTGATTAATCGGCCTAATAAAATCATTATTACTCGAAGAATAAATAAATCTACGGCTTATTGGCTTTATTTCTCGTGTTTCTTGGTTGGTTTTATTGTTTCTTTGTACTTGGCCTATCATGTACAGAAAATGCCTTTATTAGGCTTATTTCCACTTTCGTTTATAGGTTTATATTTGTATAGTACGACCTTGAAAAAATTGCCTTTAATTGGGAATTTACTTATTGCACTCTATTGTGCAGGCGTAGCGGCTATTTTGTTAGTAGCAGAACAAGAAGGCATTCAACAATTAGTAAACCAATATCCTCATCACGCTAACTATCTTCGTTTAGTCTTCTACTTTTATATCATCTTTGCTTTTTTGTCCACCATGTTTCGCGAAATTGTCAAAGATATTGAAGATCTGGATGGAGATCAACAATCAGGTTGTAGGACGGCACCCATTATTTGGGGGATCAAAATATCTAAATGGATTGCTGGATTTTTTGGTTTATTACTTTTGGCATTTGTCCCTTTAATGATTCAACAAATACCATCCATTAATCAACAAATAGGCATTTGGACTTTTGTTCTTTTGTTCATTATTTTACCTTTATTAGGTGCTTTTTATTTATTAATTATATCAAAAGACAAAAAAGCCTATCATCGCCTGAGTCAATTGGCTAAATTTATTATGCTTTCAGGCATTTTGTTCTTAGCACTTATTTTATATCTATAGTATGTTGGCACTTCAGAGAAAAATCATTCTTGCTAGTAAGTCTCCGAGGAGATCACAATTACTTTCCCAGGCTGGCTTTCAATTTGAAATCAAAACGAAAGAAGTACAAGAGGATTTTCCGGAAACGATGCCCGTGGAGGATGTAGCTGAGTATTTGGCCATAAAAAAAGCGAGGGCTTCCAAAGAAGTGATCAAGGAAGGGGAAATACTATTAGCTGCGGATAGCGTTGTTATTTTAAACAATGTCATTTATGGAAAGCCAAAAGATCGTGCAGATGCTCAGCAAATACTGAAAGCACTTTCAGGCCAACAACATCAAGTCATAACAGGTGTTTGTTTGCTTTCGCAAAATAAACAAGTTTCCTTTTCTGGGATATCAAAGGTCTATTTTAAAGAGCTGACTACAGAAGAAATTGACTTTTATATCGACACATACCAGCCCTATGACAAAGCTGGTGCATATGCCATTCAGGAATGGATAGGATTGTGTAAAATCCGTAAAATCGAAGGTACTTATGCCAATATAATGGGCTTACCAGTTGACTTAGTATTCGAACATCTAGCCGAATTTTAGCGTAGAAGTGTAAGATCTCCTTTTTCATCTATTTGCTTATCACCAATCGTGAATTGAATAGTGTAGATATACACATCAGCAGGTGCAGCTTGATTATTGTAAGTACCATCCCAAGTTCGATCAGGCTTATCCGATTCAAAAACTAAGGTTCCCCAACGATTAAATATTTTACAAGAATAATCCTTTAATAAGGCTTTAGTTACTATACCGAAGGTGTCATTCAGATTGTCTCCATTAGGTGTAAATATATTGGGTACCCCATATTGATCATTCGCAATTTCAAAAGTAATGCTTACTTCTGAAGTACAAGCGTTTGGAGTGGTAGCGACCACAGTAATCGTTTCTTCTCCTGTCTGCGTTTCTGAACTAGTAATGACTGTGCTAATAGAATCTGGATGGGAAAATGTACTCCCTATATTTGAACTCCACATAAAAGTATAATCTTCCGCATTTCCTGATAGTACATTTACCAAAAAATTCAGGTCAAACCCTGGCATAACAGTATCATCAATAGAAGTAGGAATAATTTCCATTTCAAAAAGTTCATCCTCGACAGTGATTAGGATGTCATCAGTAAAAGATATACCACAATCATTCGTAATTTCTACTGTATATAGTGTAGTCTCTAAAGGTGCTGCTACTGGATTAGCTATGGTAGTATCAGATAAACCTAAAGCGGGTGACCAATTATAACTTAGTCCACCACTGACTTCTAATTGTAATTCCTCGCCAGAACAGATAACCTGATCCTCTAGATTATCCAATACAGAAGTGTAAGTAAAACAAACCTCGTGAACATTATTAAGGCCACCTGTAGCAGAGGTGAACCCCCAGAAAACCAATGGATCACCATCAAAAATTTCGTTAATGATATCCGCACTGTATGTAATTCTCAATTCACAATCAAAGTAAACCATTAAAGTTTGTATACCTGCATCCCATCTTACTTGCATAGTATGAAATTGACAATCTTCCACATTTGGTGAAGAGGCATCAGTCTGAATTGGTCCAGCTAATGCGCCATCTTGTAGATTATGATTAACTATTCCATCCTTAATTAGAGTGATGTGATCAAAAATGGGGTCTCCAAAATCAGCATTTTGATAAGTATCAAATTCGATTGCTAGAGATGGTTCAACGTTTCCTATACCCAAATCACCACCTCCCGTTCCAATGGAGGTACTAATTGGCTGAAGGCCAAATACAATACCGTCTGCTCCTTCCATATCAGAACATCCAAAAAACAACTCTGTGATGACTTCAAATGATTCACTAAGGTCGATCATTTTTTCATTCCAAATAGAACCTGCTTGCCAATTAACAGCAGAGGTCAGTTGAAAGCAACTATCATTTGAAGTGGCATTACCGTTCAAGAAAAAAGAGTCTTGACTTTTTAATCGATTCAGAGGAAGAATTAGAATAGAAAAAAGTAAAGCAGCAAAAATTGGTTTCATATCTAGGAGTTAGATTGGATTGTAAATTACAAACCTCTAGTTAAAATAATTTGTGGTTAAAATTTAATCCAGCACTACGACATTTATAGGACATGTTAAATTACTAATAAATACGATACTTTTCCCATCGCTTTTGTTCTCGTTCCATAAAACTGATAAACTTTGGCGGAGGAGTAATTTCAAATTCTAATGGCTCTTCTGTCAAAGGATGTTGGAAAGCTAAATAAGTAGCACATAGAAACAAACCTTTGCCTTTGAATAATAAAGCTGGAGGAGAGTATAATGGATCACCAAGAATGGGAAAACCTTCTTTTTGTAAATGTATTCTAAGTTGATGAGTTCTTCCTGTAATGGGTTCTAGTTCTAATCTTGATAGATGGCCTGATTTTAGAGATCGTTTATGATCCAATTTTTTATAAGTACTTTTTGATGGTTTATGCTCTATTGGGTGTTCTATTGTCCCTTCATTTGGCGTAAGTCCGATGACTACAGCTTGATATTTCTTTTTCACTAACCTTTGCTCAAAAGTTTTATTTAACTGGATCAATGCTGTTCTAGTTTTTGCGATAAGCAATAAACCTGTGGTAGCGGCATCTAAGCGATGGACAGCCGTAAACCCTTGTAAAGCATCTTTTTGATTTGATAATTGAAGATTAAACGGAAGTGCATTGCTGATCGTTCGAAATTGATTACCACTTACAGGATAAGCTGCTGGCTTTTGAATAACAGCTAAATATTCATCTTGAAATACAATAGGAAAACGGAGTTCAAAAATACGCTTTGGGGCTTGATCTAACTTAATGAGTTCCAGTATCTGGCCTGCTTTTACCCAAGTACCAGTAGTTCCTTTTTTTTGATCTACCAAAATAGCTCCCATTTTAATTGCTTTTTTTAAGCCTTTTTTAGAAGGGATGACTGAAAACACCAATGGTGCATAATCACTGAGTCTTATGCGATCAATACCATCAGGAACAATATGTTTTTCTAGAACTATCAAATTATTTACTTAGATCCCAAACCCAATTACCATCTACGTCGAAATAGCCAATCTTATCTCCTTGCTCTACTCTGAAAAGTCCTTCACCTGCATAGGTGATATACTCATAATCGGGCTTAACGATCAATTCTCCTTTCAAATTAGTTAGGCCATTGAAGCCTTGGATACGAACCTTAGCATATCCCTCTTTGAAAGATTCAATTTTGTCATATTTTGGAGGGATGAGTTCGATACCTTTTTGATTGATGATACCCCAACGGCCATTTACTTGTACCACAGCAACTCCGTGCGTAAACTCACTTGCTTTTTGATAATAGCCATCATACCAACCAGCTTGCTCTGTAATATAATAAAAACGATATTTTTCATCACGCACTAATCCGCGACCTTCTTTAAACTTCAGCAAGCGATTCAGACTAGGTTCTAATACAAAGTTGCCGTTTAGATCTACTAATCCAGCTTTACGAATGCCCCTATATACCACGGCTTTTCCATCATCAAAGTCTAGGCACTTTGTAAATTCAAAAGGAATGACACCATCGCCAGCCATATTGATAAATCCGCAACCTTCTTTAGTTGTAACGGCTGCTCTTCCTTCAGAAAAACCTGCTGCTTTTTTATAAATAGCAGGGATTACTAATTTCCCTCTAGTATCAATGAAGCCATAATGGTCTTTTCTTTTTACTACGGCTAAACCTTCTTGGAATGGACGTACTTCTTTAAATTTCAAACTTACCACCTCTACCCCTGCTCTATTAATCAACCCATATTTTAAGCGATCCGAACTTGATTTTACAACGGCTAAGCCATATTGATCAAAGTCTTCAATCAAAGCATATTTTGGCTTGACAACAAATTGTCCATTGAGATTAATCAGACCATATTTATTATCCACCACTACCCTAGCGATTCCTTCGTCGAAGTCATATGCTTTGTCAAAATTTGGCGTAATGATGTAGTGATTTTTGGGATCGATATATCCTGTTCCTTCCGATGACCATACCCATGCCCTTCCACTATTAAAGTTACCAGCCTTTTTATACTTAAAATCAACTTCCACATTTCCTTGCTTATCAACGAAGCCCCAATACCGACCTAGTTTCACAGCAGCCAAGCCTTCGCTAAAGTTAGAAACCCGTTTAAAGCGACACGGAATCACCTCTAAACCATCTCTATTCACATAACCCCACATTCCTTTTCGCTTCACCGCTAAACGGCCTTCGCTGAATGAGCCAATCTCGTCATATACAGCGCTTACGCGTAATTCACCTAAAGTATCAATTAAACCATATTTGGGTTCTTTTATGTAAATTCGGACGATTCTATTTTCTGTATTTTCCAAAAATTCTACGCCATCATAGCGGCAAGGAATAAGTACTTTGGCATTTTTATCAACCATGCCCCATTTACCTTCACATTCTACAATACCTACACCATTTACCAAATCTTGGGCAAAAGTGTAGGTTGGGTTTACCACGATACGACCCAAGGTATCGATATAACCCCATGAACAATCTTCACAAATTAAGGAAGCATCTTTCTGAAATATTTGATCATACTCGGTGTAGTCTACTCTTAAACTAGGAGCCATCATATCATCAAGATATGACCTAAGTTTACCCAAGCTTCGGTCACTTTTCATACTGCCTGAAAGCTTACCGGCGATACTCGTACGTGCTACGCCCTTATGAAATTCACCGATATAAGCTAGATTGCGCCGTACAATTTTCCCAATCGTATCGGCATCAATTAAACCATGGGAGCCATTATTAAAAATACAACGAGCGACGGGGTATCCTTCATAAAAATCCTCTAATCGAATATCCCAAAACTCTACTTTGGTCACTAAAGCCCCTATGTCGTTGTTGACAATCCCGTAGGCGATATCGAATCTAAAACTTGTTCTTTCAAATTCGTACTTTGATGTAGTTTCAATACCTACTACAGTGAGTCCTAGGGCTCTTTCGATCTGTACAAAATGGAAAGTTGGCTCGATTTGGATACTGCCATCTGATAGCTTACGCAAGCCAAAACGATCAAGCTGTGGT
Organism: Saprospiraceae bacterium; assembly: GCA_022448955.1. GTDB lineage: Bacteria > Bacteroidota > Bacteroidia > Chitinophagales > Saprospiraceae > JALEHC01. The sequence continues at coordinate 54,371 of JAKVCU010000063.1, forward strand.
GAGTAAAACCATTCAAAATCCTTTAGTGTAAAACTTTGATCAACTTTACTATTTCTACTATTTGATTGATTAGCGCCTGCTATTTTAAGCTGAAAATGAGAATTTGAACTTTTATCAAATTTCACTTGGCCATCTTTATCGAAAGAAATAATTTTTAACTGCTCTTCCCTTTTTCCATTTTTCATAGCGTAGGCGTAGGCATGATCATTCTCCAGTTCTATCCTTTGATACTGGGGAGCTACAATTTCTTCTCCTTTAAAATTAACTACACCAAACTTTTCTCCTTGTTTGACTACACAAACATGATCTCGAAGAGGAGCAATATAGTCGTATTTTAATGGTATGATTTGTTTGCCTTCTAGGCCAACTACACCCCATTTACCATTGAAGGTAACCCGGAAGAGGTTGCGATCATAGGATTGGATTTCATCATACATAGGTGGTAAGATCTCTTGGCCGCACCAGTCTACTAGACCTAGTTTTCTATCTTTTTTAGCGATGATAAACTTACGGGAGAAGGCGTAATAGTTGTCATAATCTTTAGAAATAATTTGATGACAAATCTTCGAATAGATTGCTATTTTGTTGTTGGAGGTGAGTTTTATAAAATTTGGAGATAGCTTTTGGTATGAATCATAGGCAGGATCAATAAGTTTTTTCCCATCTAGGTTAATTGCTCCCCAGTAACTATCTTTTTTAAAGAACAGCAGACTGTCGTCAAACAACTTAATTTCGTTGGCGATATCTTTAATAATTTCATTACCATTTTTATTGAGTACGCCTAGTTTTTTTCCTTTCCGAGTAAGAAAGAATCGTTCTTCTTCATAAGAAACCTCATCATATTGAGCAGCTACAATAGTATGACCTTGATGATCTTTTACTCCCCATTTACCGTTTTGTGAAAAGCCAAGGTATTCATTGTCCCAAACCTCTACTTGGCCATAACCTTTTTCGAGTACTACTTTTCCATCCAAACCAATAACCATCCATTCGCCACGATCCATAACAGCTATAAGTGTAGAATCCAACACCTTTATGTCATCGTATTTTGGAGGAACGATTTCTCTAATATACCGATTTAGCAAGCCCACTCCCCCATTCTTTTGAATAACGGAATATCCAAAGGCTTTAAATTCACCAATAGCCTCGTAATCAGGCGAAAGTACAATCTCACCATCTGAATCAATAAGGCCCCACTTTTTATCCACTTTAATTGGAAAAAAAGCTTGAGCATGCGCGTGTAAAATTCCAAATAAGCAAAAAAACAAACTACAGTATAACCTCATAGGTCAACGGGTGTTAAAAGCATGTACTAGTAGGGAATTTCCCATTGGAAAGGGAAAATAATTCAAGTTTTATCCTCTTCCAACTTGGCATGAAATCTTCTAATTTCGTGCCGAATCCATTCTTGTTAGACCTAAACGAATAATGGAGTTATTTGGGCTTTCGTTTCTCCATTTAACACTTAAGAACGTGTCAAATAAACGAAAATTATATTTTCTTATTCTTAATTTCATAAACATAATTAGGTCTTAAAGTTACAAAACTATGACCATTTTGTAATTGTATATACCTGTAGCAGTCATTTAATTTACGAAACGGCTAGTTTTGGAGTAGTTTTTTGACATCTTCATAAATGAGTGCCACCCATTCGGCATACATTATACCAGAAGGATGTAAACCGTCACTTGCGAGTAATTCAGGTCGATCCAAACCTTCTCTTGAGATATCTGTAATATTAAAAAATGGAATATCTTCTGCCTCACAAACAGATTTAGCGAAAGCGTTATATTCATCGAGTTTGTCGCTAATTATCTGAGGGTTAGCCGCGCCTTGACCATAAAGCGTATAAGCATAATCGGGTATAGAGAGCACAAAAACTTTAGACCGATCACCTTTAGCATGGCTAATCGCACGGTTTAATAAGTTCGGAAATTCCTCTTCATAGAGTGAAAAAGGTCTAGATTGGAACTGATTATTGACACCGATTAACAAAGAGACCAAATCAAAATCATCACCCGGTGCATTATCATTTAATTCTTGTATAAGTCTTGTCGTAGTCCAGCCTGTAGTTGCAATGATTTCTAAATCTTTCACAAAAAACTCTGCTGTATTAAGGCTATCTGCTAATTGTCTAGGATAACGTTCAACAGGAGCAACAGACTGACCAATGGTATAGGAGTCGCCAAGTGCTAGATACCTTATAGTATCTTTTACGAGAATAGGCTCGTCGATGGGGTTATCTTCCCTATTGCCATTTTCTTCGGTACAAGAAGGCAACATCCAACAAGAGGCAACGAGCATCATCAGGATGAAGCGAGTGAATAAGTTTGAAAAATTTCCCATGTGCTGCCATTATGCTTTAAAAGACTAATGCTATCAACAATAAAAGTTCGAAAATAGCTAAGTTGTTTAAAGTAATTCCAAGCAACTGGAAAAATGTCTTCTTTTAGGTCTTTAAATGCGACTGTAATATGAGGGTGGAAACCAAATATATTTTTGTAAGTCAAATTATTCTGCTCCTCTAAACTTATCTTAAGATCAGATTGCAATTGTATTAATTGGGGATGCTGTTCCGGTTGAATAAAGATTACTCTAGGTGGGAAAGCTTCGAAGTCTTTTAATTGTAGTTCAAATATGTGTCTTTGTTTAGCGAAAGCTTTCAAAGTGTTTGCTACAGCATATATTTGTCCTTCTGGCCATCGAAAAGGGGGAATAAGTGTAATGTGCGGAGGAGAGCGGAGTGCTCTAATAGTATTAAAATGCACTGCAGCATATTGTTTAAATGCCGTAATTTCGGCACTAATTTTGGAATTTGGTAGAATTGCTAGGTAGTATAACGAAGTTTTCATTTCTTGCATTTAATGAAAGATACACCGCTAAAATATCACGAAAAGAACAAAGACTACAAAGCCTTAAAAGAAATGGTTGCTCAAAACCCCTTCCCTATTTCTTTTTTATTAGATAGAGTCGAGAATGCCCGGAATATGGGTGCTATGTTTCGTCTAGCCGATGCAGCTCGACTCGAATGCATTTACTGCTATCAGATGGAAGCCATCGCAGGTGGTAAAAAACTAAAAAGAGTAGCTCGAGGCACCAATGAGCATATCCAGAAGGTAGATTTCACGAAAGTGGAAGAAGTAAAAAAGCTAAAAGAGACACATACCATTTATGCATTAGAGATCACCCATAACAGTATTCCTCATACCATGCTAAAACCAAAATTCCCATGTGTTTTATTGATTGGGAATGAGAAACATGGGGTATCGGAAGAATTGCTAGGCTTAGCAGATCAGAGTGTGCATATTCCCATGCATGGCATTAACTTATCCATGAATGTGGCAATGGCTACCGGAATTGCAATTTATAAAATTTTAGAGCATTTACCCATTGATGATGATTAGCGCATATTTCCTAGCCTAAATACTTACTTGCCGAATAATTATTACAATAAAAGCAGTACACCACCAATGAAAGAGTTAATAGAATATATAGAAGGTAAACTTCCAATATCTAATGAAATTTTGAGTGAATTAAAAGCCAGAGTCGTTGAAAAAAACTTAGTAAAAGGAGAAATAATTCTATCTGAAAATTCCGCAAAAAAAATACAAATTTTTGTTGCAAGTGGGTGTCTTCGCTCATTTTATAAAACAGAGAATGGAAAAGATCATACCTTACAATTTGCCATAAAAAATTGGTGGATTAGTGATTATATCACCTTATTTAAAGAGGAGAATACACTACTTTCCATTGAAAGTCTTTCTCATTCCAAAGTTATGATTATAAGAAAAGACCACCTTGAACAATTGTATGTTAAATATCCAGAATTTGAAGTTATTCAACGCAAAAATTTAGAAAATAGAGTGACAGCACTCCAGAAAAGAATCCTTGGATTACTTACCCTCACCGCAAAAGAGAAGTATCAACAATTTGTAGAAGATTATGCTATATTCGAAAAGGTAATCCCCAATTATCAAATCGCTTCCTTTTTGGGAATCACACCAGAAAGCTTAAGCAGAGTCCGAAAAGAAATCGCCAATTCTTAATTTCTTATCATAGATCAATTTTTATTACTAATTAAGTTTGGAACTTTGCACCTAAACAAAGTACAATGGATTATTTAGATATACTTAACCAGCGATACGCTACGAAAGCTATGAATGGCCAAGTAGTGGATCAACAGAAAATTGATAACATCTTAGAAGCTATCAGATTGACCCCCACATCAAGTGGTCTGCAGCCATTTGAAGTATTTGTCATTACAGATAAAGATGTAAAATCCAGCATTAGAGAAGTTGCTTGGAATCAATCACAAATAACAGACTGTTCTCATCTATTCGTTTTTGCTGCATGGAATAATTACTCGGCAGAAAGGATCAACCACATGTTTGATCTGACAAATGAAATAAGAGGTTTTATCAACGAAGGTTGGGAAAATTATCGACAACAATTATTGTCAACCTACCCTCAAAGAGATCCTAAAATAAATTTCGAACATGCCGCACGCCAAACTTACATTGCTTTAATGTCCGCCATTACACAAGCAACCCTTGAAGGATTGGATAGTACGCCGATGGAAGGCTTTGATTCTGCTGCTTTAGACAAAATATTAAATCTCGAAGAAAAAAATCTGAGAAGTACCTTACTTCTACCTGTAGGTTACAGAGATACCAATAAAGATTGGTTAGTCAATCTTGTCAAAGTCAGAAAGCCAATTGAAGAATTAGTTAATCACATTTAGAGAATGAATAATACCATATTGAAGAAAATATTATTAGGTTTATTTGCATTTTTGGCAGTCATTTTTGTAGTATTCTACTTGGTGTCAAAGCCAACAGCTACCAAGGATGGGGCATATATACCTTCTCCATTTGCTTTAAAATTAGCAACTTCTTCTACAACAGATTATGATCATACCAAATATGAGAATCCACACAAAGGAAATAAAAAAGTATTAATGGTATGCACAGAAGAACGATACATGACCATGGCCAATGGTAAAAAGTTTTCCACTGGAAATCATCCAGTAGAAATGCTTTTACCAACTTTGCACTTAAAAAATGCAGGTTTTGATATCGACATCATAACGCCAAGTGGAAAATCAGCTAAGATTGAAATGTGGGCTATGCCCGAAGAAGACAAAGCTGTAAAAGCAATTTACGAAGAATACAAAGATGAACTAGAAAACCCTGGTAGTTTGAAAACATTTGTTCAAACTTCAATGCATGATAGTACAGATTACGTAGCTGTTTTTATCCCTGGCGGGCATGGTGCCATGCTAGGACTTCCAGAGAATAAAGATTTAAGCAAACTCATTCAATGGTCTCATGATCAAGACATGCATATGCTTGCCATTTGTCATGGCCCGGCTGCACTGCTTGCAGCAAACCTAGAAGAAGAAGCAGCTTATCTTTACGAAGGTTACAAAATTGCCGCTTTCCCTGATGCTGTAGATGCGCAAGGCCCCTCTATCGGTTATACACCTGGTGCAATGCCATGGATATACGGAGAACGACTAAATCATCTAGGTGTCACTATTGTAAATGAAAACGCGGATGCTACTGTTCATAAGGATAGAAAACTAATTACAGGAGCTAGTCCGAGTGCAGCAAATGAATTTGGAAAATTAGCAGCATCGGAACTTCTAAAAGTAGTAGCAAACAAATAGGAATTATATATCGGATTTTCGACTTTGTCGAAAATCCGAACTTTTTTTTGCAGCAGACATTCGCCATATTCAAAGCCATTAGCTTTCAATAATTTATTTCCTTTCTGCGATTTTGTTTAGGTGATGCTGGCCTCTTCCTTTCAAACATGCCCTTTAAAATAGAAATTGTGCTAAATCATAAGCCTATTCTTATAGTATTGATATCATCTATTTTTTTATTGACATCTGTTTTGGCACAAAATAAAAAGGACTCGCTCCAGTTTAATTGGAAGGTGGATCTTTCAGGTAGGAGAATTTCGGGAACATTCAAACAGCTAGTAGCTGGCGGCGGATTGGAATTAAAACTAAGATATGGAAAATCATAAACCTTTACTTTTATGGACTAATCCAGTCTATCGTCGTTCCTAGGACTAGAATGATTAAGGTAAAAGAGATTAAGCCCAGAAAATAGCACAATAAGCCTTTTATGCTATTCACTAACTTATTTCCTTTGAAAAAAAGACCAATTCCCCACGAAATATATAAAACTCCAATTAGGAATCCTTTGTCAGCAATTTTTAAATTTGATAAACTATCAATCATCCCAAAAAATGAGAATATCAACATACCCACTCCCATAACAAAACATAGTAAAATCAAAATCTCAAAAAGATTATAATTATGTTTTCTAAAGAATAACCTAATCCACAGTGCTATAAATATGGCAAGCAGCAAGTTCGCGTAGCCATAATTATTCGTCACCCAATCAAAAATTGAAGTACTTGTAATATCATCACCAAATGAATAATTTACGTACCCATCTTTAAAGTTAAATAGTCGCTGGAGGATGGTGTAGGTCAAAGAGCAGATTATTATAAAAACAATCGGTTTGACCAGCGTTTTTCTATCTTTATGAATAAAGATTTGAACGCTTTGACCAGGTCTGATCAAAAGTTCTTTTATGGTAAAGAGTATTCCTTTATCAAAATTTAATATGCTTCCAATTTGAGATATTATATACTTACTATTTATCCGCTTTAATGTTCTTGCACGACCACAGTTTGAACAAAAATTTCCACTTATTTCAGTTTTACAGTATTCACAAAGTTCTATTTGTTTTTGAGAAGTCATGCTTGTACAATTTTTCAAATTCAGGAAATGATGAAATAAACAACTTCATTAAGTTAGCTTGAATCAAAACGATTTCATTACCGAATTTTTGAATCCAAATCTTAATTTGCTTAATCAAATTGTACTAGCAGCAACTTGACCTTTTCAGCAAGGCCCCTCTAGGTTATTGCACCACAACTATGGCAATCGGTATTGATCAAGTAATTGAAAAAAGAGCCATTAGACTCTGGCAAAAGTCAATCTTTTCCCTTTTTGACTTTCGTCAAACTGGCCATGATGGTAAGCTAAGTGCCCACTCACAATTGTTGATTCAACCTGACCTTTGAAAGTGTGTCCTTCAAATGGCGACCAATTGCACTTATAGTGAATATTTCCTTTGTTGACTTCCCATTGTTTATCAGGATCTAAAACAACGACATCCGCCCAATAGCCTTCTCTTAGATAACCTCTCTCTTCTACTTGTAGGCAGATAGCGGGTGCATGGCACATTTTTTCCACAATACGTTCCATGCTAATCATTCCTTTTTGGTAAAATTCTAGCATAACGTTTAAACTATGCTGCACCAAAGGAACGCCTGAAGGCGCATTGAAGTAAGTTGCTTGTTTTTCATCCCATGTATGTGGTGCATGATCTGTTGCGATAATATCTAGACGGTTGTCTAATAGTGCAGGGAATAAAGCTTCTTGATGAGAAGCGTCTTTAACGGCTGGATTACACTTGATTTGTGTACCTAGGCTTGCATACTGGCTTGCATTAAAATATAGATGATGGACACAGACTTCAGAAGTGATCCGCTTTTGTTCTAGTGGGATATCATTCCTGAATAAATCAAGTTCTTCTGCTGTGGAAATATGTAAAATATGTAGACGGGTATTATATTCTTTAGCTAATTGAATGGCTAAAGAACTTGATTTATAGCAGCCCTCAACATTTCTAATGATAGGATGCATTTCAATGGGCACATGCTCGCCATATTGTTCTTTTGCCTTTGCAGCATTGGCCCGTATGGTGGCCTCATCTTCGCAATGAGTCGCAATAAGCATAGGTACTTTAGAGAATAAATTTTTTAAAGTGGTTTCATCATCCACTAGCATATTTCCAGTACTAGAACCCATAAATATTTTTAGACCACAGACATTTTTCTCATCTGTTTTGAGTACTTCTTCAATATTTTCATTAGAAGCCCCCATAAAGAAAGAAAAATTACCTAAAGAACTTTTTGCAGCAATTTGGTATTTATCTTCTAATAATTCTTGAGTAAGCGCAGCAGGTTTGGTATTGGGCATTTCCATAAAGGAGGTTGTACCACCTGCAACCGCAGCTTTAGGTTCTGTATAGAGGTTTGCTTTATGCGTGAGGCCTGGTTCACGGAAATGCACTTGGTCGTCAATGATACCTGGCATGACAACTTTTCCTTCTGCATTAATTTCAATATCTACAGAAGCATCGATCTGGACATCGATTCTTTCTATTCTTCCATTTTTAATTAAAAGGTCGGCTACTCGTGAAGTGCCTTCGTTAATTAGGGTCCCTCCTTTGATTAGTATACTCTTCATTATGCTACATGATTTCATTGTAAATCTTGTTGCCCATAAGTGGCACCTAAATGTACAATGAAATTAGCATCTGTCCTTTCAATTGCTTTATTTTCTTCAATGCTTATTCGATTAATTACAGTAATTAAAATTGAAGTTATTTATAAATATGCCTTACCATTTATGAAAAATTCATTGAACACCAAATGCTTATGGTTTTCCATCCTATGGCGTTCATCTGCAAGACGAGCGAAGTAAAGATTGCAGATGAACGTTATGGCTAAATGCAGTTGCCCCTCATAGGGACAATTGACATTTTAGCTTTTGTTGTAGCCAATACTTTTTTTGCTTATAAAGCATAGAAACCTGCGCTGGGAGCATTATTTTTTATCTCAAATAAAATTGAACTCCAGCTATACAATTAACTCTACATCTATTTTTTAATCTAAAAAATAAAGAGTTTTACGTTTTTAAATTAAAGTTTAAGCTTTCATCTTAAAGAGTAATTACCAAATTTGGCATATTGCCACCCAATGCACTATACAATTGTGGAAAACAACCTACTTGTCCCACTTCAATCATATTTTTAGGTTGTACACTTCCAGTACCACATTGGTCAAAATCTCCCTCAGCTAAATCACGTCTTAAAGCACATTGGTCACAAGCCATAACCAACATCCCATGTTCTTTGGCTATCTTATTAAGTCGTTCTCCGGTTTCATTTCCTTTTCTTAGGACATGTATATTTTCGTCAAAAAAGAACATACCTACTACTTCCACGCCATGAGTATTTTTCTCTAATTGAGGTAAAATCATGGTTGCCAACTGGAAGGTAGAAGCCATGTTAGTTTTAAAAATGTAAGCTACTTTCATAATGAAATTAATTTAGATTTTTAGTGAATATTATTAGTTCGTTTTAAAATGCAACGCTGAAGCAAATATAAGTAGAATTCTTTAAATGCAACATTGTTGCATTTGATATCAAAAGGGAATGTAAAGGTTAACTAAATGTGTTTAAGTTTTTCCTTTAGTCAGGATTCTTAAAGGTATTACTAATCAGTCATGGTGCAGATTTTTCATATTATTGACTTAAGAAACGGACGACAGGAAAGTTGAACATGATTTTTGAACGCACGTAAAACCCTGTCAGTTTATGGCTTAATTTTATTATACTATATCCTGGCAGGTAGGCAGGTTCTAGCCTAACCACTTAACTCATAAATATCTAGTAGATATATGAACTTATATCTTTTCGAGTATTGTTATTTACAATCTTAGTTATTTTTAAAATATCATAAAAAAGAAATTTTTAAATGAGTAAAATTTTAATTAAAAAAGGTAATTAAGATTAAGATCGAAGGGGGGTTCAAAACCATATGGCATGAAAAGAGTTAAATTAAGCAAGGAAGGAGTTTTAAAAAATTAATACTTTTGCCAGCAAATTATAAGCATGGATAAAGCAATCATAAATTCGGATTTTAAACTAGGTGTTTTAGGAGGCGGCCAATTAGGGAAGATGATGGCATTGGCAGTTGGCGATTGGCATTTGCCACTTTACATTCTAGATCAGAAAAAAAACTTCCCCGCAGGGATGTTTACACCATTCTTTACAGAAGGTAGTTTTAAAGATTATGACGATGTCTATAATTTTGGGAAAGACAAAGATGTAATTACTATAGAAATTGAGCATGTCAATACAGAAGCTTTACATCAGCTTGAAAAAGAAGGTGTTACTATCCATCCAGCTCCTGCACAATTAGACATCATAAAAGATAAAGGACAGCAAAAACAGTTTTATGCTAAGCATAACATTCCTACTTCTCCTTTTGAATTGTATGAAAATAAAGCAGATATTTTACATGCCATTGAAAATGGTATTTTAAAATACCCATTTGTACAGAAGTCTAGAAAAGCAGGCTACGATGGCAAAGGCGTTGCAGTTATTAAGGATGCGAGTTATAGAGATTTAATCATGGATACCCCGTCTATGGTAGAAGACATGGTGGATATCAAGAAAGAAATAGCCGTAATTGTAGCTAGAAATGAATCAGGTGAAATTGCCAGTTATCCTGTTGTAGATATGGAATTCAATCCTGATGCTAATTTGGTAGAATGGTTAGTTTGTCCTGCAGAAGTGCGTGAAGAAATCGCCCAAACCGCAGATGCTTTGGCTAGAGAGGTAATTGAAACCTTTGACTTATGCGGATTATTAGCTGTAGAATTGTTCTTAGATAAAGATGATAATATATTAGTTAATGAAGTGGCCCCAAGACCACATAATAGTGGCCATCATACTATTGATAGCTGTTATACCTCACAGTTTGAACAGCATGTCAGAGCAGTTTTGAATCTGCCTTTAGGTAGTACAAAGATGAAAACGCCATCTATCATGGTTAATTTGCTTGGCGCAGATGGATATACTGGACATGCCGTCTATGAAGGTTTACCTGATTGCCTAGCAATGGGGGGCGTCAACTTACACCTTTACGGTAAAGTAGAGACTAGGCCCTTCCGAAAAATGGGACATGCAACTGTAGTGGCATCTGATTTGGCTACAGCCAAAGCAACGGCAAGAAAAGTAAAAGAAACTTTAAAAATCATCTCAAAATAGGAAGCTTATCTAATTGGGAAGCAAAAATCATCTTTGGTGATAGCCTTCCCAATAAAAGAGAAAAGTTTTACATTCTTTTTCCTTACTTTAAAGACATTCGTTTGCAATATAACTTACTGTCTTCCTAATGCGTAAAATCACCATGGAAATATACAAGGCTGCACCTGATCGTTATGAGCTTCGCTCAGGCGTTGAAGAAGCTGCACCTACATGTCCTTACGGAAATACCTATCAGTGGGTAGGATTTGATAAAGAATTACAAGAATACGTCAGATTTACCAAATCGGTATTTAAATTACTTGTAAATCAGTAAAGTGCATTGGCCATTGGTCAATGCACTCCTCACAGTCGGGTTATTCCTTTGTTGCCACCCAAACTGCTAGAAAACCTCTTTCTAGTGCATGAGTGGAACCATAAAGTTTACCATCTTTAAAGTAGAAACTAGTGTTGTATTTGCCAGAATTATCGCCGGATACTAAAGCACCATAGATGGTTCCAGTTTGGGTATTGATGCGTCCATCTTGGATTTTGACACCTTCTCTGTAGAAAGTTCCTTTGATAATGCCATCTCTTATTTTTCTTATCCGCATCATAGCAAAGTTTTCATCATTTGGGTTTTCAGGCGTCATATCTAATTGCCAGGTTCCAATCAAGACATCGGAGTCTAATTTTTCCGTATCAGTTGGAATAATAGTACAAAGGCTAACGAATAAAAATAACAGTAGTGATTTCATGATTTTGATTTTTTTGTTCAATACAAACCTAGTTGGAAAATCACTGTTTTTCGGTGCAATTAGGAAATTGACACCTTTTATAAATGAACTTATGGAGTCGATTAGAAAATTGACACCTCTAGTTTTTGCAAAAAAATGCTATTGAATGTTAATTTTTCATTGCACTTGGAAGGATACCCAAATGTTTTTTCACGGCTCGATTAAAAGAAGATTTTGAATTAAATCCAGCCTCCATTGCAAGGGATAGAAGGGTGTAATGTGCTTTCCTCGGATCTTTTAGTAAGCGTTGAACCTCAGCAACACGTAGTTCGTTGATATAATCACTAAATTTCTGTTGAAAAATTTGCTTTAAGCAAAGTGACAAGAGGTATCCTTTAACCCCTAATTGTTCTGCTAATTCATTTATCGATAAGGTTGGATTTTTATAAAGCTGTTCCTTTTGCATTAAAAGATTTAGGCTTTTAGCTAAATGTTCTAGTTGTTGTTGTTTTGTATCAGATAAGACCTGCTGTTTTTGTATACCTTCTTCATCTTTTCGTTTAAATCCCTCAATTCCTACCCAATACGTCAATACGGAAATACCTGTAAAGAATGGATAATAATAAAAGCGAGTGAAGTAAAAATAAGAATTCCCTAATGATAAATTATAAACTATAAGATCAGCAATAAGAATGGCCAAAACTATTAAAAAGTAAACCAAAAAAGAGCGAACAATCTTTCGAATCCACTGTATGCGCTCATATTGAATCTGGATACCTTTTATCTCTGCCTGAAGTAAGAAAAGTGCTTTCCTTGCATAAATAATAATGAGTATACTAGCTACTATATAAATCGTTGAGTAATTCATCCATACCACATAGCCCCAATATCCTGCCCAACTGAGACTTTCGCGTGTACCATCCCAGTACAAATTTTGCAGCCTGACAAATATGCTGAATCCAATCTGAATAAGAACAGGTATAAAATGGAGCACATCTTTTTGGCGAAAGCCAAATTCAGGACGGATCAATGCCTTCACATAAAAGTAAAGTAATGGGCCATTCGCCCAATTTAGATCAAGCATAAAATAATACCAAGTATCATAGTAGCCTAAGCCAAATAGGCGCAAGCTTTGAACGATAAGCCTGTAAGAAAGTAAAAATAATAAGGCAGCAAGTAAGCGATTGGCTAAAATATTCTTTTGACTGCTTTGAACAAGAATAATTCCAAAGACAATTCCTTGAACAGCTCCTATTAAAAATAAAATGACTAAAAGAACATTCAAAATATCCATGTAAAAAATACTTTACCACAGATGAAAATAAAAAAAGATTAACGATAAGAGAATTAAGCGGCTNGTCAAAATTGCTTGTATAATAAATNCGTCAGCTCAAAATAGTAAGTAACCGACGGTAAGAAGGTTATGCACAATTTTAGAACTGACTAAAAGAATTTATTATACCAATTTTAGCCATAGGCGGACAGGTCCTAGCCTAACTACTTAAAAAAGTATGATGGTCTAATTCACTGTTGGTTAAAGTTCTATAATTAGGCCTTCGTTCGCAGGAATCTTCCCTTGAGCGACCGCTTGGTGAATCTTTGCCATCTCTAGCAAACCACTAATTTTCTTAAATGTCAGCCATTCTTGTGTTTTGATAGCTGTTTCCATCATAAATGTAGATGTTCTCTGATTAAAACCATTAGGTCCCCATTCCTTTATCCTTCTTTGAATATGGCTTGGAGCAAAGAAAAACTCGCTTCTTTGGGTAATGATTCCATCTTTTGGTCTTTTTGTAGCTTGATCCCAATGGGTAATACCTACATTGATGCACCATTTCATATTGTCAGCTAATACAGTATGTAATGCCAATAGAACATTACTATTCCCTGACATATCAACAATTACACTTGGAATAGTGGAGTCAATTAGGTCAAGTGAGTCATAAGTAATACTCTGATCATATAAATTCAGACCACAGACCATTTCTAGGTTTCTCGATGAGGTTACTCCAATCATTCTCGGAGCAGATGTGTCTGCTTTTAAAGCATAAGCTAGCCCTGTACTGGTTTTGCTAGAAGCACCTAATATAATAATTTGCTTGGCAGCATACCAGTCTTTATCTTGTAAGACATCCCAAATACAAAAAGAAGTTAAATGCAATGGGAATAACATCATTGTTGCATTATCCATAGCTGGATCATAATCTTTCTCTGCACTAACTCTACGATACCTATTATAAGCTGATGGTAGTTTAGAACGATGTTCTGCTCCATCTATAAAACTATGTTCTCGCACACGAGTTGGCACCATTTTTAAATGACTAGCTGGGGGAAAATAACCAAATAAGCGATCTCCTATGGGAATGCCTTCTACCTTAGATGCTACAACCTCAGCAAACCCCCAAACTGGAATCACACCATAATCATCTGAGTTTTCACCCATTGCTGGAAAAAATTGCCAATATCCTATCAGATCACCTACTACTGCATAAGTGATATTATTAGCGGTATATGCAAATTTATTTACCTTGACCAGAACTTCTCCATCATTAATTATCCTTTCCGTTTTAGGAACTTCCACTAATCTGCCATTAAAGAACATGGACTTATTAACTTGAAATTGTGGATACTCAATGGCGGTTTGTTCTAATAATTCCGATTCGGAAATAAACTTTTGTAAGTTTATCATCGCAGGTAACATATTATCTTTTAGCCGTTTTAGAATGGCCATATGTTTTTCATTGGCTTTATCCACATCCTTAATCATTTTTCCAAAACCATCTAATCGATTTTCTCGCATCCACCTTCGTAGAGGCTTGTCTTGAGACCAATTAAATTGATTCCGCATCATTGCCGCTGTCATTTTTAACCAATCTATATCATGGTTAGGTAAAGGAACAATTCCACATAATTTATTTTTCTCCTTTTCTGTTTCATAATTTGCTTCAACATATGCAATTACTGCGGCACTAAAAACAGGTTGATAAGAGCGAATGGTCTGGGGAGTAATAAGATTATCACTAAAAATTGGCTTTGATTTTAAAGTTACAGGAATTGCACTCGCTGAGCAATCCACATGAATAGTTTCGGAGCTTGTAGGGATGGTTCCGCCCTTTAAGATAATTTGATCTCTTTCGATACTTTGGACACGTCCTTTTCTAATAATATGCTTAATCTTTCTTAATTCCTCTAGTTCTAATTGGCTGATTGTTGCACCATGAAACATCTTTGGACGGACAGCTTTATCGATTCTTACCAGAACTCCTTTCTCTTCCAGTTTATCAAACATATCAGCGATGGAAGTTGCTTCCGCCACTGCTTCAAATTGATTGGCTTGATTACCAATAGATTTTTCAAAAAAAGTAGCTGTAGGTTGAGCAGTTTCTCGGTCAATCATCCATGCATCTCTAGATACAATCCAAGTAATGAGATCAGGATTTACTTTATTTTCTAATAACCATAAACAAGCATCAACGCCCGTTTTTCCACCTCCAATCACCACAAAGCCTTTCGATGGGATCGATATTTTGGTTAAATCATTTATTGGGATAAAATTGACTCCCTTTGCTACTGTAAAGTTAGGTGTATGTGTAGCAGGGACAGAAGTTTTTAGGTAAGTAGCATCTACTAATTTGTTATTCACCTTCACTTCATATTCTTCACCAGTAAGCATTGAGTTAAACTTGTAATCTCCTTTATATTCACATAATGGAAAATATTTTACTCGGCCAGTTGGTAAAAAAGTAGCCTGCATCACCTCATCAAAATAAGCACTTACTTCAGCACCTGATGCCATATGAAACAATCCCTTATTTAATCCTACTTCCTCGATTCGACCATTGCTCAATTCTCTAGAACTCACCCCATAAAATTGAGAAGGCTGATGTAGTTTTACAAAAGGATAAGCGACATTCCAATGACCTCCTGGTTTTGCATGTTTATCTACAATAATAATTTTTGCATCCGTTTCTGTTAATAATACGTCTGCAAAGGCCATTCCTACCGCACCACTTCCAATAATAAGATAATCCGTTTCGAGTATCATTTTTTTCAATTATGGATTGAAGAATACAAAGTAGAGACTAACAATATATCTTGAATACCAAAGATAGCCTACTAAAAAGTAGCAAATAACATAAGACAATTCAAAATGTTTCTAGGGTCCGGAATATCAAAAGTAAAATTCCAGTATTCACTAAGGAAGGGATATTTTATGAAAAGAACAATCCATAGCAACATAGATTAGTCCATTTTCTTAAAAAGGGGCAACTATCTTTCTAATAAAGCCGTTTGTCTATATATCCATGAACTTTTATAGAATAATTATTATTATTGGAATTTTGGATGATAATAGAGAATAGCCAATATGAAGAAAAAGATTGTAGCCGCCGTTTTAGCCTTTCCATTTGGCGTCATTGGATTACATCGATTTTATCTAGGTCAACGATTTTTAGGTATTTTGTATTTAGCCACTTTAATTTTTGGTATTTCCATTTCTGAATGGGAACCCAACTTTTTGTTTGCATTTATTATTCCCTTTATAGATGCTATACTTTTTTATGTCATGCCACGTAATGAATTTGATGCTAAGTATAATGCTGAGGGAAAAAGTACTTCTTATTCAAGAAAATCAAAAAAGAAAAGATACGATTTTAGACGCCCTAATGATTCTGATAACTTTCACTTATTAAAAAAATCTGGTATTCAACACTTTAGAAACTTCGATTACGAAAATGCTATTGAAGATTTTCTAGATGCCTTAGAAATTCATCCTACAAGTGCTGCACTCCACTTCAATCTAGCTTGCTGTTACTCCATTATTCAAGATGATAAAAGAGCCTTTTTTCATATAGAAGAAGCAGTTATAAATGGTTTTAAGGATTTGGATAAGATTCATACTCATGATGCATTAGCCTACCTTCGCTCTTCTAAGGAATTTGATGATTTCATTGACAGGGGCTATCGCAGCAAACCCATCTATGTAGCTCCAGAACCTTATGGTGCGCCTATTGAAGAGGAAGAAATGATGGCACCACAGGTAGCTGATGAACTATTACAGCAAATAATTAAATTAGGGGAACTCAAAGAAAAAGGAATTCTTACAGAAGAAGAATATATAATTCAGAAAAAGCGGATCTTAGACCAATAAGGATTGCGCTACAGTTAGTCATAGTAGATTTCACCTCGCTCACCGACCAAAACAAAGGTTTCAACGACCTTTTTTGGCTATCTTCCCGTCTTGATGCACTTTTGAACTGTCAGCCGGCAAAATCAATAAATCATCAAAACACTTAACAATGAAAAATCTAAATATCAAATTCAGCATTATTATAGCCCTTATTTGCTTTTTAAGTAGCTGTATTCCATCCATACATCCTTTATATACTGACGACACCTTAGCTTTTAAGCAAGATTTACTGGGCGCTTGGACAGAAAGTACTCAATCATGGGTAGATGGTGAAAATGAATGGAAGTTTGAGCAATCAAAAAATGGCAAGGGTTATATCGTAGAAGTTGTAGTAGAAGGCGAATTGATCAAAAGAATGTCCGTTCACTTAGTAAAACTTGGAAAAGAATACTATTTCGATTTTTTTCCATTGGGATTGAAAAAACCAACAGATGAAGATCCTATTAACTTTGTGGAGATCGATTCCAATGAAGAAGGATTATTCTTCTTAGCCCCGACCTTCCCTGCGCATACTTTTGCAAAAGTTGTATTCAATGAAAATGGATTTGATTTGTTACACTTTAATCCAGATTGGTTAAAGAAAAAATTTAAAGAGAAAAAGATTCGTTTGAAGCATGAAATCAATCAGCAAGGAACGATAATTCTTAGCGCACCTTCTAAAGATTTACAAAAATTCGTAGAAAAGTATGCAAGTGATCCTGCTATGATTGAAATGAAAACGTCTTTTGCCAAACTATAAATATGAGGCTTGAAGAAATCATCCGAAATCAGTTTTTACAGCACCTCATTTTTTGGGGTGTTTCTTACGTCATATTACTTCGCCTCTTTGCTTATGAAGAGCAATTGTATGCCTCAGATTATATATATAGCTTTCTATTTCACCTGAGCCTGCTATTGGTAGTATATGCTAATCTAAGGTTACTAATCCCTCAATTTCTTGAAAAGAAGCGCTATATCATCTTCATAATAAGCTTACTTATACTATTTTGCTTTGGCATTCTTTTGAACGAATTAACCTTTAATCATTTATCTGATTGGCTGTTTCCTGATTACTACTTTATATCCTATTACACTTATTTTGAGATTGGGCAATTTATTGGGAGTTATTTGGTTATCAGTATGCTTTTTAAGTTTTCAAAGGCCTGGTTTGAAATCAATGAGAAGGAACAACTCATCAACAAACTAGCAAAAGAAAAAATGGAATCGGAACTAGAAGGATTAAAAGCGCAGGTACAGCCACATTTTTTATTCAATAACCTCAATAGTATTTATGCGCTAGCGATTGACCAAGATGAACGAACACC
This sequence comes from Saprospiraceae bacterium, assembly GCA_022448955.1. GTDB lineage: Bacteria > Bacteroidota > Bacteroidia > Chitinophagales > Saprospiraceae > JALEHC01. The sequence goes on from JAKVCU010000063.1 coordinate 72,501, forward strand.
AGATGTTATTTTGGCACTTTCTGATAATTTGAGATATATCCTATATGAATGTATTCAACCGAAAGTTCCTTTATCGAAAGAAATAGAATTTATTGAGCGTTTTTTAAAATTACAAAAATTAAGACTAGCTGAAGAGCAGGCCGTTCAGTGGAATATCATTGGTAATGTAGAGCATAAAACGCTAGCTCCGCTCCTATTTTTGCCTTTCCTTGAGAATGCCTTTAAACATGGAAAAGCTTCCACTCGGCATCCTGTAAAAATTCAATTATTAGCAGAGAATGAAAAAATAAGCTTTAGCATACAAAATCAAATTAGGAGGAAAGATGACAACCTACCTGAAAATGAAGGAGGCATTGGTTTAAGTAATATTAAGAAGCGTTTAGCCATTTTATACCCTGAAAAGTACGAATTAAAAATCCAAGAAGACAACAACAATAATTTTATCGTCCACCTAAGTATTACAATATGAGTAATATCCGCTGTTTAATTGTAGATGATGAACCATTAGCCACTAAGGTCGTAGAGAAGTATTGTAAAAAGGTCCCTTTTCTAGAAGTATTTGGCGTAAGCTATAATCCTATACAAGCATTGCAGATTATTGAAAAGGAATCTATAGACCTCGTTTTTCTTGATATTAATATGCCTGAACTCTCTGGAATTAGCTTGGCGAAAGCCGTGAGTAATGCTCCATCCATTATTTTTACGACTGCATATCCAGAATTTGCGGTTGAAGGCTTTGAATTAGATGCCATTGATTATTTAGTAAAGCCTTTTTCATTCGAACGATTTTTGAAAGCAATAAATAGAGTAGTAAAAAAAGAAGCAGCAACAGAAACTCAAACTACTCCTGCCCCACTTTTGGTAAAAGCAGATCGAAGAATTTATGCCATCCCTTTAGAGAAAATTTTCTACCTCCAAGCTTTCGGTGACTATGTCAAAATTGTCACTACCGACAAAACAATTGTTCCCAAAATCACTCTTAGCCAGTTAGAAAAGGAACTACCACAACATATTTTTTGCCGAACACATCGTTCGTATATTGTTAGAATTGACACAATAGAGTATCTCGAAGGCAATCACATTAAAATAAATAACAATACCATCCCGTTAGCACAAAACTATAAAAATTTATTGCTTGACCGTTTATCTTAAATTTACGACCGTTTCCTCATTTATTCAAACCTATGTAAAAATGAAACCGCCATTTTGCACCTAACACCTTTACACGCAAGCATAATTCACCTATATTTGTAGTGTAAGAATTATGACAAACTCCTCAACATTTGAATGTAAAAACTTAAGCAAATTTTTGTTCTAACAATTTACATTCAATTCCCCGTAATGACATTTCATTAGCTGTAATTAACTGCATGTAATAAATTCATGTAACCAAAAGCTTAAGATTTAATTTCCTTTATCTTTTTTAGTTCAGGTCAATAATACAACTGTCTGGTATTGACTATTGAATTACTGTAAAATGTAAGCCGATTTAAGCATGTCATCCCTTTTAAGGGACATTGACAAACAAACACAATGACGTTTTATTTCATTAACCGTCTGCGATTATAATCCCATTTTCACCACAATGGCACCAATCTGTTTTGATTCCGCAGACGCCCTTTGTCGTTTTCGATTAAATGCACAACATCAGAATTTGTAACCTCAATTATTTCGATTGGTGCCTTTTTTTAAAAATTTTACTCAGGAAATAGACGACCTGATTTTACACATAATTTATGATTTAAAAGATTTTGCGAGCTCTGGGGACTATAGGCAGAATTAGATTTGGGAACATAAAAGACACCGGGACTGTCAACTGCGTCTTTCAAATGGATACCTATGATTGCACAAAGTATAACTAATCTGCTTCCCCAAAGCTTTATTAAACACCTCATCTTACCTATAGCACAATAGGACTAAAGCTAAGATAGATGTGTTTTCAATGACCCCCCCTGAGGACGTATGTTTATACTTTCCTGTAAACGGCAAAATTTGTCGCAAATGGAAAGAACACAAAGGGGCAAGCCGCTTAGCATCATTTGCATGGCGGCCTTTTTTTGTTCATCCCACTCCTTCCTTTATTCCAAAATAATCTTACTTTTTAAATATTTTTATGATTGATTTTCATTCATGGATATATGAAGCCTCAAACGAATAACCATAATATATTTATATAAATAATTAAAAAACAACTATTTTAAACATTTATTTTTTTACGAAATTTATTTTTTTGACTTTTTTTCTTCTTTCATATAAGATTTCTATCTTTGCGTCGTTATGTAATTAAATTAAACTTGGAGCTCCGACCTAATCCATGTACATTTCCAAAAAATCTTACCCTACTCTGGTAAGAGAATGTTGATAGGAATCTAAAAAAATAGAGAACGTACTACAATTAAGTATATCAAGCTTGATATGCCTCTAAAAGGAAATAGCTACAATATACGATGCTGTAATACGTGATGGCTTGTTTGAAAGGATTTCATTCCTAAAAGAATGAAGAAAAATTTTTATTACACCAAAAAAAAGAAAACTTCCTTGTATTGCCTACTGCAGCTATCGCAAACAGATTCGGTGAATACTAAGGATAACAGTATATACTTGTCTTTCAAACTTACCAATGTTGTTTTTTAAATTTCTATTTCATTTTTAATAGAGGATATGGTTTGGTTACAACCAAACGAATGGCTAAGTAAAATTGCTTGTACAATAAAATATTTTGTTCAAAAATCGTAAGAAACGTAAAGTAGTAAACTTACGCATGATTTTTGAGCTGATATAAACCTTTCAGTCCTTGGCTAATATTTTATTGCAACAATTTTCAGGCTTATTACTTGATAAAATGTAATTTAAGTTAATTGGAATTTTGAACCAGTTGATTTTTGCTCAGCTAAAGGTGTGGCGGAGCCTAATAGTCATAGCTATTAAGGCGAGTACGCAAGGCAGAACGGAGTAAAACGACGCCTTCCAAATGCTAAGTAATTTGGATTACTGTGTATTTAAAAATACATATCAGTAAATAAAGCTTTATACTTAAGCGGCTAGTCAAAATTGATTGTATAATAAATGCCTACCATCCGGCAGGCACGGGGTCAGCTCAAAAATAGTAAGTAACTGATGAGAGGAAAGTTACGCACGATTTTAGAAGAGACTAAAAGAATTTATTATACCAATTTCAGCCATAGGCAGACAGGTTTTAGCCTAATTACTTAATTGTATAAGCTACTATTTACGAATTATGTTATTACTAAAT
>JAKVCU010000064.1 GCA_022448955.1 Saprospiraceae bacterium
TCAGAACTAGGTGCGTTGACAGAGCTATAATAATCGTCTTCTTTTGTAAGTTTTTGGAGTAGTTTTTGATCGGAGGGAACATCAAACATCTTTTCAAGAGTGAGGCGAATCATGTTGGATACTTGATCAGGTAAATCTAAGAACTCAGCAACTTCTATTTTTTCGATTTGTTCAGTCGCTATATCAATTAGCCGAATCTGGATATTGATTTTGTTGCCGTATTGTTCAATACTACCTGTCAGAAACTTATCTACGTTAATCGTCTTTCCCGCTTTAATGAGACAAGTTTTTCCAAGGCATCTTTTTATATCAAAACCACCTTCCTCAAGTAAAGAAATCATATCATACTCATCCATGATTTCGAACTTACCCATCTTGGTAATTTCACTTCTTGCAATGCTTCCAGCTTGCTCTGTTGTGATAGATATACCCTTAGTATCGAAATAGCTTACTGCTATATTCGTTTTGGTATCTTGGGCAATTGCGCTTACGCTAAATAAAAGGGCAAAAAGAAAAAACAATCTAGTTTTCATATACTATAATTTTACTACATATTTAGTTGAAAAGCTAAGCGTTTGTCGGACATAATAAATTCCAAGCAGACGCTAAAGTAAAGATGGAGGGAAAGCATATGAATATCGTTTAATCTTTAGCCAAAGAAATATTTAGCATTATTATATATTCAAAGAGCAGGCTTACTCTTTTTATATAAATGAAAAATAGGAAGTAAATTTTGTTTGAAAATGCTTTTACGCAAATGCATATAATACTAGTGTGATCAAAAGAACGGTCAAACCTTGCAATCCAGTCATAAGGGTGTAACTGCGATAAGCATCTTGTAGTTGGATGCCACTGAATTGAGTAACCACCCAAAAATAGCTATCATTGGCATGGGATACTGTCATGGCTCCGCCACCTAATGCCATCACTACTAATGCGAGTTCGTAAGCGGTGTCAAATCCTAAGGTAGGTACAAGTGGTGCCAAAATAGAAGAGGTAATGACTAAAGCATTGGTAGAAGAACCCTGGGAGGTTTTTAGCAAGGCTGCAATCAAAAAAGCGATGATCAAAAATGTAAAACCTGAAAAGGCATTCCCTGTGATCCAGTCTTGAATCAAATCTGCCATAGGTGTAGCTTTGAGTAATCCACCAAATGCACCTCCTGCACCTGTAATAATTAAGATGGGGCCAGCCAATTTTATCCCTTCTCCAATCCAATCGTTCCAGTAGGTTTTTCCCTTTGCGGGAAATAAAAGAAAGGCAGAAAACATTCCAATAAATAATGCAACTAAGGGATGTCCCAAGAATAAAAGGATTTCTGCTAAAGCAGATTCCCATTTCCAAAACTTGGCAACTGTTCCAACAGCAATTAATACGATAGGTAGCAGAATGGGGAGTAATGCTTTCCAAGCACTAGGAAGGTTTAGTGCTTTCCAATCTTCTGCAGTTAAATCTTCTGTTTCTAGGGTTTGACCTTTGGTTTTGGCGAAAAGCCAAGCGACTAGTAAGGTTGGAATAGATACGATAAATCCTATTATCATAATGGTTCCAATATAATCGGAAGCACCAATGTTTCCGGCAGCGGTAATAGGGCCTGGTGTAGGAGGGATAAGCGTATGCGTAGTATAAAGTCCGGATGCCAATGCTAAAGCTAAGCTTGCTTTTTTGACTTTGGCAGTTTTGGCTAAAGCATTATTCAAACCAGCCAAGATGATGAATCCGCTGTCGCAAAATACAGGAATACTTACGGTAGCTCCGATAAATGACATGGCTAAAGCCGGACGTTTTTTGCCGACAAGCTGTAAAATAAGCTGTGCAATTTTCATGGCAGCTCCTGACTTTTCTAAGATTACGCCAATAATGCTTCCCATAACCACAATTAAGCCAATATATCCCATCAAACTACCAAAGCCATTATTGATCGATTGGATGATTGTGTTTAGCGGCATTTGAACTGCCAAACCTACACCGATAGTCGCGGTAAGAATGGCCAAAAATGGATGCCATTTCCACTTAGAAGAAGCCAAGACGATAAAAACAATAGCGACTATAATAATACCAATTAACGCAATACCATTTAACATAGGGTCAGGAGTTGATAAAATGAAGAGATAAAATAGGAAGATTCCGCGAAGGAAAGAAATTAAAATTGTTCGGCAAAGGCTGGCCATACCGCCTGTAGCGGTGGCCAGCTAGGCGTATAGCCTCATTAAATGCCAAATCGTTATTTTTTGGTTGAAGGTTAATGGTTAAAAGTGTAATAGTGAAAAATATGAATGGACGGTATAAGCATTGTACCATTAACCACTAACGATAAAAATCGGCTTCATTGGGAAAGATGTTAAATACAAATATGGTAGAAAAGGGCCTTCCTACTTCCGCAAATATGTAAACAAATATATTTACGTTTGTCAAATATGGATACAAAACAGCTTTTGGGTAGCCATTTTGAAAAAAAGGAATGAAATTTTAATAAAATCTAGGACTTTGTAGCACAGATTTTCGTTTTGTATCGTTAGAAGAGTACAACCAAAAACAATCTATAGATATGAAACGTGTTCTATTCTTCATTCTGTTAGGAATGATCGTACAAAGCTGTGCGACAAAGCCAAAGTATGGCTTTTCAGAAACGATTACCCCCACTGCGCCCGATTATAGTCAACTCTCTGCATGGGCCGCTCATCCGCAAAAAGAAGATCCTTCTGATAGTATCCCTGCTATTTTAGCGAAAGCGGAAAAAAACTTTGCTGCAAAAGACCAGATTGATGTATTCTTCTTACATCCCACCACTTATACCTTAGAAAAAGGCAATACACAATGGAATGGGCCAATTGATGATGCAGCATTGAATGAAAAAACGGATGCAGGTAGTATTCTTTATCAAGCTAGTATCTTTAATGCAGTAGGTCAAGTTTATGCCCCTCGTTATCGCCAAGCGCATTTAGAGAGTTATTTTACAGATGCGAAGAAAGATGCTCTCGAAGCCTTCAAATTGGCTTATAGAGACGTGAAAGCGGCTTTTGAGTATTACTTAGATCATCACAACAATGGCCGTCCTTTTATTATTGCTTCACACAGCCAAGGAACGACGCATGCCAAGCAATTGATTAAGGAGAAGATTGATGGCAAAGCATTGCAAAAGCAGATGATTGCTGCTTACATTGTCGGGATCCCGGTGGAGAAAGCTTACTTCAGCCAAATACAAGAATGTCAAGATTCGACTGATGTGCAATGTTTTATGAGCTGGCGTAGTTATAAACAAGGGAAGTATCCAAAATGGCATCAGACCAATAATAATATTGTAGTCACCAATCCATTAACTTGGACAAACGACACCGCATACGTTTCAGAAAGTCAAAACCTTGGTGGGATATTGTTGGATTTTGAAGAAATTCTGCCCAATTTGGCAGGTGCACAAGTGCATAATGGTTTGTTATGGTTGGAAAAGCCCAAATTTAAGTGGAGTTTTCTATATTGGAACCCTAATTATCATGCAGGTGATTTTAACTTGTATTACCTTAATGTGCGCCAAAATACTATTACCCGTGCAAATGCTTTCTTAAAGAAAGCAGATATAGCCCCGTAAAAGAGCGATAAGATGGATATTTATTCTCAAAAGTCTCGTTGGAAATTATATTTAGCTATTGTAGGTACAATTATCGTTATTGTATCAGTTATCTACGCCAATTATCTGTCTACTCAGTTGGCAGAAGAAGAGCGTAGAAAGACAGAAATCTATGCTAAAGTACAGGTAGAACTTAGCGATTTGGATGATGAAGACTTTGAAAATTGTGAATATGAGCTTCATCTTGATATCTTGAGTAGCAATACTACCATTCCTGTAATGGTAGTCAATGAACGAGGGAAGGTAGATTATGCCGTAAATTTCGGACGAGAACTAGGAGGGAACGAGGACTATTTCCAAGAAGAACTCAACCAGATGATTAAACAAGGTTTTGATCCGATAGAGGGCTTTGCTTATAAGGTATACTTTAAGGAATCTAATATTCTTCGTCAGCTTCGATATTTTCCTCTTATACAGTTATTACTTATTGCAGCTTTTGTATTATTTGGCTACATGGGCTTTAATTCTGCTCGAAGAGCAGAGCAAAATCGAGTGTGGGTCGGTATGGCAAAAGAAACTGCTCACCAACTGGGGACACCTATTTCGGCCATTATTGCATGGATTGAACATTTAAAAGATATTCGTTCAAGAGATGAAGAAGTAACAGAAGTGCTAGGCGAATTGCAAAATGATGTCAGTCGACTAGAACTGATTGCTGATCGTTTTTCTAAGATTGGTTCCGAACCTAAACTCAAATCCATTAATATCTACGAAGAATTAGAAAAATGTAGAGCTTACATGGAGCGCAGAGCTCCTCGTAAAGTAAAGTTTTTCTTCCCTGATACCGAGCATCTTCCTATACCTGTTCGTATCAATCCACCACTCTTTGATTGGGTGATTGAGAACCTCCTTCGTAATGCTTTAGATGCGATGGAAGGCCGAGGCGAAATACATGCTACGGTGACAAACGAAAAAAATATGGTTCACATCGATATTAAAGATTCGGGTAAAGGTATCCCCTCTAATAAGTTTAGAGCTGTTTTTCAACCTGGATTTACCACTAAAAAGCGCGGATGGGGTCTTGGTTTATCTTTAGCCAAAAGAATTATTCAAGAATATCATTCTGGCAAGATTTTTGTTAAGGATTCAGTAGTAAAAGAGGGGACTACATTCAGGATATCCCTACCTAAATAAATTTGAAACACTACACTAAGATATTTAAGCGGGAATTATTCGTTTTTAATCGGATTATTTTCGAATTGAATCACTATATCTGTTACAAGACCAATCACGCTTAATTCCATCACAAATAAGCATTTTTACGCATCTATTCTTAATTTTGGTGACTACATTTGCACATGCTATGGCAATAATTATTAATTAAAGAATTAGAAGAAGTCACCTATGAGGAGTTACTTGATGATTTGTGTCTTAATTCTTTTAGGCAATACCATGATTCCTTTAAGTAGTATGGGGAAGACCTACACTTTTAGTGTCAAGGTAGTAGATGAACAAAATGCTCCTTTGCAAGGAGTAAATATATATACTTCAGATTATACTTTTACCGGGCAAACCAATGAGAGCGGTGAATTGCTTTTAGAGGATCTAGAAGAAAATAGTCAAATTGTTTTTTCGCACATTGCTTATGTAGAAGTAAAGCTTTCGGCAAAAGAGCTGAACGCATCCGAACGGATTGTTCGAATGAAATTGTCGCGTGCATTTTTGGAGACCATTACAGTAGTGGGGCGCCGGGAGGAATCCATCAGTGATTTACCTTATCAACTTGAGCGTATTTCGGCAAAGGAAATAGCATTCACTAATCCACCAACTACTGCAGATGCATTATCTCAGCATGCAGGTTTATTTGTACAAAAAAGCCAGCTTGGTGGTGGCAGCCCAATTATTAGAGGCTTTGAAGCTAATCGAGTACTTTTAGTTGTAGATGGAGTACGTATGAATAATGCGATTTACAGGAGTGGTCACTTGCAAAATGCTATTACATTGGACAATGGAGTGCTTTCGCAAATAGAAGTGATATATGGACCTGGATCTTTGACTTATGGAAGTGATGCATTAGGTGGGGTTATACATTTTAAAACGAAGACACCACCATTTGGTCAATTGGGCGAATACCATACTACTACCCATTTCTTTAGTAGATATGCCTCAGCTACACATGAAAAAACGGCTCAGGCAGATATTGAATTAGGATGGGATAGGTGGGCAAGTTTGACGAGTGTAAGTTTCAGTGATTTTGGAGATTTGAGAGCAGGCGATCGACGTCCTAATGGATTACAAAATTTTGGAAAAAACTTCCTTTACATTAAAAGAAATGAAGGGGAAGATCAAGTTATAGAAAATTTAGACCCAAACATACAACGCAATATAGGCTATAGCCAGTTGGATATTTTGCAGAAGGTGAGATTCCAACCAAACAACAGTTATGATTTTATAGCTAATTTTCAGTTTTCAACATCTAGCAATGTTGCGCGTTATGATCGCCTTACAGAATTGGTAGGCGAACAGCCTAAATTTGCTGAGTGGTATTATGGTCCCCAAACCCGGGCATTAACTTCGCTGAAAGCTCGACTGCTGAAACCATCTAATTGGTACGACCGCGCATCGGTGATCGCAGCTTATCAGTATATCGAAGAAGATCGATATCAACGAAATTTGAATTCCGACTGGCGAGAACAATCGCTAGTAGATGTTCATGTTTTTTCCTTGACAGCTGATTTTGATACTCGTTTAAAGGCAACAAACACTCACACTCATGATTTGAACTATGGTATTGAACTTACATACAATTCAATTTTTTCTGCCAGCGAGTTGAGAAATCTTAAAACGAATACTTCAGACGATGATGTTAATGCCCGATACCCCAGCTCTGGAAGCCACTTACAATCCAATGGTGCTTTTTTGAATTATCGCTGGAAAAAGCGAGATTCTTCTCTTGTGTTTAATGCAGGTATGCGCTACAGTGCTTCGCGTCTATTTGCGCAGTTTAGCGAAAGCGATCCTATCGAATGGCCGGCTCATTATATTGCTGGCCTCACCTCTACGAATGATGCATTAACTTGGGCGATTGGTCTCAACTATAGATCAGCTCATGCTTGGCAGTTCCGATGCTTGAGTGGTACGGCTTTTCGAAGTCCTAATATTGACGATTTTGCCAAGTTTCGAGAAAAAGGAAATACTGTTTCTGTTCCAAATGTGAGCCTACAGCCAGAGATGGCATGGACAACTGAAATAACGATTGGCAAGCAACTGGGGAATGACTTTTTGGGTGCTTATCTAGAGTTTACTGCTTTTTATACCTACTTAGATCATGCGATTGTTCGGCAAGAATTTGAATTACCAAATGGTGATGATTTTTTCATAAGTAATGGAGACTCTCTTTTTGTCTTAGCTAATGTTAATGCAGATCAGGCACAAATTTGGGGCCTTTCGGCAAATGCAAAACTACACTTGGGTAAGCATTGGCAATGGCGGTCTGGGCTTAGCTGGACGAAAGGTATTCGTACTTATGTGGACAGAGCAGATAATGGACAAATGCTACTGGACACGCTAGTTCCACAGGGGCATATCCCACCATTGTATGGTCGAACTAGCTTGCGTTTTGCGAAAGCAAAATGGTCAGCGGAAGCAGTGATACAGTATAATGCAGCGAAGCGGGTAGAGGACTATGCGGTGACAGCTATTGATCCTTTCACAGGAGTGATTGATAGAGCAGGGACATCCGATAATATCGAACAATCTCCAATCGATCCAATTACTGGTGCATTTCAAGGCACTTATGCATGGACGACTTATAATATTTACGGGAGTTATCAGATCAATCAAAGTTTCAGTATAAATGCAGCTGTAGAGAATATTACGGATATACACTACCGTACTTTTTCTTCGGGTATTAGTGCGCCAGGAAGGAATTATATCGTTTCGCTTAGGGCGAAATTTTAAGACGGTTATACGATCCATTATTGAAAATTTTCGCTAGTGGATTGTATAACCGTTTTGACTTTAATCTTTATAAAACATCCACTTCCCTAATTCTTTTATCGATACCTTCTTACCATACATCAAGATACCTACCCTATAGATTCGGCCAGAAAGCCAAACAAAGAAAATAGAAGTACCAATCAGGACGGCGACGGAAAGTAGGACTTCCCAAATAGGTGGCCCAAAGGCAAGCCTTGCAGGCATCACAATAGGGGAGAAAAGCGGAAATATAGAAGAGAATACGGCCAAGCTAGAGTTGGGTGCCTGAATAGCTACAAACATGATATAAAAAGCCAAAATTACCGGAATAGTAATTGGAATAGTCAATGCTTGCCCCTCACCCAAATCATCACCCATTGCAGAGCCAACTGCCGCAAAGAGAGACGAATACAAGAAGTAACCACCTAAGAAATAGAGAATGAACAAAGGCAGTATCATCAGCCAATCTTGGCTTTGTAATTCTGCTAATACCATGGCAGCCATAGCTTGTGCATCATCTGGGTTGATTTCGGCTCCTTCTGTTGGCAGTGGCATATTGGGAGAGGAGTTAAACCCAAAAATGATTTGCACTAAGAAGCCAATACTGGGTATAAGTATGGCCCAAATCGCTACCTGCGTCAAACCAACGGCTCCTACACCAATGATTTTCCCCAACATTAATTGGAAAGGTTTGACAGAAGAAATCATTACTTCTACAATGCGATTGGTCTTTTCTTCCATCACACTACGCATTACCATCATTCCATAAATGAAGACTGTCATATACATAATCATTCCCATTACCCCGCCAATCACTGCTGCAATGGCACCAGTGATTTTACTTGCATCTTCACCACTTTCATTAATGGGTTCTGGCTCTAATGATATTTTAGTATTGATGGCCTCTAGCTGATCCCTTTGGAGTTCCAATTGATCAATTTTATAGTTTCGAATGCTATTTCTTACTCTGGAGCGGATAAGCGTCTCGACATCTAGAGTAGGCTGCTTATCTGAGTAATAATAGACCGTATGATCCTTCGTCATGATATCTTTGATCGGAGGAATAACAAGGATGCCATCATAATCAAAGTCGTCAAAATTCTTTTTTAGGATATCTAGCTCGGTATCTACAAATTTAAAGAATAGATTATTTTCATCCCTCATCTTCTTTTCTAGCATATTACCTTCATCAATAATGGCAATGCGTTTGGAATCGTCACTTTCGTAAGAAAAGATGACCCCTACAATGACAAAAAACAAAGCAAAGGCGAGCGGTGTGAGTAAGGTGGCAAGAATGAAAGATCTACGGGTCACACGGGTTAAATATTCTCTTTTTATGATTAATCCAAGTTTATTCATATCTGGTTATTTTGTTCTTCAACTTGACGGATGAAGATTTCGTTTAAGGAAGGCAGTATTTCATTAAAGGCATGAATAATTATCCCTTTATCCAAGAGATGGCGTAAAATTTTATTGGAGTCTTGACCTTCCTGTAATTGCAAGACAATAGCGTTCTTTTTTTGATCTTTTACGGTAGCGAAGCTGTGGATATCATTAGGTAGATTTCCTTCAAAATCAATTTGGAATAAGTTCTTCTTGTATTGATTTTTGATATCTTTTACCTTGCCTTCCAGAATGTTTTTGCCTTGATTGATTAGGACGATATGCTCGCAAATTTCTTCGACTTGCTCCATTCGGTGAGTAGAAAAGATGATACTTGTTCCGTTTTGGTGTAACTCGTCGATTTCGTCTTTGATTAGGTTGGTATTGATTGGATCTAAACCAGAGAATGGCTCATCTAATATAAGTAGCTTGGGGCGATGAATCACGGTTGCGATAAACTGAATTTTCTGCTGCATTCCTTTGGAAAGCTCTTCGACTTTCTTGTCCCACCAGTCTTCAATATCAAACTTTTTAAACCAATAGGTGATTTCTTCCTTGGCTTTGATTTTTGATAGTCCCTTTAGCTGCGCGAGATACATGAGGTGGTCGCCCACTTTCATCTTTTTATAAAGACCTCTTTCTTCTGGCATATAGCCAATTTGTTCTGGATGTCGGCTGTTGAGTTTTTCTCCATCTAAATACACTTGTCCAACATCAGCCCTAGTAATGGTAGTAATAATACGAATGAGCGAAGTTTTACCCGCACCGTTTGGGCCTAGCAAGCCAAAAATACTCCCTTTTGGAACATTAAAAGACACATCATTGACCGCAATGTGTTTTTCATAGGCTTTCTGAACATTTTCGAGTTGAAGTATATTCATAGTTGCTGGTCTACTTTTTTGATATTTTAATTATCTAATCGAATAAATTGACAGTTAGTTGATTTTATCCAATATTGTTTTTTATTTTAGACTTACAAAATCCGCCTTAAACGGCAAATTTTCTATAAAACTAATATGGAACCAAACGATTAACCAAATCGGGGATATAGCTCAGTTGGCTAGAGCGTTTGACTGGCAGTCAAGAGGTCGAGGGTTCGAATCCCTCTATCTCCACTTTTTCCACCACCTTGACTTTATAAAAACCTATTATTCTCTATTTTATAAATTATGATTAATTTAATCCTGACATTTACTGACGGTAAGTGCCATATGTGACAAAAAAAACTAGCTACAAAACCCAAAAAAAGTTTGCAGCTAGCTTTTAAACATTATGAAAAATAGAGAAATAAGATGAAATATCTTTATGATTTTATACCAAGTAGCTCTGCTACTGGATCAAAATCCTTTCCTGGTTCGCTTTGCATCTTAATTTTATCTCGATAATATGGAGTGGTACCCAAAAGTTTAGCTGTCTTATTTATGCGCTCCATGGCTAACCGCATAGCGATCAACGTAGGATTTTTCCTTTTCTGCTTATTCTTATCCACGTAAAAAGTACTCATCGCAGAGGCTAGCCCATCACTTGTATTTACTTGTATAAATCCAGAAGATACCTTTGATGGACGTGTTTCGTTTGAGGGGAGTAATTTTAATTACAGCTGGATTACGACAAATGGGCATATCCTAAATGGTGTAAGTAGTTGGGCTAGACCCTATCAGCCTCTGGCTGGAAATGGTATAATAAAATTCAGCCGGAGGCTGACAGGGTTTAACGCCCCTTCGAAAATCATAAGAAACTGACGATAGAAAAGTTACGCATGATTTTCGAAGGGATAATTTTATTACACAGGCAATCTTGACTAGCCGCATAAGTATATTATGCCTTTTCGCTGTATAATAACGATGGTGCAAATAATCGATTGACTGAAAGGGGATGTTTATCTAATTGATATGATTCAGCGAGATTAATTTTGTGTGAACTAATTAAAAAAAAATTGCTATTCATTTTATGGGAGGCAATTTTTTTTAGAGATAATAAATAATTTTTCTTAGGTTGTAACCTTGTTTAAAATTATAGAAAAAGAGGGGGTGTAAGATGATTACTATTGGATTTTTAAAAAATATTTTACAGCAGAAATTTCACTATCAGGCCTTGAATAGTGGGAAAAAATTATTCGAAGATCATGCTGTATTCAACTTGAGCATAGGCATCAATGATATAAGGGCAACTGTCCTAGATTTGGGCCAAGTATTAAAAGTAGAATTTGAAATAGAAGAACATGGCGAATTAATTGAATTAAACGGTAGTTGTACCTGTGGTGAGGCGAATTGCAGACATCAAGTTGCGGTTTTGCAAGCAGCCATTGAATTTAAAGAGAAATCAAAAAGTGGCTTTAAACAGGTGCAAAAACTTTCTGTTCCAGAAAAGCTAGAAGGTCGGTTTGCAGGTGAGTTTCGTGAACTTCCAATAGATCATGACTTATATCATGCGATAAGCAAGTATCGATCTAAATCTTACGTACCACTCTCTTGGTCAGACCAACTAGATGGAAAATTCCTATCTCCTACAGAAATTGAAATCAAAAAGAAACCTTCTAATAATATACTCTCGTTTTCAAAAGAGAAAGATCATATTCGAATAAAAATGGAGGATGGGAAGGTATTCGTCAAGTGCATGACCTGCAATAAAGAAGGTCATACGCTTTGCCCTCACCAAATGACCTTACTTATGGCTGCAGTTGCACCATTAAAAGGGTTTGATTTTCATAATCCTGTTAAAAGTTACCAAAAGATTCTTTCTACTAGGTCGATATTCAAAGAGCTAGATGGAGAGGTACTCCTGAAATACTTTGATGTAAAGTTATCAAGGAAAGGGGTAACACTTCTAGCCAAACAAAATAATATTATAGGCGAGGAATGGTCGGAAAGTATGCAAAGTATACAATCGAGAGATAAGGCTGAAAAGCACCGAATGAAAGCCTTAACGATCGATCGTTTGCAAGAAGGGCGAGATCAGGAGTATGCCTTTGTTTGGACAAGGCCACAAAATTATGATACCTCTATTGATCTAAGTATTCTATTTGCCAAAGGGGTTGGATTTAAGAGTAAGTCTGGAATAAAAGATTTGAATAAGATTTTGGAAAAGATTCCAAAAGGCTTTCCTGAACCATTACAAAAAATGGCACAATCCCTCTTCTTTCAATTGCAAAATGGTACAAAAGATCAGCAATATGTAGGGCTGAAATCTTTTATCGAAAAGTATATGGGTGAACTCAATAAAATTCATCAATATACCTATGATGGGATATACTTGTCTCATAATGCGCCTAGGATTACCTCCTTCAATTTAATCAAATTTGTTCCAGAGGAGTTAGAGTGCAAATTTGTGATAGAAGTAGTGGATGGTATGACTCATTTGCAAAGAATAGTGACACATAATGGTTCGCCTTTTGATATGTCGAAGGTGAACTACTCCAATCCTGTTTTTTGCGCTACTAGTTATTTAGCATATCTTACGCCACATGCCCGTTTTTATGAGCTGATGGAGCTTTTCCCGCAAGGGTATGATACCGTTATATTAACGGTCTTAGACGACTATCAAAAAGCTAGCTTAGTTTCACAATTACAAGAATATGGTGAGGTTTCAGTACCAGATGATTATTTAAAGAAGGAAGAAAGGATACCGCATCCAGAGCTACAAATCTTACTTCAAGAAGCAGGTGAGTTTGTCTTATTTGAACCTCGAATAACTTTTGGAGAGTATAGTTTTAATGCCTTCGAAAAGAATCTTTTTGTTGTCACAGATAAATTGTACAGAGTAGCAGAAGAGGATCGAAAGTTTTTAATTGATTTTTTACGGAAGTCGCATAAAAAATTTGATATCCCTTTCCAAGTTCAAGATTATGTTTATTTGGAAATTAAGGAAATGATCAATAATTATTGGTTTGTTCATTTTAATGAGGCTTGTGAGACAGCTGGAATTGAAGTACTTGGATTAAAGGAGCTGAATAAATTTAAATATTCTACTCAACGAGCTAACACTTATGTCCATATCAAATCAGGCATCAATTGGTTCGATGTACAAGCTGGTATCTCATTTGGTGATGAAGTGGTGAAAACAGCAGATTGGATTCGTGCTTTACGCAATAAACAGACTTATGTCAAATTAAGTGATGACACCTTGGGCATTCTCCCAGAAGAATGGTTGGAGCAAATGCGAAATGTACTTGCTGTAGCAGATATCGAAAAAGGGGACATCAAAATTTCAAAATATCGTTTCAATATTATAGAAGAGCTATTTAATGAAATTGATGATCAAGAAATTTTAGCAGAGTTAGCAGAAAAAAAGGCTCGATTAATAAATCTAGATACCGAAAAGGAGTATACCTTACCTTCGAATATAGACGCTACATTAAGGGAATATCAAAAATATGGATTTAGGTGGCTAAAGTTCTTAAATGAATCTGGCTTTGGAGGAATCCTTGCAGATGATATGGGTTTGGGGAAAACGATCCAAGTGATTACTTTATTAGCAGATCAATTAGATCATGCGCCTTCGTTAGTGATTGTACCCCGAAGTTTGTTGTTTAACTGGGCCGCTGAGCTAGATAAGTTTTGTCCTTCTTTGCGTTATACTATTCATCATGGACCTGATCGTACAAAGAGTATGGATGATCTGGCTAATAATAATATTATTATTACAACTTATCATACCGCAACAAATGACATCTCATTTTTGAAAGATTTTGAGTTTAATTATATAGTGCTTGATGAGTCACAAGCCATTAAAAATCCAGATTCTAAACGCTATAAAGCTATGCGCTTGTTGCGATCTCATCACAAGCTAGCTATGACCGGTACCCCAATTGAAAATAACACATTTGATTTGTTCTCACAATTGAGCTTTACTTCTCCTGGCTTGTTAGGCGGTAAAACTAGTTTTAAAAATAATTTCTCTGTCCCCATTGATAATAATGGTGATAAGGCTGCTGCTGCCTTATTAAAAAAACTAATTCATCCCTTTATTTTGCGTCGCACAAAAGAACAAGTAGCTCAAGACCTTCCAGAAAAAACAGAAACGGTGATCTATTGTGAAATGGATAACACACAAAGGAAGCTGTACGAACGATTGAAGCTGAAAATTAAGCAGGATATTGAGGCTAGTATTGAAGAGAAAGGCCTTAACCAGTCAAAATTTAAGATACTGGATGGCTTACTTCGACTTCGTCAAATGTGTAATTCTCCTTTATTGGTAAATCCAGCATTTTCTGGAGAAAATGCTAATTCCGTAAAGATTAATACCTTAATGGAGAATGTGACAGAAGCCATTAGCCAAAATCATAATGCGCTTATTTTCTCTCAATTTGTAAGTTTATTAAGCATTATCCGAAAAGAGTTTGATGCGCGAGATATTAAATACGCCTACTTAGATGGTTCTACGAAAAACAGACAAGCAGAGGTAGAAAAGTTTATGGAAGACGAGGGGGTCAAAATCTTCTTGATCAGTATTAAAGCAGGTAATACAGGGATGAATCTGACAAAGGCAGATTATGTCTATATCGTTGACCCCTGGTGGAACCCAGCTGTTGAAGCACAGGCCATAGATCGAACACACCGAATTGGTCAAGAGAATCACATTTTTGCTTACAAGCTGATTTGTAAGAACTCTATCGAAGAAAAGATTCTTCAACTTCAAGCAAAGAAAAAGAAAATAGCTACAGACATCATTCAAACAGACGAGAATATCATGAAGTCCTTAAATAAGGATGACTTAATGGCTCTGTTTGATTAATTCTGCCAGTTCTTCTTTTCTTGTTCAATATGAGAGAGTTTGACAGTAATTCCATACTTTTCTTTGATGTGTTTGGCCAGCGCATCTGCTGAGTATACGGAACGATGCTGTCCACCGGTACAACCAAAGTTGACCATGAGGCTGGTAAAGCTACGTTCAATATAGTCTTCTACCGATTTGTCGACAATTCGGAAGACATTGTTCAAGAAGTCATCAATATTACTATGTTGCTTTAAGAAATTAATAACGGGTTCATCACGGCCAGTCAGCTTTTTGTAAGGCTCGTAGCGGCCAGGATTGTGGATGGCGCGGCAGTCGAATACAAAGCCGCCTCCGTTACCAGAAATATCTTTGGGAATACCACCTTTTTTATAAGAAAAACTATTGATCGTGACCGTTAATAAACTAGAAGCTGATTTGATTTTATCAAATGGTTCGAAAGTTTTGGAGTTGATGATACCATGAAGCGCCGCTTTGAGGGCAGGAATTCTAACAGGTAAATTTATATTTTCTAAAATCCACTTGATATTCCTTAAAGCAAATGGAATACTCTTTAAGAAATGTTCTTTCCTTTCGTACAGACCTCTAAATCCATAAGCGCCTAGTACCTGAATACATCGGATTAGAACATAGCCATAATAATGTTCTACAAATTCTTTTCTATCGATATCAATCAGTTCTTCCACTGCATCCATGTAGTGCCCTAGCAATTCTTCCCGAATATCGTTAGGGATATTTGCTTTTGCTTGGAAAAGCAAGGAAGCTAAATCGTATTGTAATGCCCCTTTTCTACCACCTTGATAATCAATAAAAAATGGCTCGCCATTTTTTACCATAATATTTCGAGTCTGAAAATCCCGGAACATAAAATAATTATGAGGAGCAGAAAGCAAGAAATCGGCAAAACGATGCATATCATCTTCTAATTCTTGCTCGTCAAAAGGCACATAAGCTAGCTTGAGGAAATAATATTTGAAGTAATTAAAATCCCAAAGGATTGATTGTCTATCAAAAGCCGAACGAGGATAACAAACACTATAGTCCAAACTTTCATCACCTTGTATTTGCAATTTAGCTAATTGCTCTACTACTTTTTTATAAATCTGTATCAAGTAATCTGGGAAATATTCTCCTTTAGTTAATAGGTAACTATATAGGCTTGTAAATCCAAGATCTTCTTGAAGGTATATTTTTTGTTCTAGGTTCTCTGTATAGATTTCTGGTACAGGTAAGCCTTTTGCATGAAAATGCTTAGAGAAAGAAAGAAAAGCAGTGGTCTCTTTGGGATCAGGGCTATAGGCACCAATTGCAGATTTTTTTTCCTTTTGTAATCGGTAATAAACGCGGTCAGAACCAGAAGGAGCAAGAGGAAGAATTAGATCAGGAGCAGTGCCTGCCCATTGTTCGAATAAATCAGAAAGTTGATGTTCTAATTTGATGCTTGGCATGGAAGTGTATAATAGTTAACGATTAATGCTACAAAACTAAATGATTAAGCACGATTAACTATTATACCCATCCGATAATTATTTGAATTATTTTAATCTTCTCTGCTAATGATTTTCCAAAGTATGTCTTTTAACGCTGTAAGCCCTGTTTGAGCTACTGAGGAAATAAAGATCACTGGTAAGTCATCTGGAAGTTCTTGTTCTATCATTTCTTTCAACTCTTCATCAATCATGTCAGCCTTCGTGATAGCTAAGACTCTCGGTTTGTAAATGAGTTCTTCATTATACATTTTTAACTCATTCAAAAGAATAGCATACTCTTTTTTGATGTCATCTGTATCACAAGGAATCATGAAAAGCAGGGTGGCATTACGCTCAATATGGCGTAAGAAACGATGGCCAAGACCTTTGCCTTCGTGTGCTTTTTCAATGATACCGGGAATATCTGCCATGACGAAAGAACGCGTGTCACGATAGGAAACAATGCCTAGGTTAGGAACTAAGGTGGTAAATGCGTAATTCGCAATCTTAGGTTTAGCAGCTGTAATTACCGACAGGAGTGTCGATTTTCCAGCATTAGGAAAGCCAACAAGCCCAACATCCGCCAATACTTTTAATTCTAGGATTTTCCATTCCTCTTTTCCTTCCTCGCCCGGTTGGGCATAACGAGGAGATTGATTGGTAGCAGATTTGAAATGTGAATTACCGAGACCTCCACGACCGCCTGATAATAGGATTCGGGTTTCGTCGTGTTCTGTGATTTCGAATTCAATGGCTCCAGTTTCCGCGTCTTTAGCTACTGTACCTAATGGTACTTCTAGAATGATGTCCTCACCAGCTGCACCAGAACTATGGCTTCCACGGCCATTATCACCACGACCAGCAATAACGTGTTTACGATATTTCAATGCTAGTAATGTCCAAACATTTCTATTTCCACGAAGAATGATGTTGCCACCTCTTCCTCCATCACCACCGTCTGGGCCGCCACGAGCATTGAGTTTATCTCTGAAAAAATGCGCAGAACCAGCTCCTCCAGCACCAGAACGACAGCAAATCTTCACATAATCAACGAAGTTCTGCTCTGCCATAATTTACTTATTTAATTGCATCAATTTGCGCACAAAGGCGATCAAATATTTCTTCGATACTTCCCATGCCATCTACTTTTACAGAAGTGCCACTTTGAGCATAAAAATCATATACCGGGAATGTATTATCTTTATAAACATCGATACGGTTGCGAATAACACCTTCGTCCGCATCGTCTTTTCTTCCAGAAGTTTTTCCTCTTTCAAGCAATCGGGTTACGATTTCAACATCCTCTACGTCTAGCATGATCAATTTAGAAATCTTCTGATCCATTTCAGCCATCAATTTATCTAAAGCCTCAGATTGAGGGATCGTTCTAGGGAAACCATCAAAAATGTAGCCTGCTACATCAGGATTTGCTTCTACTTTATTGCGAAGCATACCAATGGTAACACTATCTGGCACGAGTTCTCCCTTATTGATATAACTCTTCGCCTCAAGACCTAAAGGAGTGTTATTACCCATTTCATAACGAAATAGATCACCTGTAGAAATATGAAGAAGATTATATTTTTCAACCAATTTCGCTGCTTGTGTTCCTTTTCCTGAGCCAGGAGGGCCAAATAGTATTAAGTTAATCATAAGTGGTCGTTCCATTTTTGAAGAAATGAATAAAAGGTTTTGAATTTGGCTTAGACGAAATGCAAAGATATAAAAAAGCCTGTCTTAGCCTATGGTCTTTGTTTTAAACAAATGAAAATTCTGTAATCCTATTGTAAAATCATTTATAACAAAGATTATTTGGGATTAGTTTTTAGGGGACATTAGATTTTGCTTCTTGTAACCTTTTTCTTATTCATGCGACATTAGAGTTAAACAGCATTTGATGAATCAACGGCAAAAAGAATTTACAGAATTGTATGAAAAATGCCACGAAGCATTCTTGCGTTATTGCTCTGCACTAGCCTATGGCCGACTGGAAGTGCAGGACCTAGTACAAGATGTTTTGCTCTCTGCTTATACCCACTTTGATGCTATTCAGAAGAAGGAAGATTTGCTGCACTACTTAATTCGCGCAGCTAGGAATCGTGCTATTAGTATAAGGCGAAGAAAACATTTTCAGACAGAAATTTTGGAGCATCAAAAAGAGCGACTAGTCGCTCAAGGATTAAGTCTTGAAATGGCCTTAGATGTTCAATTATTGTATTGGTGCTTAGATCAGTTACCTGAAAAACAAGGCGATGCGCTGCTGTTATTTGAGATTAGTGGGTTTAGTATAAAAGAAATCGCTCACATTCAGAAGAGCAAGGAAAATGCCGTGAAAACTCGACTTAGTCGAGCGCGACAAAAACTGAAAGAGCTGATGGCGCAAAAGCCTAATGTCCATTCTACTCTAGGTATTCTAGGTACCCTAAAAACGATTACATTATGAATGACGATAAAGACATTTTTAAAAAAATCAGAGAATTACCCCCTGAGATGAATATAGAAGAGGTAAAAGGTTTGATCACAGGATTAACTGCTGCTCCGCTTCCGCAAAATCATTGGTTTCCAAACATCACCCTTAGAAATATTCTTATGATCACTTTACCTACAACTGTTGTATTCAGTACCTTATTGATGCTCTTTCCTGTAAAGGAACAAGAAAAAATAGCCGTAGTAGAAAATCCTACACCAATCATTAAAGAATTGGTTGTAGATACCCCTCCTCAGAATCAATCTATACAAAGTGTGACAAGACCGATCAAAAAAGTAGAAAAACCTAAAAGAAGTAGTATTGTAGGAAAGTTTAAGATAGATACATTAAGAGATATAAAAAGAATGCATCCGATTCTAAAGATACCAAGAGCAGTTCTGGTATTAGATATAGAACCTTTAGTTGATCATACGGCCCAAAAGAAAGATTCCGTCGCAAATTTGAATGTCCAAATTGGAAAGAATTGCGAGCTGTTCCAAGGAAATATTAGTCGGTTTAGCATGTACTTAAAGACCTATTTATTAGAAGATGGTTTATATAAATTGAAAGATGGAAAACTTAGAATTTCTTTTTTTAATTCAAAAATCGTCATCAATAGGAGACTTATCCCAGAAAAATTACAAGAAAAGTATGCTATATTTTTTGCCAAGAATCAAATCATCCCTTGCCCAGTCTTTATCATAGAAATCACCAAAAAATATATCGCAGCTGGGAAAATTACACTAAATGGTTTTAAAGGTAGAGTAGAAGGTAGTATTACACTAAATGATTTAAATAAGATTAAAATCGAAGATATACAACCCATCGGCACGATTAGAAAAAAAAGAAACGTAGAGGATTTTCATAGCCTTGTTTTAAGGGGGGATACAGAGGTGCATATCAAAGATGGAGAATTACCCAGCGTTTGGCTAGAATTAGCAAATATTGAGGAAGAAGCAGTTATTACTTCCGTTGATCAAAGCGTTTTGACGATTGATGCTATGAGCCTAGGGCATGGTCAAAATGCTACAGTTCGAGTATTTATAGAAGCACCAATTTATCGATCTATCATAGTAGAAGATATGGCCAAAGTAGTAAGCAAGCGAGCTATTATGGCGGAAGATTTATCCATTATAGTGCGACATCAAGCTGAAGCAAAACTAGAAATTGATGCAGAAGAAGTGACAATAGATGTCATCAGTGGCGACTTAGTTGTTTTTGGAAGAGCAGGCCAACAAATTATTACAGGTAGACCACCTTTACATCAAGGCTCTTTTGATAATAGCAGATTGAAAGTTAAAGCCCAATAAGAAAAAAAGAGGTGCTTTAAAAGCACCTCTGCATAAATCGGATGATTTCTAGAGACGGGATAGCAATTGTTTAACGCTATTGGCTGTTTCAATACCTGGCGTTAAGCGTTCGTCAGCTTCGGCTTCGCCCCATTTTAATTCACAAGGGACAACTCCTGCCCATATAGGCAATGCATAATCTTCTTTTTCATCTCCAGGGCCACCCGTACGAATTTTGGCGGAAGCCTGGTCGATATCAAGGCGTAAAACAGTCGTTGCTTTTAGTTCTTTTTCAATAGGTTGGCGACTTTCGTCCCAACGATCCTTCAGAATTTGCTCAGATACAATGCGCAATCCTTCCAACTTCTCTTCTCCTTCCACTAGTCTGGCCGTACCAAATACTACCGCTGATCGATAATTCATAGAGTGGTGGAAAGCAGAACGTGCTAGCACGAGTCCGTCCAAATGGGTAACCGTCAAACATACCGGAATTCCTTTTTCCAAGTTTAGCATCATACGGCTAGTCGTAGCACCATGCAGATAAATGGTATCATCTTTCCTTCCATAAGCAGTAGGAATGACAAAAGGCTGTTCATCAACAGAAAAACCCACATGACACAAAAATGCCGCATCTAAGATCGGATAAATGGTTGCTCGATCATAGTGTCCTCGTTTGGGAACTCTTTTGACTTTATTTCTTACATCAATTGGATAGTTATTTTTCATATCTACTCTTTTTTTTCACAAAAGTAGTATCTTTCTGGACTAGCTAATAGAGCCAGTTTTTATAAATTAAACAGTCCAGTTGTGTTGCCATTTCAAAATTTGATTCAAATTCAGCGCAAAGCTGATTTACCAATTTATATACAGATCGTGAATCAATTGATCCAGTTGATTCAAAAAGGACAGTTACGGGCAGGGACAAAATTGCCAGGTAGTCGAAAGTTAGCTTCTCTTTTAGAAGTGAATAGAAACACGACGGTTAGAGTGTATGAAGAGTTAGAAGCGGGTGGTTGGATTGATTTGATTCCTCACAAAGGAGCTTTTGTGGTTGATTCTATACCTGATTACCGAATGCAGGAATGGAAAGAAGACTCTGATTTAAAGATGACTGCACCCTTTGAATTTTATGACTTCCCGAACTTGACCCCTCCACGAAAAAGTAGGATAACGATTGGATTTGATGATGGCTTGCCAGATGTTCGGCTTGCACCTGTGGATGATTTGGCGAAAGCCTATCGAAAAGCACTTTTACGCTTGGCCGATGATCAGAATTTACGATATAGTGATGGTCTGGGGAATATACGGTTGAGGAATGCCCTTGCCGAAATGTTGAATGCTACTAGGGGCATGAACGTACAAAAGGAGCATATTCTGATCACAAGGGGTACTATTATGGCTATTTATTTGGCGATGGCTACCACTATTCGTCCTAGAGATAAAGTAATAGTAGGAGCCCAAAATTACTCAACGGCGAATATGTTGATTCGTCATTTTGGAGGAGAACTCTGTACGGTACCAGTTGATGAAAAAGGGATAGTCGTAGATGCTGTAGAGCTTATGGTGAAAAAACAAAATATCCGCGCCATTTATGTCACCTCTCACCATCATCATCCAACTACGGTTACTTTAAGTCCAGATCGTCGCCTGCGTTTGATTCAGTTGGCATATCAGTATGGCTTTGCGATATTGGAAGATGATTATGATTTTGATTATCACTATGATAATACGCCAGTCTTGCCTTTGGCAAGCCATGATACGGAAGGAATGGTATTGTATTTTGGATCATTTACGAAGACGATTGCTCCTGCTTTTCGAGTAGGATATTTGGTTGCTTCCGCAAATTTGATTCAGCGTTTAAGTAAATTGAGAAAAATCCTAGATCGACAAGGTGATTTAGTGTTAGAGGAAGCGATTGCTGATCTAATAGAAGATGGGACGATAAGAAGGCATTTAAGGAAATCGTGGCGCATTTATAAAAAGCGGAGAGATATTTGTAGTGCATATTTAAAATCTGAAGTAGGGAATGTGTTTGATTTTCAAGTACCCAAAGGTGGCTTGGCGATTTGGGCTAAGGTAGATCTAGCTTTTCCTTTGGATAAATTGCGCGAGAAGGCACAGCGAGTGGATTTGCATTTATTTGATCCTTCTTTTGAATCTGCACAATCTTTAAATGCTTGTAGATTAGGTTTTGCGTCGCTTAATGAACAAGAACTGAGTAAAAGCATTGATGTATTGGGACGACTTATTCAAGAATTTTAAATGATACAAATAAAAAGTATGAAAAAGCTTCTTCTTTTGGTAGGCCTATTTGTTTCTTTAGTAGCATTTGGTCAAGACTATTACCCTTCCAGATGGGAATGGGAAGAAAAATCACCGCTTACTTTTGGTATAGATACTGCACAATTAAATGCAGCCATCCAGTTTGCTCATGACCACGAATATGAAGGAGAAAAAGATTTAAGGAGAGCGATTCTGAAAGGCTTTTCGTATGAACCTTATCATAAAATTTTAGGCCCCACCAAGCGCAGAGGCGGCCCTGCCGGAATGATCTTAAAAGATGGCTATGTTATTGCTAAATGGGGTGATACGAAGCGAGTGGATATGACCTTTAGTGTGACTAAAAGTTATTTGTCAACAGTTGCAGGTTTAGCTGTAGATGCAGGTTTGATTCAATCGGTAGATGATAAAGTTAAGCAGTATGTCTGGGATGATACTTTTAGAGGAGAGCATAATGGAAAAATTTCTTGGAGACATTTATTGAATCAATCTTCTGATTGGTCGGGGCAGCTATTTGGTTTGTATGATTGGGCAGATCGTCCACCAAGAGAAGGCGATATTGATGATTGGCGCTACCGCAAATTGCATGAACCGGGTAGGCATTATAAATACAATGATGTACGGGTGAATGTACTTTCTTATTCCTTACTTCAAGTTTGGCGAAAGCCACTTCCTCAAGTACTAAAGGAAAAAATTATGGATCCGATTGGTGCATCTACGACCTGGCGTTGGTGTGGTTATGATCATGCATTTGTAAATGTAGATGGTGTAAAAGTCCAATCTGTTAGTGGAGGTGGCCACTCAGGTGGAGGTGTATTTATTCATACAGAAGATCATGCGCGATTTGGCCTTTTATTTTTACGAGATGGAGCGTGGGATGGCCAGCAATTGATCAGTAAAGATTGGATTAAAATGGCGACCGCTTCTTCAGAAGCAAATCCTAATTATGGGTTTATGTGGTGGTTGGATAAGTCGGCAGAAGGAGCGCGTATGCCGGCTATTTCTGAAAATGCATTTTATGCAGCAGGTTTTGGGGGCAATTATATTGTTGTTGAGCCAGAACATAATTTGGTAATCGTTACGCGTTGGTTAAGTCCTCGAAAAATGAATGAATTTGTGGAACAGGTTTTGGAAAGTATGAAATAGTGGAACTTTTTATCTTTCGAAGATAGTTTTAGAAATAAAAGATAATGGGAGGTAATCTTTTCAAATTAGGCCGGCTGCCGAAGGCAGACTATTTGCGTTTGGAAAACAAAGTGGTGGCTTATTTAGATGAAAAATTGCCCAATGCTTATCGAATTCCAAGGTATTATACGAACAAGGCTGATTTTGGAGATATGGATATCATTCTATGTGCAGAAGAATTGCCAAAAGCATGGCCCCTATTTCGATTGGAGATCGCTAAAGAGCTTGGAATAACACAATATCAAATGAGTGGGCAGTTATTTAGTACGGTCTTGGAAGGTTTTCAAGTTGATTTTTTCTTACGAGCTCGTACCCACTTTGAAACAAGCTATCACTATCTCTCTTTTAATGATATTGGCAATTTGATTGGAAAAATCTTCAAAAGATTCAATTTAAAATATGGGGAAGTAGGGTTGGAGTACGTCTTTCGCAGAGTGGGGGGAAGTTATAAAAAAGATATTCTCGTTTCTAAAGATTTTCAACAAATTTATGCTTTTCTAGGATTGGATTATGAAAAATGGGCAAAGGGATTCGAAAGTAGAGAAGAAATGTTTGATTGGGTGATGGCCAGCCCTTATTTTTCAGTCACACCTTATGATAAGAAGGAAGCAAAGCTTCAAAAAAGAGAGCGAACGCGCAAAACAATGCAGCGATTCTATGAATATTTAGAAGAAAAGAATATTCAAAAAACATACAAATACGCAGAGCACAAAGAGGATTATTTACCTCTTATTGTTACTTATTTTCCTAAAAGCAATTTGATCGAACAGATAAAAGAAGAAAGAGCAAAGGAAGCCCGAGCAAATGTAATCAAAGCCAAATATAATGGAAGGATAGTGATGTCATTATTTCCGGAGCTAAAGGCTAAACAACTTGGCCACTTCATGCAATTATTTAGCGAAAGCCTTGGGGAAGATGCAGAACAATGGTTGTATGAATGGCCAAAAGAAGAAATTATACGAAGACTTAAACAATATTTCAGGCTTTACAATGAAGATATACTCTAATGAAAAGGGAAAATACTCAATGAGTTTATCAAAAATCCCAAGTTCGTTAATCAATGAATTTGGGATTTTTCATTTGTAGGTAGGTGAAAAACTGAAAATTGTCTAGTTTTGAAAGCGTATTAGTATTCTGCACAAAATAATTCTCCTGCTTTACTTAGTCAAAAAATGGATTAGACATGCGATTAGTTATTAGTTCACTATTCTTTTTCCTCTTTAGTTTTTCTGCTTATGGGCAATCTTCCTTGGCGGAAATGACAGAGGGGATGCAAGCTTACAATGGTTATTTTAACTTTTTTTGGGATGAGGATAAGGGAAAGCTTTGGTTAGAAGTAGATAAATTAGACCATGAATTTCTTTATGTCAATTCTTTGCCAGCAGGCTTGGGATCGAATGATATTGGCTTGGATCGAAATCAGCTAGGTAATACTCGAGTAGTAAAGTTTATTAAAAGTGGACCTAAAGTGTTGCTGATTCAGCCAAATTACGATTACAGGGCTGTGAGTGATAATGAAGATGAGCGCAAATCGGTTGAGGAGGCTTTTGCTCAATCTGTACTTTGGGGATTTTCTTCAAAACAAACATCGGATGGTAAGCTATTGATCGATATAACTAAGTTTTTGCTGCGTGATGCGCATGGTGTTGCTGCTCGTTTGAAACAACGCAAACAAGGTAGTTACAAAGTAGATGCCTCTC
The DNA here is from genome assembly GCA_022448955.1 of Saprospiraceae bacterium. Taxonomy (GTDB): domain Bacteria; phylum Bacteroidota; class Bacteroidia; order Chitinophagales; family Saprospiraceae; genus JALEHC01. Next base: position 25,050 of record JAKVCU010000064.1, read on the forward strand.
GCTCAGTGATCTATCTTGGCCGAACAAAAAACTTTCCACAGAATAGTGAGTTTGAGGCTATGATCACTTTTACTGGAGATGGTAGTGGCAGGTGGGTACGTTCTATAGCACCTTCCTCGGATGCCTTGACGGTACGTATGCATCATTCTTTCGTAGCGCTACCGGATGACAATTACACACCAAGGGTCTTTGATCCTCGTTCGGGATACAATGCACGCTCTTATCAGGATTATGCCACACCAATTGATCAATCTTTGACTAAGCGATTTATTCCTCGGCACCGATTGAAAAAGAAAAATCCAAAAGCAAAATTGAGTGAGCCGGTCGAGCCGATTATTTACTATTTAGATAGAGGCGCACCAGAGCCCATCAAGTCTGCCTTGATAGAAGGAGCAAGTTGGTGGAATCAAGCTTACGAAGCAGCAGGGTTTAAAAATGCTTTTCAAGTTAAAGTCTTGCCAGTGGGGGCAGATCCTATGGATGTAAGGTATAATGTCATTAATTGGGTACACCGTTCTACTCGTGGTTGGTCATATGGTAGTTCTGTGACAGATCCACGGACAGGAGAAATTATTAAAGGGCATGTATTATTGGGTTCTTTGAGAGTACGTCAAGATTTTATGATTGCTCAAGGATTAGTAGATGCTTATGAATCGGGAAAAGATGTTGATCCTAGAATGTTAGAAATGGCTTTGGCACGGCTACGTCAGCTTTCTGCCCACGAAGTAGGTCATACACTGGGGCTTTCTCACAATTTTGCGTCGAGTATCAATAATCGTTCCTCTGTAATGGATTATCCATACCCATTTATTCAGTTAAAAAGTGATGGAACACTTGATTTTTCAGAAGCTTATGATGTGGGAATCGGTGATTGGGATAAAAGAACAATCATTTATGGCTATTCTGATTTCCCGAAAGGGACAGATGAAGCAGCCGCTTTAGATGCCATTTTGAAAGAAAATATCCGACTAGGCTTACAGTATATTTCCGATCAAGATGCTCGTCCAGCACATGGTGCACATCCAAATGCGCATTTGTGGGATAATGGCGATGCAGTAGGAGAATTTTGGCGATTGAGTGAAGTAAGAGCGGCCGCATTGGCTTCCTTTGATGAAACAAATATCCCAGAGGGTACGCCAATGGCCATGTTGGAAAATGTGCTTGTACCTTTATATTTAGCACACCGCTATCAGGTTGAAGCGCTTAGTAAAATAATTGGAGGGGTAGAATACACTTATGCAGTGAGAGGAGATGGGCAAGTGACCAATAAAATGGTAGATGCGGAAAAGCAGCAAGAGGCACTAGATGCCATGCTAGCCAGCCTTGATCCTGATTTCTTAAAAATTTCCGAAGAAATTATTCAGTTGATTCCACCACAACCAATCGGCTATGGAAGAGGAAGAGAGCTCTTTAAAGTAAGAACAGGTTTGACTTTCGATCCAATTGGCGCTGCGGAAAGTTCTGCAAAACATACCATACAGTTTATGCTTAATCCAGAGCGTTTGGCACGAATAGTAGAGCAACATGCAAGAAATAATAAGCACATCTCCCTGAATGGCTATTTTGATAAAATTATGGTGGCCGTGAAGGTTGATCCTAGTGCAGATACCTACTCTCAAGAGTTACAACGGATGGTAGAAAAGCTAGTGGTTATGCATATTCTTCAACTAGCAGGCGATAAAGATGTGATGCCACAAGTAGCAGCGGTAGCAATGCTAAAAGTATCTGACTTACAAGCACTACTTAGAGCAGGAATGGCTTCAACAGGCGATGTGGCTCAAAAAGCACACTATACTTATTTGATGGGGTTGGTAGGCCAGTTCTCTCGTAACCCATCTGAGTTTAAGGTGCCACCATCAAAGCCAATGCCTGATGGTTCGCCAATTGGGTGTACGCACATGCACTAGAAATTTGCTAAAAAATGTCCCATGATTAAGTATTGTAATATCAACGGAACGATCGTAAAAATGGATCGTGCAAGCATTCCTATCAATGATGTTGGTTTGTTGAGAGGTTATGGTATGTTTGACTATTTTATTTTTGAGAAACAGTTTCCTTTCTTTTTTGATGATTATCTCGATCGTTTTTACAATTCTGCCAAAGCAATGGACTTGGTCGTTCCCATGGAACGATCCGTATTAAAAAGGCAAATCTTAGAATTGATTCATTTGAATCAAGAAGAAGAGGGTGGACTCAGGCTGTTATTGACAGCAGGAACTTCAATTGATGGATCAGGAATGGGACGCCCTAATTTGGCATTGGTACAATATAAAAGGCCACGTTATCCAGAAGAGTGCTTTACAGTAGGCTCAAAAGTAATATCTACGAATTATCAGCGCTTCATGGCAGAGGTAAAGACCACCAACTATTTTGTAGCTTTGAAAATGGCAAAAGAAATTGAAGCGGCAGGAGCCGTTGACGTGTTGTATCATCACGAGGGTTGGATTAGAGAATCTGCTCGTGCCAATGCTTTCTTTTTAACAAAAAAGGGAACGATAGTCACACCCAATGAAGGGGTGCTAAAGGGGATTACGCGAAAGAACCTAATCACAGCATTAGAAGGTAAGATAGAAGTGGAGGAAAGACCTATCCATATGGATGAATTAGCTTCCTTTGAAGAAGCTTATTTAACGAGTAGCATTCGATCGGTGATGCCGATTATTCAAATTGATGATATAAAGATTGGAACTGGGACTATTGGACCTATATTTAAAAAGGTAGAAAGCTACTTAACCACTCTACGTAAGAAAAGACACGATGAAGATCGTGGAGCTACCATATAATAAGTGTATTTTTGCACTCGATAAAGATTCTTTTTGAATCTAAAAGGGTATTTGTAGCGTTCCATCTATGATAGAACTACAATTATTTCGCAATTTTTCTAAAAGCGCTCTCTATATACACAAATCTTTGCATGAAGTGAGCAATAAACTCTTCATGCCAAAATAACCATTAGGAAACAAATGAACATTGTAACGCAAGCCGAAAAATATGTTCGCGAACTGCTTACAGCAGAACTTACAAAAGATCACAGGTATCACAACTTGACGCATACCTTGATGGTTAGAGAGAAATGTATAGAACTCTCTGATAAATTATCGTTGAATGAAGAGGAAAGAGAAATTCTTCAACTAGCTGCACTATTTCACGATACTGGTTTCACGAAAGTTTATACAGGGCATGAGGAGGTGAGTAAGGCCATAGCAGCGGCCTTTTTAGAAGAACATAAGTATCCACAAGATAGGCTGGATAAAATTTTAGTATGCATTGGTGCGACGAAGGTCGGTGTTGTCGCTAAAGACCAACTAGAAGAAGTTATTCAAGATGCTGATTTGAATAACTTAGGAAGTGGCCGCTATGGAGAAGTGCTAGCAGGTTTGAGGCATGAATGGAAAGTGTTTTTGGGTAGAGAATATTCAGATGAAGAATGGCATAAGATGAATTATCAATTCATTAAAAACCATGAATATCATACAGAAGTAGCCAAAGAAGACTTCGAAGAACCATTGCAAGAAAATTTGAAGTCCATGAAGAAGATGGTAAAAAAAGACAAAAAGAAAAAAGATAAAAAGAAAGGTGCTGGGCAATCAGACAATGGTATTGGTACCAATAAAGGGGCACAAATGATGTTTAAAACAGCATTGCGCAATCACCTGGATTTGACCAGCTTAGCAGATAATAAAGCCAATATGATGCTGAGCGTTAATGCACTGATTATAACGGTAGCTATGCCCTTAGCAGCATCGTTCACTCAGGGAAGAATTAATTTGCTCTTCCCGATTGCCTCCTTGTTGTTCTTTTGCTTGATCTCTATGATTTTTGCCACGATGGCCACTCGTCCAATCAAAATGAATGGAATCACCCCATCCAGTCTTATTTCAGAAAGAAAGTCTAATCTTTTCTTCTTTGGTAATTTTTATAGAATGAATTATCGCGACTATGAGATTGGAATGCGCCAAGTCATTAAGAGTGAAGAATTATTGGAAGCCTCTATTATGAGAGATTTATATTTTCTAGGAAAAACATTAGGTAATAAATACGGCTTACTTCGATTGTGTTACACCATTTTTATGGTAGGAATTACCATTTCTGTCATTATTTTTGTGATCGTTTATACTGATTTTATAGCATCTAATCCTAGATGATTTTTGGGGATAGCTTCCAATAGACATTGGAATAGTTGACAATTGTTTAAACAACCAACAACCAACAGCATGTCATTAAAAGTCTTGGTCATAAGTAATTATGACGATAATTACAACGCAGTTCGCCCAGAAGGAGAATTGTTTATTGGATTGAAAGAAGCAGGGGTGGATGTAGAAGTAATGACCTTTGGTCATGCGCCTTTTGTTCAGCGATTTGAAGAGGCAGGAGTGAAGGTGATTCCTTTTCATCCTACCAAAAAGTTTGACAAAGAAGCAGTCGCAAAAATTCGACAAGTATTAGTTGAAGGTAAGCATCATATCATGCATTTATTCAATAACCCAGCGATTGTTAACGGTATTCGAGCAGCAAAAGGATTAGATGTAAAAGTAGTTGCCTACCGAGGGTATGCTGGTAATATCCATTGGTGGAATCCACTCAGTTATTTGACTTTCCTCAATCCTAGGATAGATAAAATCACTTGCCTTGCCGATTCTGTTTATGAACAGTTAAGCGCACAATGGACACTTCCTAAGCATAAATTAATCATTGTCAATAAAGGTCATCAGTTGAAGTGGTATAAGGATATCGAACCATTAGATGTACGACAAGAATTTGGTTTGCCAGATGATGCCTTTGTTTTCACGACAGTGGCGAATAATCGAAGAATGAAAGGCATTCCATATTTGTTGAATGCTACTAAATACTTCCCTGCCGATGCACCAATTTACATTCTATTAGTTGGGCGTGGAATGGATACACCTCAGAATTTGAAAATTATCAAAGGCACACCTTATGAGAAGAAAGTGATTTTCACAGGTTTTAGGAAAGATGTGATGAATATAGTGGCTGGTAATAATGTATCCGTTTTGCCTTCCATTTTTGGAGAAGCTATTCCTAAATCTTTAATTGAGTCAATGGCCTTAGGACGTCCTTGCGTAGCGACTTCCATCTCGGGTAATCGTGGCCTAGCAGTAGAGGGGGAAAGTGCTCTAGTGGTTTCTCCACGTCAGGCTAAGCCATTAGCAGAAGCTATGCTTCGTTATTATAATGATGAAGATTTGCGTAAGCAAATGGGCGAAAAGGCAAAAGCGCACATCGGTAATTATTTTAATACAGCGCGTTCTGTACGAGAAATGAAGCAGTTATATGAGTCATTGGTGCAAAAATCATAGGGAATGCTATCTTTACGATAGCAAAGCAGTATAAAATATGGCACTGGATAGGTTGACGCAGGCGCAAGCGCTGCTTCTTTTTTGTGTATTAGCAATTTTATTAAGGGTATTTTCTTTTTTTCCAACCGTCATCGATCACGATGAATCTACTTATATTTTAATCGCTGATGCTTTGCGTAAAGGCATGGTTTATCAAGTTGATTATATCGACACCAAACCTATCGGCATATTTTTAATCATTGCTTTTTTCCAGTTTTTTATTGGCAAGTCGATCTTCCTTTTTCGTTTGATGACGGCTATAGTGATTGCGGCAACTGCTTTCTTTCTCTACAAAGCACAGCGCAAACAAGGACAGTCCAATCATGTAGCTCTTGCAACGGGCATTATTTTTTTGTTTGTCAATTCTTTGTATACTTTTTTTGGTATTGCACCAAATACTGAAACCTTCTTTAATCTTTTTACTGCTTTGGCCTTATGGTTATTTATTGCAGAAGATCGAATGTCTATTTTGTTCTTAGCAGGTTTGAGTTTAGGGATTGGTTTTGTCATAAAATATGTGGTGCTTTTTGATGCCGCTGCTTTTGGCTTTTTTATCTTGCTTTTGGCTTTGCAAAAGGAACGGACTTGGGGCACTGCTCTAAAGCAGTGTGTAGTGATGGGCGTTGGCTTTTGTATTCCATTTGCACTGCTATTGTTGTACTATTATCAGAAAGACTTATTAGATGCTTTCTGGTTCCACACATTTACAGTAAGTGGACGTTATCCTAAAACACGCATTGTTTCTGACTATTTCAAGTTTTTCTTTGCAGACTTTTTTCCGCGCTTTTTGCCAGTCAGCATATTTTATTTTTATGTGCTTTTCAGCAAATCTATCTCTAAGTATCTTCGTCAATTCTTGGCATTATGGGGGGCATTGGTATGGGTGGTTATCCTCATTCCAGGTAATCACTATTGGCATTATTGTATTCAATTTTTAGTACCTTTTAGCTTTACTGCGGGTTTGTTTTTTGGTGTTGAAAGACATGGCTTGCCAAAATGGCTACAATTGATCACGCGACCGAAGTTTGGTTTTGGCTTTTTAGGGTTGTTGATCATCGCCAATTTATTTATTCAAAAAGCAGATTATTTTGACAAACCTGATTATGCTAAAGAAATTGCAGAATACCTAGAGCCACACTTAGAGAAAGACGACCAAATTTACATGGCAAATATTCATCAAATTGTCTATTTCCTTCTGGATAAAAAATGCCCGATTCCTTACCTACATCATTCTTTGTTTTGGGAAGAAAAGCATGTTAAAGCAATGGAGATCGATGTTCAGAAAGAACTAGAAAACATATTCTCGGCTACTCCCAAATTCATCCTTATAGAACGCCCATTAAAAGATGACCGACTGGAAGATTATTTGATAGAATATTATAACTTAGATCATGCTACAGGAAAAGATGATCGTGTAAAGATTTATAAAAGAAAATCATCATGACGAAATCTCTGTACTTGGGTGGATGGGAAGTTGTTCTGAATGTAGACACAGTGTGCCAATGAATCTACTTTGGACGCCCTTCTGTTAGGTATGGAATTAGTATTTGAAGAAGACCACATTGGTGGATTTGTAGGAGTCTGAACGAGGTGAGATGATAGGCAAACTGCGAAGTTCCATTTCAATACATAGGCTTCATTAATGATGAAGGCCTGAATCAACAGTAGCCTGTTATTTTGTGTAGCATACCTAAACGGCTAGTTAAAGTTGCTTGTATAATAAAACCGGCAGGCACGGTGTCAGCGCGAAAATAATAAGAAACTGAGGATAGGAAAGTTACGCATGATTTTTGAGCTGACTTTAGAACCTGTCTACCTAATTTACTCCTCTAAAAGTAAAATGGACATCTTTTTTAAAAGATAAACTTTAACAATTTCCTAAAAAACAACAACTTGACGTATTTTAGTAATATTCGTTCAATGATAGACTAAGTGTCTAGACAACATTACTGTACCAATTTTTTATACTAACTACTTAGAAGCATTCACTAATTCACCTACTATGCAATTGAAGACATACTACTTATTATTGATCATTTTTTTATTCACCATTCTTCAGAGTTGTGCAACTTTCCAATCCCAATATAAGCGAGATGTAAAGGAATGGGAGCAAGATCAATTCCCTGATCCAGCACTGATCGAACACACATTATACCTTATCGGGGATGCAGGTAAATCACCTAAAGATAGACCCGCACCAGCCATTAGGCTCTTAGGCGATGCTTTAAAAACAGCAGGGGAAAATAGCACTACTATTTTCTTAGGAGATAATATCTATCCAGATGGACTTCCTCCTGAGGATGATAAAAGATATACTGACGCCAAATATAACTTAGATCGACAGCTCGAGATTTTAAAAAATTATAAAGGCGACTCTTACTTCATTCCTGGCAATCATGATTGGGTGGCCGATGGTTATAAAGCTGTAAATCGACAAGAGGAGTATATTGAAGATTATTTAGATAAAAAGAAGGTATTCTTACCTAAAAATGGCTGTTCGGGCCCCGAGGTAGTGAAGGTAACAGATAACCTTACTTACATTTTCATAGATACACAATGGTGGATTGTCAACTGGGACGAACAACCAGGCATCAATGATGGCTGTGACGCTAAAAACAAAGATACTTTTATTGGTTTACTCGATTCGGCACTAAAGAAAAATAGAGATAAGACAGTGGTTTTAGCATTGCACCATCCATTGTATTCGAATGGCTCTCATGGCGGGCATTATTCTTGGAAAGATCATATTTTTCCTTTTACTGCTGTTAATGAGAAGCTATATATTCCATTACCAGGCATAGGTACTGTTTTACAGCAAATTCGTGCTAATATTGGCATCCGTCAAGATGTTAACTATCCCCTTTTGGCGGACTTAAAACAAGAGATTTTGAATTTGACCAAAGGAATGGACAACATCATTTTTGCTTCAGGGCATGACCACAACTTACAGTATATTGAAGCTGGTGGGCATCCTTTTGTCGTAAGTGGGGCTGGTTCTAAAGAAGCAGCTGCAAAGGCAAGTGGTAATGTGTTGTTTTCTCATGGGAGTTATGGTTTTGCAAAGATTAATTTTTACAAGGATGGTTCAGCATGGATCAGTTATTATAAAACAGAAAAGGATGCAGCCCAAGCAGAGCTGGTTTTTAGAAAGAAAATTTTGGATGCTTTAGAAAGAGATATTCCTACTTCCTTCCCTGAATATGAGCAGAATTTAGATTCTATCCAAGTGTCACTCTACTCCGAAGAGGTAACGGAAAAAGGAGGAATGCATCGATTCTTATGGGGAGAATTGTATAGAGATGTTTATTCTTTAGGGTTTAAGGTGCCTACCCTAGATTTGAGTGAAATCAAGGGTGGTCTGACGCCCATTCGTAAAGGAGGAGGTAATCAAACGAATAGTCTTCGCCTAGAGGCAAAGGACGGTAGGCAGTATGTGCTGCGCTCTATGCAAAAGGACGCGGGCCGTATCATGGGAGGAGTGCTGCGTGGCACTTTCGTCGTTGATCTAATGCGTGATGTATTTACTTTTTCGCATCCGTATGCCGCTTTTGTAGTACCTGCTTTGGCAGATGCCGCTGGAATTTATCATACTAATCCAAAACTCTACTACGTACCTAAGCAACCTGCTTTGGGCACCTACAATGATTTATTTGGAGGTGGGTTGTACTTATTTGAAGAGCGACCAGCTGATGATCGCACTGATGTGAAAAGCTTTGGCTATTCTGAGGAAATTATAAGTACTCCAGATCTTGTTCAAAAATTACAAAGGAATCATAAACACCGGGTTGACCAAGCCTTTTTGATTCGGTCTCGTTTATTTGATATGACTATTGGTGATTGGGATCGCCATAGCGATCAGTGGCGTTGGGCGTCTTTTGATGATGAAGGCGGAGGAACCTATTACCGGCCAATTCCTAGAGATAGAGATCAACCTTTCTCAAAGTTTGATGGTGTGCTGATGCAAATTATAAATAAAACGGTTCCTTTAGCTAGACAGTTTCAATCTTATGGCGAAGAGATACCGAATATAAAATGGTATAACAATTATGCCCGTTTCTTTGACCAAGCATTTTTAAACCAACTGACTTGGGAAGAATGGGAAAAGGAAGTGGAGCATATCCAGAAAAATTTAACTGATGAAGCAATCGAATCAGCATTAGCTCAATGGCCAAAAGTGGTGTACGAAGCGAATGGCGAGGAGATTATGAGAAAAATGAAGGGAAGGCGAAATAATTTAATGAAAATTGCAAGAGATTATTATGAAGTACTAGCTAAAAAGGTAGTCATAGTTGGTACGAATAAAAATGATCGATTTGAAGTGGAAAGAGGAGAGGGACAAACGACGGTACGATTGTATATTTTGAAAAAAGGAAAGAAAAAGGACAAAATGTACGAACGTACATTTCGGCATAGCGAAACAAAAGAAGTCCAACTTTATGGCTTAGATGGAGATGATGAGTTTGAAATAGATGGAGAAGCCAATTCTGGAATTCTAGTACGTGCAATTGGAGGGCGTGATAAGGATGTATTTGATGACGATTCATCTGTGAAAGGCTGGAGCAAAAAAACAAAAATTTATGACACTATAGAAGGCAATAAAGTAAAAGATGATAATGAGATAAAAGATCATCGTTCTGATCGTTATATATTGAATGAATACGATTTTAAAGATAAGGATGTTAATTATGCCATGATTCTTCCAGTTTTGGGCTTTAACCCAGACGATGGTAACTACTTAGGTGCTTTTATTGATATCTACCGCTTTGGGTTCAAGAAAAAGCCTTATGCGCAAAAGCATAGAATTGGTGGCAATTATGCATTTGCTACTCAAGCCGTTGACTTTTATTACCAACCTGAATTTGTTAATGTATTTGGTAAGTGGGATTTACTGTTCGATATAGAGTGGCGAAGTCCTCAGTACGTAGATAACTTCTTTGGTTTAGGGAATGAATCGATCAATCGAGATTTAGATGATCTTTCTTTCCATAGGGTTCGTAAATCGGTCTTCTTTGCATATCCAGCCCTAAGATATACTTTCAGGAACGGGGGGTATTTTCGCTTTTCTGGAGCTTATGAAAGACATAAAATAGAGCGAACCGCCAACCGTTTTATCGTTTCGGATTTTTCATCAATTAGGGAAGAGAACTTTGATGATCAATACTTTGCTGGTGCAGATGCGATGTATTTTTATGAAAATTACGATTCGCCTGCGGCACCTACCAAGGGTTTTAAATTTGCACTCAAAGTAGGATGGAGAACCAATTTGATAGAGGAGGAGCGTCATTACTCTTATATCGCTTCTTCCATTGCTTTATACCAAAAGCTGGTGCCAAACGGAAGTTTGGTTTTTGCCTCTGAAGTAGGAGGGCAGCACAACTTTGGTGAATTTGAGTTTTATCAAGCAGCTATTATTGGAGGGCAAAATAGTTTGCGTGGATTTCGACAAGAACGTTTCGCTGGCGATGCTTCCTTCTATCAATCTACCGATTTACGACTGCGTCTATTCAATAACGCAAAAACTTATATCGCTCCAATCTCTTTTGGCATATTTGGGAGCTTTGATTATGGTAGAGTATGGTTAGAAGAGGAAGAATCCGGGCTTTGGCATCATTCTTTCGGCAGTGGATTGTGGGTGAGTACACTGGACTTTATATGTATTACTGGTTCTTTACAATATTCGGATGAAGGCAATCGATTGATCATCCAATCGCGCTTTAATTTTTAATGTTTATTGCCATCTATATAAGCGGCTAGTCAAAATTGCTTGTATAATAAAATGGTCCCTTCGAAAATTATAAGTAACTGACGAATTCAGAATTACGCATGATGTTTAAAGGGTCGTTAAAACCTGTTAGCCTGTGGCTGGAATTTCATTGTACCAATTCCAGCCTGCCGACAGGTACAGTTTCGGGCAAACTACTTAAGTACTATTCATCTTTTTGAAAGGATAAATTGTTAGGTAAAATAAACATACCAGGCATGAAACTTACGACCAAGGAAAAAGTATCTGAAACTAAGAATTTTAAGCATACGGATTTAATGAAAAAGTTTGGTATGATCTCTCTCCCTTATAAACAAACCTTCAGTTTGTTGCCTGTAATCGAGGTCATGAGAACATTAGCAAATAGTGAAAACTTTGGTGAAAAGTTTCTAGCCAATTCCATCCTAGAACGTATTGAAAATGTACCAGAACTTCTGACCTCTTTTGATCCAAAAGGTGGAGATATATTTGAAAAGAATAAAGAATTGATGGAACTCATTATGCTTGCTTTATTCCCTCCACATGCTAAAAAAAATCGCTTGGCAAAAATCTCTATCCCATTTTCTGTGGAGCCGATTTATGAAACACCAATGCTTCATCACTTAAGAAATAATCAGCGAGTAAAGTATATTATTAACGAAAACACAAAACGTCTAGAAACAGGTGCAATCATCGGTGCTTGCTCACTAATCTTGAATCGTTTTTATGGTCAGAATTTAAATATAGATATGCCTATCATCATTTCTATAATGCATGGAGAGGGCGATCTAAGCAAGTTTTACAAGACCCAGATGGGATTGGATATGGTGAAAGTGATTCCATTAAAGCCATTAAAAAAGATTACTCAAGACCAGATTCATGAGATGCTTAGCAATATTTATGATATTGACTTGTGGTTGGAGTATCTGCCACCTGAAAACTTTGAGTTCTGTGGCTTCTATACAGGTACTTTGGTAGACATAACGGAAGAGGAAGCCCTTTCTAGAATAAAATTTACTTTATTAGAAGGCGATGCCGTCACAAAGCCTGAAAAAGTAAAAACTTTAGAATCATTAGTCGGGACTTATTTTGGTATGGAAGGCCTTCAACTAGGGATTACTGCTATTGATTATCCTCGTGATCGAATGATTGCTCACAAATATAAAATACGCTTTGATTTTTTAGCAGATGAACAAGCCATCCTCCTTGCAGACGAAAATACCAATTCGATCTATGAAAAGGCATGTAAATATGAGGAGGTATTACTTATCGAGGATATCGATGAGCTTCGGAATAAAACCCCTATTGAAAAAGGCTTACTTCGTAAAGGGATTAGAAGTATTATTGTAGCACCTTTGTTTAATAAAGATCAAAAAGTAATTGGATTATTAGAAATAGCATCCTCTCGTCCTTATGCAATGAACAGCTTTGTTGAACTTAAGTTTAAGGAGATTTCTGGCTTGTTTTCTATTGCTATTGAACGTAGTAGAGAAGAAATTGATAATCGTATAGAAGCCATAATTAGAGAACAATATACTGCTATCCATCCAAGCATTGAGTGGAAGTTTATCGAAACTTCTTATAATTTATTAGAAAAAAGAGAGCATAACCCTGAAAATGCAGTAGTGGATCCTATCATCTTTAAAAATGTGTACCCATTGTATGGTCAGGCAGATATTGTGAGCTCTTCTAGTAAAAGGAATCAGGCTATTCAAGCGGATTTGGTGGATAATCTCAAAAGATTAGAAAAAGTTTTGGGAGATACAAATAAAGAAATTTTATTTCCTTTACTTAATCAGTACACTACGATAGTACATCGCAATAGAACAAATCTAGAACTTGAATTTAATTCCAATGATGAATCTAGAATAGTAGATTTAATTCAGAATGAAGTTCATCCTATTTTGATTCAAATCCGTCAACGTTTTCCATCCTTTGCCAGTAATATCTCGACTTATTTCAACTACTTGGATAAAGATCTAGGTATTGTATATCAAAAACGGAAAGCTTATGAAGAAAGCGTGAGCAGCCTGAATAGGGTGATTGGCAATTTTCTGGAGCAAGAGAATAAAAAGGCACAAAAATTTTTACCACACTACTTCGAAAAATATAAAACAGATGGTATAGAGTATGATATCTATATCGGTCAAGCTCTACTTAATAAGCATACCTTCCGTCCAATGTACCTTCGGAATCTACGACTGTGGCAATTGATCAATATGTGCGAAATTACAAGAAAAGTAGAGCTAGTAGGCAAAAAATTACCTGTCCCCCTTACAACGGCTCAACTGATTTTTGCGTATACAACACCTCTATCTATTCGTTTTAGAATGGATGAAAAGCAGTTTGATGTAGATGGTGCTTATAACGTGCGTTATGAGATTTTGAAAAAGCGTATCGATAAAGCTGTAATCGAAGGGACAAGTGATCGACTTACCATTGCAGGGAAGGTGGCAATTGTGTATCTACAAGAGAAAGATAGGCAAGAATATCTGGAATATATCGACTACCTATTACACGAAGATTTTATTACAGAGGATATTGAAGATTTAACTCTTGGTAAACTACAAGGAGTGCAAGGCTTGAAAGCCCTAAGGATTACGGTTAAAGTTTAAAATTCACTTTGTCCGTATCTGTACATCAAATATTACTTAAAGGCAATATCTTGACCAGATATCCGTTATTTGGATTGATTTAGTGTAAAAGAATTGTGACTATAATTCTAATTTACGTCCAAAATGTACCATATAAGCGCAACGTAAGTTGGATGAAATTAATCTAAACTAGAAGGAATATTTTTTCCTTCTAAAACAGGACAAAATGAAACACTTGAAAATAAGCATTTTCTTTGCTTTTTTTTCCTATTGCTCATTCGTTCAGGCTCAGGTGAATTTGCTACCCTTGGAAAGTAAGGTGCTTCCTTCTAAATCTGTTTTCTGCAGCCCAGGTGTTATGAATACTTCTCGTAGTAGAGGAGCAGAATTCACCTCTGGTTTTACAAGTCCATTCTCTTTGCAAGTACCAATTGGTAGTGTAGATGCAGCGACTAGTGGTCAGGTGGAGTTTGTAGAAAGTTATAGAGCAAAGATTAAAATACCTTTAATTATCAAAAAAGATTTTAAGGTATTGTTCGGTTATGAGTACAATTCTGAAACTTATCACTTTGGTGAGACAGCTGGCTTTCACTCAGCAACTTTTAATAGCCTTGATGATAAAGCCTTAAGGTCGAATAGATATTCCCTATATGCAACCAAGTCTTTTAATGAACGAATTTATAGCTTAATTCGTTTGAGAGCAACCTACAATGGAGACTATGATCAAGGTATGACTATCAATGATCGTTATGGTATTTATAGTGTGATTGGTGGTGTAGGTTTTAAAGAGAGTGATAAAAAAGAATGGGGCTTAGGACTTAGTTATAGTTTTAGTAAGTTTCGTACTCGTTTGATACCATTTTTATTATATAATCAAACCTTTAATGATAAGTGGGGTATAGAAGCGATTTTACCTCTTCAGGTATTTGCTAGATACAATGTTAGTAAAAAAACAATCCTACTAAGTGGAGTAGAATATCATAGGTCTTTTTATAATGCCGATTTTTATAATGCATTTTCTAATGAATCTGAAAATTATTATCTAAAACACTCTGGACTGCGATCAAGTATAACTCTAGAACAGAAAATTGCTCCTTGGTTATGGATGCACGCTAAGGCAGGTTATCAAACTTCTTTCACCACAGACTTTCATAATCAATATGACCCTACAGCCTCTTTTGGAGCAAATACTAGTAATACATGGTTTTTCCAAATGGGACTATTCCTATCTCCACCTGATAGATTAATGAATAGATAAGCGGCTAGCCAAAATTACCAGCACAAAAAATGTTAGTTCAAAAATTGAAAGAAACTGATGATGATAAAGTGGTGCATGAATTCTGAGCTAGCTCCCAGCTTCTGCCTAAAATGTTATTGTGCCAATTCCAGCCTGCCGACAGGCACAGTTTCGGGCAAACTACTTATCTCTTTACCGACTTATTGTATAATAAAATATATGAAATGGGTATATTTTGAACTTAAGGTGCTTTTTTAACTATTTAACGTAAAAATTTTCATCCCTCCAAAAATCCTGTTATATTGTAAATGACTTCTTTAATCTGAATTTTCTAATTGATATAATAAATTAAGAAAAGTTAAATAAGTTGTTCTTGTATGCAATAAAAACTAAAGACCTACAGTTATAAGTGCCTAAACAAAATTACTTGTACAATGAACGCTAGCCATCGGCAAGCGCTCTTAAATAAATTATTGTATCAGCTTTTTGTATTATTACTTATACGCTATTGTCTATTTTATTAAATAGTATTTCAACTCCATTTAACTTTCCATTGAATAGTATTTAGTTTCTTGTTCCCCAATGGGTAGCATTTTCTGGGCATAGAAGTGCAGATAAAAACACTTAAGGATCACTTTGTTGATGTACATCCATTCAAAGAGATGGTTACACCCTTGCAGACGTGTAATTTTGTCTCGGATTTCAACATTATATTCCTTATAAAATAGTTTTGATCTGAATGTACCTACATTCAGTAGGTCTTGTCCGTACTTCCTATTTGGCTATTGCCTTATAGAAGAATGGTCAGCTTATGTCTAGAATAGAGCAAGTTTATTCTTTAAACTGATAAGTACTTGACATGAGAAAGATCAAAATTACCATCAATATTTTATTGATGATTCTTATCCTTACAAATTTACGCAGCCAGTCCTGGGTCGGCTCACACACAACTGTCGGATCAGCTTATTTTACAACAGATAATACGAGACCTAATCCGGCCTCTTTTTATGATATGATGGGCTTTTGTGGAGGAACGAATTGGGATGGCCATTCTAGCCCTAATCCGGCCAAAAATATAGTGCGAAATGCTCGTAGCTTCCATTTAATGGAAATTGATTATCGTTACCAAGCTAATCCTTCTAATTATGAGGTTGTTGCTTGTACAACAGACTGTGATGATTGGAGCTGCTATCCAGATGATAGCTGTGACTTGCCTGTGGAGGGTTCTGGTGAAAGTAGTTTTGCCTATTATAAAAGCCGCTACTGTGGAAAATGGAAATCAAATTTTGATACCCTTTATGCTTCCTTGGAAGCAATTACCCCATATTACAAAAACGGTAACTGCCCTAGTACCGAATATGAATGGCGAGGATGGCCACATAAATGGTACAACGCTCAGGAATGGGGAGGAGACGTAGAGTCTATCCGTGAAAACGCCAGAAAATATGCCGAAGCATTTGTGATTACTTTTTGCCCAAAAGAAGAGGACAGAGCCTGCATTGTTAATGTCTTAGAAGTTGGTAATGAACCTTGGGGTGACCCTGGCATTCCCGCATTTCACGCTATTCAAAGGGGTATTATTGATGCAATGAGAGATTACTACGAAAGCGACGACCCTCAGCAATGGAGAATGAAATTATCTACAGCTGCTTTCCAAGCAGATGACCCAAACTCTGGTATAAATGATTATATCGAATATATGATCCCAACAGATGTGCGTCCGTACTACTCTTACATTAGTATTCACCCTTATGCTTTTCATATTACGGGTGACCGAATTACAGAAACTCCAGAAGCAGCACAAGGAGAATTCTTGCGGATTAAAAATTTAGAAGAATGGAGGCGCCATAATATGCCGCATGCTATGATGAATGTGACAGAATTTGGCTGGAATTCAAAAGACTTAGGTAATGACTTCCCAGGAGTAGGAGAGGTGGCCCAATCTATATACACTATCCGTGCAAGTTTATTGATGAGCCGTTATCAGGTCAATAAAGCATTTATCTATGAGCTCTTTGATCAACCTGGAGTTACACTATTTAATAGTACAGGTCTAATTGGACGGAACAATGATCCAATAAAAAAAGGCTTTTTTGCTTTGAGCAAATTTCAAGACCAGCTTGGAAATAAAGTTTTTTTGAAAGCTTTGCATGAAGATTATGATCCAGTAAATGGTATGGTAGCTTACCTGCTAGGGAATAAGAATGGTCAACCAACACATCTGGTGGCCTGGCGACCTACTGATATTAATAATATCAATAACTATCCTACAGATTATCTTCAAAAAACAATCACCCTTCCTACTAATAATATGCACGTACAGACGAATGGTCAGTTTAAATACCTAGGATGGGACAATACTGCTGATGGTAATATTAATGCACAAACCACAGTAGAACTTGATCTCACTATCCAAAATCAATTACAAATAAACTTGACAGCCATGCCTATATTGATTCCTCTAGTGGCCGATGGCGTTCGTTACAATAAGCAAGGCCAATTGGAATTACTTGATGGTGGCTGTGATCAACTTGCAAATGGTGGTGAAATTGAAGGCTTCGAAGCGATGTGTGAGGCTTTTGATCCCGGGATAATTTCCAGCCTAGATATGCCGCTAGCAGAACCTATTGAGGTGGTCTATCAATGGGAGCGCAGTTTTGATGCTCATATAGGCAATTGGGAAGTAATTCAAGGAGCTGCAGAGGCAACATATGATCCTGAATTTATTGAGGAAAGTTGCTGGTTCAGAAGAGGTACTCGACTGGAAGGCTGTACTTTAACCACTTATTCCAATTCCATTGAAAAAAGAGTGGGGGGGAATGACTGCAGTGATGATCCAAGCGATACCGAACCAGATGATCCCATTTCTATTGAATGTTTAGCAAATATGAGCCTTACGGCAAATGAATTTGGTTGGGTACAGGCAATTTGGAATGCCCCAATGGCTACCAGTAGCTGCAGTACCTCGAGCGATCCAGTCTGTACAGGGGATGAGATAGAAGGTTTTGAATATATAGGTGATCTGAATAGCAAAGAATATTATATCTCGAATAATAAAGAACAGTGGGGTAAGGCCAAAGATGGATGTAACGCTATAGGAGGACAATTGGTACAACTAAAAGATGAATTAGAAAATGAATTCATACAAGATGCTATGAGCATTAGCGGTATCTCGACTGCTTATATCGGCCTAAGTGATGAGTCTTCAGATGGGCAATATCAATGGACGGATGGAAGCCATGCCACTTATGAAAATTGGAGTGGAAATCCACCAAATGCCAATGGACAAACTGACTTTGCTTATATGGGAAGTTGGAGTGAAGGGAAATGGTATAGGGGATCTTTCTGGACCACTAAAAATTACCTTTGTCAACTCAATTGTACTGAATCTAATCCTCCATCCAGCAATGAATTAATCATCTCACAAGTTGATGGACCTCTCAGTGGAAGTCAACTAAGCCCAGGCAGTTATATCATTACCTATGAAGTAAGTAACTCCTGTGGAGATGTAGCACAATGTAGCTTCGAAATTACAGTAGAACCATTCCAAGATTGTCCAGAAGAAATAATTGAAGGCTTTGATTCATTGGGTGATTTTAATAATCATCATTACCAATTATCCGAAAATAAATCAAAATGGATGCATGCCCTTCAAACTTGTGATGATCAAGGGGGCTATCTAACTATTGTGGATGACGCCTTAGAGAATGAATTTCTGAGCAAAGCAATAAAAAGTTATGGCATTTCCACTGCTTATATCGGTTTAACAGATATAGGAGGCGATGGCTCCTTTTTATGGTCAAATGGTGTGCAGGTAGAATATGAAAATTGGAGCCAATCCCCTGCCATTAATGGTCAAGCAGATTTTGCTTATCTGGGTGCATGGACAGATGGGCCTTGGTATCTAGCTGGCCAGTATACAGAAAAACACTTTATCTGTGAGTTTAGCTGTGAGGACCTACCTGAAGTGGCAAGTCTTCAGATAGCAGAGCAAACAATTGGAGTTTATCCTAATCCCGTTCGGGAGGAGTTACAAATTGTTCTAGATAATAGTGGTTTTGAAGCTTATTGGTTGACAGACCTAAGTGGTAAACTTTTAGATATGCAATTTTTTGATAAACCGCAGCTGTCCCATGCTTTAAACCTAAGCCAATTTACAAATGGCATGTATTTGCTAGTCTTAAAAGGTGAAGCAATGGGCCGTAAAAGCTTTAAAATCATAAAAGAATAAATGCACTTTTTAGATACACACATGGAGCAAACTACGCAATTATTTGGGCTTATCACTTGTCTTAGGTCATGTATCTGATCAAAGGTATAGCTTAGGAATAAGTACAAACTAGATTATTCTGGTTGGCAGTCCATGGCACCGCTTTTAGCGGTGCTTTTTTTATGGAGTGGCTGAAGGAAAATCATACAGAGAGCACCTTTGCTGGGATAGGCTTCTCTTCTACAGCTTTTTTAAATAGGGCAGCGCTCTCTTTTAGCGTTTGATCAATCGGAGTATATTCAAAGCCAAAAATTTCCTTTGATTTGTGATTGGCATATTCAAAATATTGACCTGATAAACGAGCCGTTTCTTTCGTAATAAATGGACTTCCGCCAAATAATCTGCTTTTAAGCCATTCTATTCGCCATGCCATTTCTTGCAAAATGGTATTGACTTGGTATCGAGGTGGCTTTTTGCCCAAAAGGGCGGAAATGCGAAACATTAAATTTTTAAAACTTATTGGGCTACCATTCAGAATGTAGCGTTCTCCACTAATATCACTTTCCATAAGTTGGATCATGAATCGGCTCACATCTCTCACATCTACAATTCCAGTTTGCCCTAGAGAATAAAAAGGGAACTCTTTCCATGCTAATTTGAAAAACCTCAGAGGTCCATCATCCCAAAAACCTGCTCCTAAAATGACAGAAGGGTTGACTATCGCCATATTTAAGCCTTCGGCATACCCTCGCCATACCTCTTGTTCTCCTTGGTATTTGCTAATAGCATATTGAGAGTTATTTTTGCTTCTTTGCCATTTTGTATTCTCATCAATGAGCATTCCATTTTTGGGTCTACCAATAGCTGCTATAGAACTAACATGGATAAATTTTTTCACTTCAGCTTGTAAGGCCGCATTTACCATATTGGCAGTACCTTCCACATTGACTTGACGCATATCCTCAAATCTTCTTGGATCAAAACTTATCATTGCCGCACAATGATATACTTGCTCTACATCTTGTATGGCATCTTTCATGAACAAAACATCAAGTATATCCCCTTCTACCCACTCAATTTGATCGTAGATAGTGCTTACGAGATCCATTCTACTTGTTTTTCGATGAATAGCACGGATGTTGGTGTACCCTTGAGCGAGGAGCATGCGTAATAGATAAGATCCAACAAAGCCTGTACCTCCACTTACTAATATTTGTTTTGATTTATCCAATGTTTATATGATTAATTGATGTGATGTAAACTTCCACTTACGCTATCCTGAGTGGCTCCTGTAGCTGAAGCTAAACAGTTGTCCTGCTTGGTCATTCTAAGGTATCCCATCAAAGCCATTAAGATAGCTTCTTTAAACCCTATAATCTCATCAGAGGGAATATGAATAGTCAAATTGCATACGTCTTTGCAGGCATCTTGTATCTGTTGAATCAAAAATGTATTCCAAGCACCACCACCAGTAACTAACATTTTATAAGCAGCTTTTTGCTGCTTTTCCCGATTTTGAATTTGTAAGATAGCTTTTGCCGTTTGAAAGGCCAGTTGTTTGCAAGCAGTAGATAATTTATCTGCTGTTTTGCCCATATGTTGAAGGTAAACGCTCGTCTGCTGATCCAATACCCAATCATTGCCCAATGACTTGGGATAGCTTTCGCTAAAATAGGGCAAGGCATTAATCTGATCATAAAGCATTGAGATGGGCACTCCTGATGCTGCCATTTTCCCTTCATCATCATAAGCATATCCCTCTATTTGCGCAAGCGCATCTAGAACCTGATTGGCACCTCCAATATCAAAGGCTACTATTCGATGATCACGAATAGGCGCACTAATATTCGCTATACCTCCAATGTTGAGATAATAATCGTACCCTTTAAAAAGATATTGATCAACAATGGGAGCAACTGGTGCCCCTTGGCCACCAAACGCCATATCCATCGCTCTAAATCGATCAATGGTTGGAATGCCTGTGGTGGCTGCAATGACCGCTCCATCACCTAATTGGAAGGTAAATTGT
Organism: Saprospiraceae bacterium; assembly: GCA_022448955.1. GTDB lineage: Bacteria > Bacteroidota > Bacteroidia > Chitinophagales > Saprospiraceae > JALEHC01. The sequence goes on from JAKVCU010000064.1 coordinate 46,217, forward strand.
TCTTCAGGATAATGAAAAATGGTATGTCCATGAGAAGCAACAATATCACAGTTCAATTGCTGCTTTTGCAAAAAGTCCTTCACCCGCTTTCCTAAATATCTACCGAAAGCTGTATGGGCGGCCAACAATGTTTTACCATCAGATTGAGGTAAGTTTTTTAGCTTATTTGCCCATTCCTCTGAAAAAGGAAGTGTAGAGGCAGCGTTTAATTTCCAGTGCAATTGATTACCTTGTAATTCAAAAGAGCAATGCGCTAAGTCAATCCCATCTAGTGAACTACCAGACATTAATCCAATTATTTGATAGGTCGACTTTTTCATTTTTATTAGAATTGACAGCCGTAATTGATTAATCCTCGATTTGTCATAAGGATGATAATAAACAAATCATCCTTACAGACTAATCCTTTTTCAACTCCTGAGTATATTTAGCAACAGCTTTAATTTTATCCTCATTTAATAAACTTTTAAATGCAGCCATGGTATTGCGACCATTAGTAATTACTTGGATGCGTTCATCTAGCGAAAGCTTACTTTCTGTTAGGTTTGCAGCACCACTAGCACCCATATCACCATACAATCCGTGGCAGGTAATACAATATTGCTTGTAGATTTTTTTGCCATCAATCTTTGGTGGAGTTTTGCTAGCTGTCTTTTTTGCTTTTGCAATAGTAGAGCCTGTATTTGAGGTAGTTTCTGTTTGCCCACAAGCAATAATTAGTCCGGCCGCAAGAAAGAAAAATAATACCTTTTTCATTTGTGTATTACAGTTTTAAGAATTCTTAATGATTGAGATTTAAAGGTAAAACAAAAAATACAATCTTGAGTTCTCTTGCCTCTTTGGACTGACAAATCTTTGACGATGGTCGATAAATCTAGTATTTTCCTGAGACTTTAATTATTTTAGAGCTTAAATCGGAAAATGATCAAATTTGACTTTACACAACTATGTTGTCGAAGCATTTGTTATTTAAATAAAACTACAAAATAAAATAAGTTAGATGACTAATCAACGAAATCAAGCCCCAGTACAAGGTCGGTTAATTACAACTGGCGTAATCGCATTTATTCTTCTTATTGTTATTGTATCTTTCTCCAATGCTATCTTTTTAACAATTGATGCCGGTGAAAGAGGCGTTTTGTTCCAGCGATTTGGTGGTGGATTGGATAAAGAAAATATTTATAATCCTGGATTCCATGTTATTGCTCCTTGGAACGAAATGTACCGTTATGAAGTACGTGAAAAGCAATTGGAAGAAGAAATGGAGGTACTATCTAGTAATGGTTTGAATATTAAAGTAGATGTTACCGTTCGTGTAAACCCTAGTTATAATAAAATTGGAGACCTTCACGAAAAATTCGGTAAAGAATACCTAAATACCTTAGTGAGAGCTGAAACACGATCTTCGGTTCGTAAGATTATTGGTAGATTCACACCGGAGGAGTTGTACTCGACTCGTCGTGATGAGGTACAGCAATTAATCCAAAAAGACTTGGAAGCAGTGCTAGATGATAACTATGTAGAATTGCGCGCCTCGTTAATCCGGGACATTGCTTTACCTGAAAAGGTACAAAAAGCAATTGAGGATAAAATCGAAGCAGAGCAGCTGGCGCTAAAATATGAGTATATCTTGGATCAAGAGCGAAAAGAAGCGGAGCGTAAAACGATCGAAGCACAAGCTAAAGCTGATGCTAACAAGATTTTGAATGCTAGTTTGACAGAAAAAATTCTTCAGGATAAAGGTATTGAAGCTACGCTTCAATTAGCGAATTCTCCTAACTCTAAAGTAATTGTAGTTGGAGGTGATGGTAGTCAGGGTTTACCTTTAATTCTGGGAGGTAATTAAAAAGGTATTTGGAATTTGTTCTTTTAAGCGGCTAGACAAAATTGCTTGTATAATAAATTCGTCAGCTCAAAAATCGTAAGTAACTGACGATAGGTAAGTTACGCATGAATTTAGAGCTGACTGAAAGAATTTATTATACCAATTTTCTAGCCTACCTGCTTAAGCGGCTAGACAAAATTGCTTGTATAATAAATTCCAGCCTAGCTGCAGGCACGGGCTCGGGCAAACTACTCAGCCATTTTTTTAAATAAGGCCAAAACTTATGGTCTTAGCAAAAGCTAATGGAGTAGTGTTTTCTGAACTAAATATCAACAAATTAGTAGCAGATAGAGCCAATTAATAAACGCTAAATACGATATGACAGAAAGCTTTTTATCACTCTCTATTAGGTGCAGTTTATACTGCACCTAATAGATTATACGCGCAAAACAGTATCTTCCGCTACCACAAATACCTGATCATCTTCTTCCACTCCTATAGTAGCCATACCTGTAAAGCTTCCAAATGCTGGTAAAATCCCTTGCTTTTTACCAAAAAAGAAACATGCTAGTTTCAGGCGCTGCTTGCCTGAGCCACTTAACCATACACATGGGTGAATATGTCCCGCAATATTATATAGCACCTTATCCTCGCAAGGTTCATGAGAAAATAGGAAAGGGGGCTCTTTCAAAAAATCATGCAATCCTAGCCCAAAACGTTCATATTGATCTCTGGATAAAATATCATGATTACCTACTACCAATTCAAAACGGATCGTGTTGAATTGTTTTATTAGGTCACCCAAACTCTCCCAAGCTATATTGTAAGTGCTGTGAAATAAATCTCCTAAGAATAGGACCCGCCTTGGCTTAAAATTGATAATTAAATAGAGTAACTTATCCCAGTTTTCATCTCCTGCTGTGGCCGGAACAGGAATTCCTTCCTTCCGGAAGTGTGCCACTTTCCCTAAGTGCAAATCAGATAATAAAAGCGTTGATTTTTCTTCCCAGAAAAGTGCTTTCAATGGATGAAGATGAAAACTTTGATTCAAAAAGGTGAATAAGGTAGATTTCATGTTATTAACTAATCAGCTGTAATTTCATTTTTTTAATACGATCTTCCAATTTTTCAGAACTGAGTTTTTGGCGTAAGCGATCCGTAATAATCGGGAAGGAAAAGGGACTTGCTTTATTTATTTTTTTAAATAGTATTGTTTGAGATTGAATCCTTCGCAGGCAAGCTCTTAACCTAGCTTCTTCCAATTGAAAATTATTCACCTCATCATAGGCTTGTAATAATAACAAATTATTTGGCTCATAATCGTTAAATACTTGGAAGAATAGTTGAGAAGAGGATTGCAAATGACGATCTTTTTTCTGTTTCCCCGGAAATCCCCTAAATATCAAACCAGCAATGCTGGCAATATCTCGGAATTTCCGCTTGGCCATTTCTGCCGAATTAATGCTGGCTTGTATATCTTGATTCAAATTTTTGGTAGTAAATAGACCATGAAGAATCTCTTCATCAAGATGAATTTCTTGATCAGATAGTAATTCAAAACCATAATCATTCATACCGATAGAAAAACTAATCGGCTGCAATTGGGCTAATCGATAAGCAATTAAAGCCCCCATACCTTCATGTACATAGCGCCCTTCAAACGGATAAAATAAAAGGTGATAACCTTCTCTACTTTTGAAATATTCGATGAGGAATTCCTGCTTACTTGGAATAGCAGAACGTCGTTCTTGAATGTCAATGAGTGCTTGTAAAGTATCTAATTCTATATCTTGAATTTTGCCTGAGCAAATTTCATCCATCTTTTCTCTGATGAATTTGGACAACTGAGAAGATAATTGCATTCGACTGCCCATCCAAGCTGGAACTTTGCCTGTTTTTTTCTTGCTTTTTTTGACCTGAACTGTCATGTCTTTAATACGTACCAATTCTAGACTCCGCCCTGCAAACCAAAAAATATCTCCTACTTGGAGCTGTGCGACAAACCATTCTTCAATCGTCCCCAATCTTCCACCACTGACATATTTTACTTTTAAGTCACCGCCGCTCACTATCGTACCCATAGATAGACGATGCCGCATAGCAATGCGACGACTGTCTACTTTATAGACACCGTCTTCGATGATTACTTTTTTATATTCGTCATAGGCTTGCAAAGAATTTCCACCAGAATGGATAAAATCCAAGCACCAAGCCCATTCATCTTCTGAAATACTATTATAAGAATAGGTTTGTTTTATCTCTTTGAAAATTTGTTTTGGGCGAAAGCCGTCTGATACAGCCAGTGTGACCAAATACTGAATCAAAACATCAAAAGAACGGATATATGGTATCCTACTTTCTAGTTCTCCTCGCTGAACTGCCATGCGTAGTGCTGCACCTTCCATCAATTCTAAAGAATGGGTAGGTACAAAATAAATTTTGCTTAATGCCCCCGGAGCATGCCCACTTCGCCCAGCTCGCTGAATAAAGCGAGCAACTCCTTTTGGACTTCCTATTTGCACAATACACTCCACTGGCCTAAAATCAACCCCCAAATCTAGGCTTGATGTACATACCACAGCTTTGAGCCTACCCTCATGCAAGGCATCTTCTACCCAACTTCTTAGCTTTTGGTCAATAGAACCGTGGTGCATGGCTATGAGGCCTGCCAAATTAGGATCTGCATCCAATAGATTTTGATACCATATTTCGCATTGTGCGCGGGTATTGGTGAAGATGAGTGTGCTTTGGTTAGTATGTATAATTGGAATGACCTTATCCAAAAGCGTTATCCCCAAATGGCCGGCCCAAGGAAATGTTTCTATTTCGTCCGGTAGGATGGTTTCTACTTCAATAGCTTTTGTAATACCTGAGCGAATAATTTTATATGGAGCACTTTTACCATCTCCTAGTAATACGTCAATGGCTTCTTGCATATTGCCAATAGTTGCTGATATCCCCCATGTTTTTAATGCAGGTAACATGCCGTTTAGCCGAGAAAGCGCCAACTCGATTTGTACCCCTCTTTTGGTACCAATTAATTCATGCCATTCGTCAATGACGACGGTTTTTAGGTGTTTAAAATATCTTGGGTACTGCTTTGTTGCTAATAGTAAATGTAAGCTTTCAGGGGTGGTGATGAGTATCTCGGGGGCCTTGCGCTTTTGTTTAGCCTTTTCAGATGAGGAGGTATCACTGGAGCGAATACCCACTTTCCAGTTTAGGCCTAAATCATCTGCTGCTCTCTGCGCTGCTGCTTGAATATCTTTGGTAAGCGCACGAATTGGCGTAATCCAAATGGCTTGCAAACCATTATTTTCTTTAATAAAGTCTTTGCTATCTCTAATAAACTCAAGCAAAATCGGCAAGATCAAGGCATAGGTTTTTCCACTTCCGGTAGGCGCATTTACTAAACCATTCAAGCCGGTTAAATGTGCTTCCCATGCTTGCTCTTGGAAAGGAAAAGGCACCCAACCTTGTTTCTTGAACCAAGACTGGCCTTTTTGTATAAGTTCTTTATTTGATTGTTGGACCAATGATCACTATTTGTTATTCGATAACATCGAGAATTCATCTTTGTTGTCTTGGACAAAATATTCTACTTCATGTGCTTCATCTTTACTAGGGATTTCGAGCTTATAAAGCATTTGCTCAATCACTTTTTTAGGAACTACCCATTCTCGATGATTATTTTGCAAAAGCAAAAGCTTAAAAGGAACTTCAATATAATCTATTCGAATCTTAGCCTTATAAGGTGAAAATAGATCGACCAATCGCTGTCGTGCCTTTCTACTGATATTGGTGGCATTCCATACAAATGGAATTTGTTTTCGCAAATAATCTTTGGCTTTTTCCTTGGCTAATTGAACCAGCTTTCCTGTTCTTTTTTTATCACCAGGAGCAATTTTATATTTTCTGCGAAGCTGGTCTAGGGATACCATTGGCCAATCCCCATAGTGCTTTTGGATGTGCGCGTCTTTCCCCGCTCCAGGTAATCCACACAAAATAACCATTTCTCCTTCTAGATCATTAAATGGTAGATAGTTGGTATATACATTCTCTTTACGGAAAAAGTGAAACTTGGATAGATTACTTGGAAATTTTTTGGAGATACTCCAACATTCTTGCTCTTGGCAATAGGCCTCAAAGAGCGCTACTCTTTCCAGCATTTCGTTTTGGTCTGAGCAAATTCTACCTTTTACATCCGCTTCCGCTAAATATGTGAGTAATTGGGTGTTGAGCTGAAAACTGCATTGAAGGAGGGCTTTTAAAGGCTTCGGTTTTTCAAATATCCATAGGGGGAGGCCATGATAACGAACTAAGTTTACTACTTGCTCACGTACATGAAAAGGGGTTTTTCCTGCTGTATAAAGCATGGTTTGTACACTTTGTGCTCCTTTTTTGGCATGACCTCTAGAGCTTATGCGGCCATTCTCTTCTAATATCGTTGTTGACCGTTTTTCTATGTCGTGGAGCAGCGCAGCTGCTTTTAAGTATTCTTGCTGCTGTTGTGGTAATGCTTGAAATTTCAGATCTTTTTTTAGTTCTTCTAATACCATGAAGGTATGTGTAGCCACATCGCCTTCTTGATGGAATATTGGATCCTGTGGAGTGTCTTTAAGAGCAGACATCCAAGGACAATGTTCATTGATATACTTGGGATCATATTGATCCATATATTTCCAGTACATGCTTTACTTATTTTTTGGTGCATGTTCCCAGATGAGCGGTGCACGTTTCCAATTTCTACGCCAATGTATATCTGTTTTGACATGCTGCGCTCGGACATATTTGAAAACATTACTACTGAAATTGTTAATATGGAATGATTCTGCATTTCGGCTAACAATACCTTCCATATTACATGCTTGTTGGGTATCTGCATCAATACTTTGAAATTTAGATCTTTGTTGAGCCTCTTTGATTAAGGAAGATTGAAATTTTTTTTCAATAGGCGAAAATGGAATTTCAATTTCAGGTACAACAGGGAAATCTAATAGATCTGCATAAAACTTAACATCCTCCCAACTCAGCCACTGGTCGTTTTGCCTTACGGCAAATACATAAAAATGCTGTTCTAAAGCTTCGTATCTAATCGAATGAATAGCGTACAGGTTTTCACCAAAGACTTCAAGGTTATCTAAATCATTTTTGATGAAATGCCATTTTTCTTTTAGATAATTGGCCCACGGATGAATGGTAGTAGCTGCGTGTGATCGAGCGAAAACGCCATGTTGATTGAGGCAGGTATTCTCGCCATCTAGTTTTTCAGTATGGACGATAGTATCCCATTGTTGGAGATAATCCCAATAATGGTGATGGATACGATCATTATTAGTCGTACCCGGTGAAAACGTATAATGATAGGTACGGCTGTATTTTTTTGAAATAGCCATGATGATTAATGCTAAACACCCCAAGGTGTAGGGAATATGATATAGATTTATATTTAGAATAAGAGCTACATGGCCATTGTTTTGTAATAATACAACGGATAGAAGAGAATAGTTCCAAAAAAAGAACTTGACCAACAGGTCAAGTTCGAAATTCCCCTTACATTACTTTAGAACCTAAGTCTTTATATTGTCTGCCGTACATTCATTCCCAATAAAACTTGAGAATGAATCGGCAGGAATAATGATCACAACGTATAAAATGTTTACTAAAGGATCTACCAGATCATTACTGATATGGTAGACCGATATGGTCTAATACTTAAATCGGCGAGTTTTGGATTGACTCATGTTTAGAACACATTATTAATTTTGGCAGATAAAATAATGTATTACATTTTCACAGTGTTTATAGTGCTTTGTCAAGTTACTCTCTTTCAAGAGGTGGATTATAGAGTGTCCGCAAACAAACTATTTTGTTAAGGTAAGTTTGCGAACCTCTATTCCTTCACTTGTTGTAATTTTTAAAAAATAAAGTCCAGAAGCGTATTTACTCCAATCTAAATCTACACTAGATATGGATTGGCTTTTCAAGTTTTGATAATCAACTTGCTGCCCATTAGCAGCAGTAACTTCCACTTTTTCCAATAAAAGATTGATATCTTCTGCTTCTATCCGAAGGATGTCTTTAACTGGATTAGGAAATATTTTAAAGTTGTTTTTATTTATTTCAGTAGTTGATGTTGGTATTTGTTGATTAAATGTGTGTGTGCTACCATATGCTGAGATCGGGTTATTTCCCTGAGCCATTATTACAGCATTTTGTAATTCTACCTCTACTTCTTGAGAAATAATAACAATGTCTTCCATTACTATGGACAGTTTACCTATTAGCCCTTGTCCTGTGGTGGAAGCTTGGCCTCTTTTAATAATCGCGACTTCAGTTCTTTTATCGTCATTATTAAAACCATCCCATTCTCTCGAGAAATATTTCAAAGAAGTAGTATCTCCTAACCAACCATTGGCTATAGGCTCAAATTTGATACTATTATCAACAATCTGAAACTGATTGTAATCAATTACAAAGCTTACTCCAGTAAAATCCTCAATATCTTGAGGGCTATTGATATAGACATCAAACGTAATGTTATTACCACCACTTACTTCTGTTACATCAGTAGTTATAAATATTGTTGGTGCGTTAGGCGATGAGGCTTGATTAGGGATCCATGGTAGTGCTCCTTCGGTTATTTCAAATAAGTTATCCAGAATTCCCTCTTCAAAATCAAGGTCATCTACCTTTCCATCACCATTGCAATCAGCATAAGAAAAATTAAGGCCGTTGTAAAAGTTATTCTCCCACAAGCTTTCTATAGGGAGTGTTTGTTCATCGAAAAAATCAGATGTAGGATTAAACCTACTAGCTCCTTCTTTATCATAGGCTAAGCCCCAAAAGAGTGCATCATGGCGATTCACGTGACCATCATTGTTGATGTCTCCAGGTCTTATTGTTATATTTTCTTGCGCCATATTAGATGAAGCAAAAAGACATAAACCTAGGATGAGCATAAATTTTGTTAATGGCCTTTGCACTAAATCTTCGTTTTTAAATTCTATAACAAAGATATTACCCCAGTTGAAGTTTGACAAGTACATTTTTCTAAGTTTTTCAGTGGTTTTTGAAAAATAAAAATAAAAACATTTAGGGGGATTCGAGATGTCTTTACTTGTAAATACTTGAAAAGCAGTTGTTTTTGTGTTTTATAAATTATATTTATTTATATTTGTTGGTAGTATTTTTTCAAGTTGACAATAGTTTCGAAATCAAGGAAAATGAAAAATAGTAAATTGGTTGAATTGTTTAGGTCATTAGATCCAATCGAAGTACAACAACTAAGGGAGTTTGTTGCATCTCCTTATTTTAATAAAAACGAGCATTTAGTGAAACTTGTGAATTATCTCTCTGAGGCTAGGCTGGAGGATTCCTTATATAAAGTTAATAAAGAATATGTATTTGGCCTATTATTTCCAGAAATTCCTTTCGATAAAAAGCGTTTGGGCTATTTGATGAACTATGCACTCAAGTTAGCAGAACGTTATTTAGCTATACGATACTTTGAAGAAAAAGATTCATTTGCGCAAGCCTATACTTTAAAAGAGTTTGTTAAACGCAAGCTTGGTAAACATTATAACTTTTTGCACAAAAAGACAAAGCAAGATATAAATGAAAAAAAGTTAAGACCAGAAGATACTTTTTATTTAAAGTTAGAATTATCTCGAATTGAAGCAGACTACTTCCATAGCCAACAAATTCGCAAAGGAGATAATACTATAGAACATGTTTCGGAATCATTGGATGATTATTACTTTTTTCTTAAGTTGAAATATGGCTGCGAAATGCTTAATCGGCAAGCACTACTCACTAAAGAGTATGACTTGGGTTTTGTGGAGAAAGTACGGGAGCATCTCACTAATCAGCAAAACCTTCATCCATTTATTGATTTATACTTACAAATATTTTCTCTACTTTACACAAAGGAAGAATCTTACTTCGAAAATATAATGAGCCTACTGGATATTCACACAGGACGTCTAGAACAACATGAATTAAGGGATGTGTATCTATACTCTATCAATTTTAGCTTAAGAAAATTAAGGACTAATCCAGCAGTATATATTGACAAAGCATTAGAACTATATACAAAGGGAATAGAAAGCAAAGTGTTATTTGATAAAAAAGCCTTGTCTCCATTTACATTTGCGAATGTAGTAAAGTTAGCCCTTACTAAAGGAAAATTTGATTGGATAGAAAAATTCATTTACGATCAAAATGAAAATATTATTCCTAAATTCCGAGAAGATGCATTGCATTATAGTTTAGCAGATTTGCATTATCACAAAAAAGATTATCCACAAGTTTTTATTCATATCAATCAGTTACAATATTCAGATATGTATTATCAACTTGGGGCACGCATGATCATGATGAAGACGTATTATGAGTCCGATGAAGGAGATGCCCTTATATCTCTTATTGCCTCTTTTCTGCAGTTTTTGAGAAGAAATGGGCAAATTGCAACGAATATCAAAAAGAGTTATTCCAACTTTTGCATGGTTATGAATAAAATATTGCGCCATGATGAGCGCAAAAGAGAAGCCATAAAGGAGCAAATACAAAACCTCCAACCGCTTGCGGAAAGAGGTTGGTTGTTGAATATTTGGAAAGAAAATAAAATGATATAATCAAGAGAAAATCTGATAAGTTACAAAGCTGCCTAAGTATGCCAAAACGGTCATGAAGACGAACTGAACGATTGGCCATTGCCAACTTTTGGTTTCTCTTTTTACAACTGCCAAAGTACTCATGCATTGCATGGCAAAGACATAAAATATCAGTAAGGATAAAGCTGTCGCTAAATCATACACAGCTTTACCTGTAACTGGATTAACTTCATTAGCCATTCTTGCTCTTACAGAACCTTCGTCATCTGCACTCCCAATACTATAGATGGTAGCCATTGTTCCAACAAAAACTTCCCTTGCTGCAAATGACGTAATCAATGCAATACCCATTTTCCAGTCAAAACCTAGTGGTTGAATGATAGGCTCTATTGCTTTACCTAATTGACCTGCGAAGGAAGCTTCAATTTTTTTCGCTGCGAGCAAGTTGTCTTTTTCTTGCTCATCTAATTGTTGTACCTGTGCTGCAGTCAGTGCCTCCTGCTTTGCTGCTGCCATCTGAGATGGCATTCCATAACTCGCCAAAAACCAAAGAACAACAGAAATAACTAAAATAATTCTACCTGCTTCAAGTATGAAAGCTTTGACCTTTTCCCATACAGTAAGGAAAACATTTCGCATTACGGGCGTACGATATTCAGGAAGCTCTAGTATCAAAAAGCTACGTTCTTCTGTTTTTATGATATATTTAAAAACAACGGCTACTAACAAGGCAGCAATAATACCTAAAAGATAAAGTCCCATAAATGCCAATGCTTGCATATTGAATATACCCCATACCAATGTAGATGGTACAACAAAACCAATCAGTACGGCATACACTGGGATACGAGCAGAGCAGCTAATCAACGGAGATATCATTATGGTAATGAGGCGTTCCTTCCAATTGCTAATGGTACGAGTACTCATAATAGCTGGAATAGCGCAAGCACCAGCTGATACAAGAGCTACAATACTCCGACCATTCAAGCCAAAAAACTGCATGATCCGGTCAAAAATGAATGCGGCTCTAGCCATATACCCCACTTCTTCCAGCAGAGATATTAAAAAGAAAAGAATAGCGATTTGTGGAATGAAGATAACTACGCCTCCAATTCCTGCTAAAATGCCATCAGTTAAAAGGTCTGTTAACCAGCCTTCTGGTAAAGCTGCTTTTACCGCTTCTGTTAAATAGGCAAAGCCCCCATCGATCAAGTCCATTGGATAGGATGCCCATGCAAAAATGGCTTGGAAGACTAAAAGCATCAGCATAATAAATATGACTGGTCCCAACAACCAGTGAGTAAGTACTCTATCAATAAGGTCTGTTTGCTTGGCTCTATCCTTGCTTGGTGATTTTTGTATCTTTTGAACGATTGGAACAAACTGATCAAATCGGTGCATGGTTTCATCTACCTGTGAATGCAATGCATCAAAACTAGATTTATCTGTGATTGCTTGAATTTGACTTTTTTCTTCTATGTTTAAATAGGGTAACCAATTACCATGATGGGCTCTTAATAAGGCTTGATAATGGTTCAGGTCTGGGAAATAAGCTTGAATTTCTTTCGCTAAGGCTTGTTCCTTTTTTGAAAGCTGATAAAACCCATTTTCTGTATTATACTGCTGATCATTTAGAAGCTTTTCTAAGGCGGAGTGGAGCTTAGGTAGGCCATATCCTGTTCTTCCACTTATTTTGACAACTGGAGTTTGTAGTGCTTTCGCTAAATCTCTTGCTTCTAATTCGATACCTTCTTTTTCCGCAATATCAGACATGTTAAGTGCTAAAATGATTGGAAGGTGAAGATCTTTTAGCTGCGTGAAAAGTAATAAGTGTTTTTGCAGTTTAGTGATATCCGCAACATAGATAATGGCATCTGGGTAATTCTCGTCTTTTGGGTTCGACATGGTTTGCACCACAATTCTTTCATCCAATGAATTCGGGTAAAAACTATAAGTACCTGGAAAATCAATTAGGTCAATAGAGAGAGAATTGATTTTTAAGTGACCAACCTTTTTGTCAACGGTAACACCCGGGAAGTTACCAATTTTCTGTCTTAGTCCTGTTAATTGATTAAAGACGGATGACTTTCCAGTGTTTGGATTACCTAGTAATGCTACCTTGTAGCGCTTGGCTTCTTGCTTTTCGTTCATCTCAGCACTATACAGGCAGCTTCTTCTTTTCTCAGGGCTACTAAAGAATCGTCTATTCTAGCGTAAATACTACTGCCGAACAGAGATCTGCGTACAATTTCAACCTCACTTCCTGGCAGTATTCCCATTGAAACTAGTTTTCCTCCAACATAAGGGTCAGTATACTCAGCAATAATCCCTATTATTCCTGTTTTTAGAATCGAAAGAACTGTACCGCTCTGGGGAGGTGCCACCATGTTGTTTATCATTATTTAATATAAAGAAAACACTAAGTTAACGCAATTCTAATGTTTTTAGGCAAAAAACATCATGTTTGTTAGTTGGCTATTAAAATATACCTAAGACCTACCTATCAATAGGTAGGTGGAAGCCTCTTGTAATTATATAAACAACAAAAAATGTATCAAGATGATTGAATCATCCTCATACATTTTTAACAATTATCTTTCTATTTTTTTACATTTTGTCAGTGCTTTACCCTTGATTAGGATATTCAATTTTTCAATTGTTGTGATATTTCCACAATCAAAACATTCTTCTATGGAAGAGGTTTCGATAATCATAGATTTTAAGGCTTCCATTGAAGGAGCTTTTTCCAATTTTGCATATTCTTCATAGGAAATATTTAAAAAAGCGGTATTGTTGTTAACGCCTCTCTTATCTAAGTAATAGCCTTTTTCTAATGCTACAGGCAAAGCTAAAACCCCCTTGGTATACAAATCTTTTGGTGCTGGATAGGCAACAATTTGCTGCTTATCTGCCGAAAGACTTACAGGTACCTTATTGGCGTATTCAGGTTTAGCCTTATAAATGATAGTTGGCTTTTTATTAAATTCAATCGTTATGGCTTTTGCCTGCTTTTTGGCTGAATTGCATGCTAATAAGCTAAGCCCCAATAAAAAAAAGCCATAAATTTTTATATGGTTCATCATAATTATTTATCGATTCAAGATGATTGATTGCCGATAGCTCTTCCCATCGATCTTAAGCAGTATAAAGTAGATTCCATTTGGATACGTACCCAAATCTAACATCTTATTCACAGACACTGTTCTTCCTAAGCTAGCCTGATCTATGATCTGAGCGGTAGTATTAAGGATTTTATAACTAACTTCTTGTGGCTGCTTTAAGTCAAATTGTAAATTTAAATAACGATCCGTAGGGTTAGGGTAGATCTGGATAAAGTCCTGACTAGCAATGTCTTGAACTGAAGTGCCAGCAGTTCTTTGAATATCAATATCTAGCTGATAGGTTCCAAGTGTTCCAACAAAATAAGATGCTGCTCCAAAATAAATCGTTTGACCACCATTAATAATAAATGGTTCGCTCACTTGATCATCTATAACTTCAGACCACTCTCCATCTGCAAATACACTATAAAGTACATCATTGGTATAAGATTGACCATTACCACTATTGTAAGAATCATGCGCTCTGGGCGTAATCGTGTAATAATAGCCAGCTGCCAGATCTATGGCAAAGTAGTCATTGTCATCTGCATCATGCATATTTGTACCTGTGGTACTCAAGCTAGCAGAGTTGCCACTGAAGCTCGGTGATAATGGATAAGCATTATCCACTATATCATTATTTTCATAAGCATCTGGTTGTGCAGCAGGTGCTTTAACGGTAATTTGTATTGGGTTCGAGTAATCACCTGTCCCTACAATTTGCCATGAACCTCCGCTAGGACGATTCCAAGTTGCTAATAAATAAGTGCCTGGCTCAACATCAATACCATTAGAATTAAAATTCAGACCATTTGTGAAGTGGCAATTGGCGCATAGGTCTGCATTAATTACTTCTAATTCTTCTAGGTATTCTCCTTCTAAGGTATATAAGTCCATAGAGAATTCACCTGTGTAATCGAAGCTACCAAAATTGGCATAATCTACATTAATAGAAAATGCTTCTCCCTGAACAATTGGGTTTGGATTAGCATTGATATTGCTGTAAAGCTGAATATCATTTGCAGGTCCTTCAATGTCAAAGTTTACTGGATTTGAATAGTCACCAGGAGGAATGAGCGTCCATTCGCCATTAGTCGGGCGATAGAATAAAGCTAATTGATAAGTGCCTGGAGAAGTAGGGAGTCCATCATTACTGAAGTTAATAGTATAAAAAAAACCATTTTCTAGTGTTCCACTTTCTGTATCAACAAAATCAATAAATGTACCATCTTGTGTGAAAATTGCTGCTGAGAGATCACCTGTCACAGCTTCGCTTCCTAGATTGGCTATGTCAACTGTTAATTCAAATGCCTGTGCAAAATTAATAGGGAAAGGGTTAGCCGTGATATTAGAATATACAACTAAATTGGTATAGGCTGTTGGATCTGGCTCATTGCCACCACCACTACCTGCTCCATTAGCAGGCTGAATACCGATGACCGCCTGTTGATAATAATTAAAACCACTGTTTCCAGCGCCTGTTCCACCTGTATTGGGGTTTAATGCATTTAAAGTAAAATAGCCATCTTGATAACCACCCCATCCCCAATTCATGTGGAAGAAGTTGTTGTTATCAAACCCGTCCATAACCCATGCATGGCCACCTCCGTTGCCAATACCTGCATACTCAATAGGGCGAGATGCTTCTAATTCATTTTTCATTAATTGTAGCCATGTACCGTCATTGTAATTTGAGCGTTCTACAAAACTTGTAGTGCTAGCGTAACTAAAATATTGCTTTAAAGCATCTGCTACTGGTGAAAGGGAAGAAACGCCACTTACATCTACACCATAGCCCATTTCAATACTTACGCCACAGTGGAAACTTAGTTCGGCTACTTCCTCATTAAAGCTAGAAATTGAATTGGGCATACTGTTCCAGTTGTAGCTAGCAGAACCAAAATTGGCAGATACAGTACCAAATGTAGGATGGTTGTATGAATGGAAACCACTTCCTTGTGCAGGGTGGGCATGGAAGCGCATGATTTGTGCCATGGCAGTAGCTACACATCCAACTACTGCTCGCTGTCCTGTGTTAGGATCTTGTGGGCAAAAAGCATTATAAGGGAAAGGCTGGTCCCAAGTAGTGGTCGTTAATGGATCGACTTTATTGCCGTTTTTGGGAATTTCTGCATTCAAATACATATCCCATTCAGATTGAAGTGCTTCTCCAATTGCTGCATTTTCATAGATCGCTGCCTTGATTTCTTGGCGATAGTGTTGCATCCATTTGCGAAAAGCCTCTGGCTGGTGTTCTTCCTCTTGGATAAAAGAATTTTTGAGCGAATAGGCTATAATTGGTCGTGCTCTTTGATCTGCAGATACAATGACAAATCCTTCTTCTTCTTCAGCTGTAAAGATAAAATACAAATTAGTATACTCTTCATTAACTCGAGCTGTAATCGTTTCAGTGAGTGTTAGCGTTGTGTTTTTTTTACTGTATTCATTGTGTAGGTCTGCTGCTTCATAAAAGCAGTTTTGAGCTACTATGGTAGCTGTTGCTAAATCAACTTGCTGTCCAAATAGGTTGATGGATAGTATAAAGAATATTAGTATAAGTGTATAGTTTTTGACCATAAGTCTTGGAGGGGTGTGAGTAGTAGAATGAGTATTGAAGATTACCCAGCGCAATTGAGGGGAATAAGTAAACTTACTCCATGGAGAATTAATGCTTGTTTTCATGATAGTTTTTTAGTTTAGAATGAAAGTATTTTTGTTTTCTATATTCAGCTTATAAACTGTTTGGGATGTATTAGTTGGTTTTACCCATATATCAATTATTTTTTACAGATGGATTACAGCGTACTATTTGTTCCAAAGATTTTGTTAAAATCGGCTTAAAGAAGATTATCTGAAAAGCACTTTAATTTTTTAAGAAAAATTCGGTCAAAAGAATTTATACAAATACTTTTGGTGATTCCTAAAGAATGAAATATCACTCTTTAATATTGAAATCATTTTTGATTATCTTAAAATATTATTGATTAGAATGTCAATCTATTGCGAGAAAAAACTTGTGATATTTAGATTTGCTATTTTAGAATTGTAATCTACAAAAAAATAGGTTGTCTTGCTACTTATTCTGATTTTTTGCAAAAAAAAATGACTACATGCGTATTGAAAATGATATCAAATTAGGTTTTAAAGATGTAATGTTTCGTCCGAAACGATCTACACTTCGCTCGCGCTCTCAAGTTTCATTGATGAGGTCTTTTAAGTTTAGGCACGCAAAAGGGGCATGGGAAGGCATTCCTATTATGGCAGCAAATATGGATACTACAGGGACTTTTGAGGTGGCAAAAGCACTTGGCAATCACGATTTATTTACAGCAGTTCATAAGCATTACACTTTGGAGCAGTGGGCAGCATTTATGCAAAATGCAGATGAAAGAACAGTGCAACGTATTGCAGTAAGCACGGGTACAGGAGAGGACGATGCAACGAAACTGAAGCAAATTTTTGATCATCATCCACAACTGCGTTTTATTTGTATAGATGTTGCTAATGGCTATTCTGAATATTTCGTAGATTTTGTAAAGCAGACCAGAGAAACATTTCCTGAAAAGGTGATTATGGCTGGGAATGTGGTGACTGGTGAGATGGTAGAAGAGCTCATTTTGTCCGGAGCAGATATGGTGAAAGTAGGAATCGGTCCAGGCTCGGTTTGTACTACTCGAATTAAAACTGGAGTGGGTTATCCCCAACTGTCTGCCATTATTGAATGTGCAGATGCAGCACATGGTTTAGGTGGACAAATTATTTCAGATGGTGGTTGTAAAACGCCTGGTGATGTTGCCAAAGCATTTGGAGGAGGAGCAGATTTTGTGATGTTAGGAGGAATGTTTGCAGGGCATGTGGAGAGTGCAGGACAAGTGGTGGAAGAGGAGGGCAAGCAGTATAAGTTATTTTATGGAATGAGTTCGGCAACAGCCATGGAGAAGTATGTAGGAGGTGTAGCTGAATATCGTGCATCTGAAGGCAAGACAGTGAAAATTCCATTCCGGGGTCCTATTGAGCATACAGTATTAGATATCCTTGGCGGAATTCGTTCAACTTGCACTTATGTTGGTGCGAGTAAACTAAAGGAACTAACAAAGCGTACGACTTTCATTAGAGTAATGGAGCAAGCAAATGAAATTTTTTCTCAGTAAATAAATTTTTCCTTTCGCTTCCATGCATTTGAAGCATATTATTGTAAGGTAGAGGAGAAACCTCAGCGCTGATCCCAATAATTCCGACTTGCTTCGGCTTTGAACAGATCGTAGTTGACTGTAATTCGTGATTGATGTATTCTTAAAGAGAAGTATTATGGGATAGGCAATATCTAGAGACAGTGTCCAATTAGGTTTTTGTCGGTGATTGGTTATAGTGAATAGGAATGATACAAGTTTTTATCACATTGACTTTTAGACGTAATTTGTTAGTAACTAATGATTTGTGAATTGATTGAAAAATAAATATCAATATTTGTCGGACAAAATAAAATGCTTCGTCTAAAAACCTTTTTTCTACATTATAAAAACTACTATATTTGGGCGAATAGTTTACTAATGCACTTTCCAGCCTTTGCCCAATTGCTTTGCTTTTGGAGCAAAGGTTTTTTTATTAAAAAAACGTTATAGAGAACCGGCCTCTATAACGTTTAATGCTGGTTTATTTAGCAGTTTATTCTGAAGCTGGTGCTACAGCTAAAGCATATACAACTAAACCAAAACCAATTTTGTTAATGGCATCACCAATGTTATAGATGATATCCATCGCTACATTCATGCCAAAGATTTGACCTTCAGCACCATACCAACCTGCTGTTCCTGCCATGTATCCGATAGGGTAGATTGCCCAACCTACTAATACGAACCAAGCTAGGACATTCACAGCCTTAGCAACAGTTGGTCCCGCTTTTTCAGCAAGTGTTTTTACTTCACCCATCATTACAATGTAAAGGATATAGAAGTATGCAGCACCTGAAATAGCACCCCAAGCTGCTGGGCCAGCTCCAGTTGTGTAAACAGCTTCACCTAAGTAACCTGTTACAAGCATTACTGTTGAGAAAGCGATCAAACGCCATAATAGGCCTTTTGATGCACCCGCTTTTTTGGTGATTAAGTAGAATTCAACACACATTAATGGAACAGTTAAGATCCAATCAATGTAACGGAATTCAGTAGGAGAAGTACCCGTTTCTGCCCAGAAATCTCTCATGTAGTAGTAGTGTACTGCTGCAATGAAAGTGATAAGACCAGATACAAGCATGGAATCTCTCCACTTAGCGTCTACTTGACTATACTGGAAAAAGAAAAATACAGTAGCAGCTAACATTGCCATAGAACCAATGAAGAACGTAAATCCTACGTAATCACCAGATTTCAATGTAGCTAAAAATAAAGGATCGAAGTTTACTAATGCATCCATGTTTATTCAAAAATTTGTTAAAAATTGGTTAACGATTTTGAAGGTAACGCTTAAAATTAAAAAAAGTTTAATTTTCTTAAATTAATTTAATTCATAGCATTTACATTAATTTTTTATCTAAAAATTAGATTTATTTTCTTTTTTAGTAAATAAAATAGAGCCCTGTGCACTGCACTGGTTCCTGATTACTACCAATTGTGAAATACCGTCTATACCTTAATTTAAATACTATACTGAAGGTACATTCCATTCCTCATACAGCTTGTCTATAAGCAGCATATGAGGTAAGGTTACCACTGAAATAAACACAAACATCACTCCTAGATTTGCATTGATGCCCATCTTCTGTTGAAGTAGAATGAGGCCCAAGAGGCCGCCTAGTGCCATGATAGTTAGTGGAAATGCATGGAAAACGTATTGTTTCCAATTATAATTCTTCATTCTAGTTTTGAAAAAAGAAATTTGGTCCATTACAGATCCTAAACTATGCCATAAAACAAAGTAGATGGCAAACCCAAGCAGTAGTGGTGTAAATAAGTAAACAGTAAGTAATAGAAATAAATTAAGTACCTCGTTTCGAACTTCTATTTTATTGATTTTCCCTTCAAAACGTAGGTAAAGACAGAATAAAACACTGTGAGCAAACAGAATCGCAATTATAGCATATCTCCAGCCTTCATCAATGGCTATTGGATCAAATCCTAAAATTTGAGCTATAATGGGTTGTGCTTGCTCATAGTGTGCAAGAATTGGTGTAAGTAATACAAATGATCCCCAAATAATAAAAAGAAAATGTTTGAGTACTTTTGAAGTCTTCTCTAAGAAATTCCAGTTAGATTGCCCAAAATGATAAATGGATAGAAGGATAAACACTATCAAGGAAAGAGTTGGGCTAAACCACCATAATAGTGCGTAGGCACCCATAATGAGTAAATAATTTCTGTAGAAATAAAAAAGACTCTCTGTACCCCAGAAAGGTTTGGAAAGGTATTGGAAAATTATATAGTCTGTTGCGCCATGAGGTATCCCGATTAGTACAATTAAACTTACCGCAATAATCAGCTCTATTTGAAGCAGTAAATCTGGGAAAAAGACGCCCAAAAGCACTACTAATAGAGCTAAGATTTGAATGCAGCGGATTAATATAGGGTACCTGCTACTCATGCTCTT
Source organism: Saprospiraceae bacterium (assembly GCA_022448955.1). GTDB lineage: Bacteria > Bacteroidota > Bacteroidia > Chitinophagales > Saprospiraceae > JALEHC01. Next base: position 66,340 of record JAKVCU010000064.1, read on the forward strand.
TGATTTTGTGATGAAATCAATTCCTTGTAGCGCTTGTTTTTTCTTGTTTTTATTTTCGTTTGGTAAAGTGCTTTTAAAAATGGAATAAATGGTAGACTAGCGAAAATGCTCATCTCGTTCCATATTGATGTACGTTCATCTAAAAATGATAAAATTATCTTAAAAGGGTTATGGCGAAACAAACGGCTGAAAATGTATTTTGATTTTGCCCCATTGTATTCTAATATGTGAAGTAGTAGCGTATCGTAAAATTTAAATCGCTGCTTACTGGACTTAAGTCGTATTTGTTCATAATTCTGTTCCAGTTGAGTAGTTATTTCCTTCACCTGTTCTTGAATCCGTATGAATGCATAGCCTGTAGTTGGCTTCGCCCCATTACCCTTTATCCCAATGGGAATAATATGGGGGGATGGATGTTCTGGAAAAGGTGCATCGGTCATAGGAATGATACCATACTCCTCTTCCTTTACCGTGTAGTCTTGAATGTTTAGCTGTTCGTTTAAGTATTTTTTTATGGTTTTTTCGTAATTATTCTTATTAAGCAGGTTAGAGGAAAAGATAGTAAACTCGACTAACGCTTTGTTTTGAGATAATGGAAGAACATAAAAGAATCTCGTTTGCCCTTCTTGTTCTGTTCTGAAGTCCATTATTGTTGCTACATCAGAAGTAAAGCAATTTTCTTTGGTTTCAATAACCCAACCAAGAAAATGTTGAAGTTGAAAGTGATAATCATTCCTGGCGATAGATTGTAATCTGCCTAAGTTAAAACAACTATCGAACACCTTCTTCGCAAAAAATCGCACTTGACCGACAACTACATATGCTTGTTCATCATTACATCCAATGTCACTAATTCGGGCATTCAAGAATTCAACATTTGGGTGTTTTGAAATCTCAGACCACATGTAATCATAAAAATCAATTCCTTTGATCATTTCATAACGGAGAGGGGAGATTTCACTAACTAATTCTCCTTTATCATCTGCGAAAGCAAGTTTGGACCAACTGCGATGAACAATATGATCAAAATGGGTTGGTTGTTCCGTCCAATAACACCAAGTCCTATCATTTGACTTTTTGCTATCTAGATCAATGATTAGGATAGATTGGTTCTTTAAGGAACTATTTAAAAGCGAGTATGCAAGGCTAAGTCCTGCACACCCACCCCCAGCGATTATGTAATCGAAGGTATTTTTCACAGTTTACTAACACATTTAATCAAAGGATAGAAAATACTCCTATCCCGAAACCTTATCAAAAAAAATGAATTTTCGAAAAGGTTGTATGCATAACAAACCTAAAAAAAAATGGTTGAACAAAATCAAAAATAAGTAAAAAAATTTTTTTTAATCAATTGTACGGAAATGAACTATTTATTCGAAATAATAATCTTTTTTATGCTTTTTGGTACTTTAAAGCGTTGACCATGTGCTTTTTCCAACTTTTTGCATTTATTGATAAATGCATTTAAGCCATAATCATTAATATACTGGATAACGCCACCTTTAAAAGCAGGGAATCCCCAACCATGGATGCTTCCTAAATTGGCAGCTGGAATAGAATTAATGACTTCTTCTTGCAAACACCAACAGGCTTCTAATACTTGTGCCATCATAAATCGTTCCATCATTTCCTCACGATCGTAGCTTAATACATTTGACGGGAAATAGTTTTTTAATCCAGACCAAAGACAGCGAATGCCATTTTCATCATAATCATAAAATCCTGCTTTGGATTTGCGACCTGTGCGTTTAAGTTCTTCAATCATTTTTTTTAATACGATAACAGCTGGATGCTGTACGTATTTGTTGCCATAGTGAGCAGCCGCCTGGGTCTCATATTTTAGGGCTAATTTTAGGCCAATTTCATCAGCAATGGCCAATGCCCCCTTAGGCATACCTGCTTGCTTAGATAAATTTTCAATTAATGCTGGTGGATAACCTTCTTGCAGCATCGTAATTCCCTCTAAGATGAAAGTATTTTGAACCCTGGCAGCATAAAAACCCCAATCATCCTTTACCACAATCGGAATTTTTTTAATAGCCCAGGCAAAATCATAAGCTCTAGCAATGGTTTCATCACTTGTCTTGGAACCTTTAACAATTTCCACAAGAGGTACTTCATCTGCAGGATGAAAAAAATGTAGGCCCACATAATGATCCGGACGGATAGACACATCTGCCAATTCTGTAATGGGAATTGAAATCGTGTTGGATCCAAATAATGTATATTCATCTAAATAGACTTCGGCTTCTTTCGTAACTTTCTGTTTGACTTTTGGGTGCTCGAATACAGCCTCTATTACTAAATCACAATCACTAAAAAGAGCGGGATCTTCAGTCGTTTGAATACGGCTGAGGTAGGTATCTTTTTCCTCTTCTTGAATTCGACCAGAATCGATTAGCGTATCCAACTTTTGGGCTACGTAATGTCGACCTCTTTCTGCGATCAATTTAGAAACATCCTTAAGAATTACCCGCATTCCTCTTTTAATACACGCAAAGGCAATGCGGGAGCCCATTGTTCCAGCTCCAATGATACCTACTTTTTTGGGTCTGAAACGACCAAAGCCTTTAGGTCTTGATGACCCTTTTTTAATAGCATAATAATCAAACCAAAAGGCTTTAATCATATTTTTACACTCTTGACTAAGGACTAATTGAGTGTAATATCTGGATTCGATTCGCGTCGCGGTATCAAAGTCTACTTTAGATCCTTCATATAATATGTTAAGGATTGCTTGCGCAGCAGGAAAGTTATTATGACTTTTGCTAGCTAGATTAGTGGCCAGTTTTTTGATTAGTAAAGCAGTTGCCTTTTGATGTGCTGTTCCTCCAGGGATAGAAGCGCCCTCTTTATCCCAAGGGCGACGATATTCTCTATTATTTAATAACCATTGCTTGGCTTTTTCCATCATCTCCTTCTCGTCTTTTGCCAATTCATCTATAATGCCTACTTTAAGAGCTTCTTTGGGCGTGTATCTTCTTCCACTCGTTAGTATTGGATAACACCTCTCGATACCGAGCAACCACATCAGGCGTATCACAGCCCCACTTCCAGGTATTAAACCGATTTGAATTTCAGGATTCCCCAATCTATTTTCAGGCTGGTCAATAACAATACGATGATGACAAGCTAAGGCTACTTCAAACCCAGATCCCAAAGCACTTCCATTCATGGCAGCTACAACAGGAACCCCAGGGCTTTCCAATGCCCTTAAGGTCTTTTTTAGCCTTTCGGCAAATTGAAAAATTTCTTCAGCATTATCTGCTTGATAAATATATTCCAAATCACCACCTGCTAGGAAAGTCTTCTTGGCTGAAGTTAGAATAACACCTCTTAAAACCCCTTTTGCTTTTTCTTTTTTTAAATGATCAATGACAGGTCCGAGTGCCTCCCCAATTTCATGATTGATGATATTCAGGGGGCGGTCTTTCATATCAAAAGTAAGCGTTACAATATGGTCCGTATCTTTTTTATAATGTATCATGATTTTATAGATTGTTGGGGCTATTCGAATTATACTCTTTCAATGATCGTGGCAACACCCATCCCACCACCAACACATAAAGTCACAAGACCTGTACTTAAGTCTCTTCTTTCTAATTCATCTAATAATGTACCAATCAACATTGCTCCAGTAGCACCTAATGGATGACCCAATGCAATAGCTCCACCATTTACATTTATAATATCTGGATCAAGATTTAAATCTCTCTGAAATTTTAGTACGACAGAAGCAAATGCTTCATTGCATTCCCATAGGTCAATATCTTTAGCTTGCATTCCAGCTCTTTTTAAAGCTTTCTCAGCAGCAGGTCCAGGTCCGGTAAGCATAATGGTAGGATCTACGCTAACATTACCAATCGATTTGATCATTGCTCTGGGGGGAATACCTAGCTCTTTGCCTTTTTCCTTGCTTCCAAGAAGTACAATGGATGCTCCATCAACGATACCAGATGAATTTCCTGCTGTATGAACGTGATTAATTTTTTCTACTCTTGGGTATCGATGAAGTGCCATTTCATCATAGCCCATACTACCTAGTTTTGTGAAAGCAGCAGAAAGTTTACTTAAGCCTTCTAATGTCGTGTTTGGCCTTAAGTGTTCATCCTTGTCCAAGATGAGTAGTCCATTTTTATCATATATTGGGATGAGTGCATTGCTAAAGTGACCATTCGTCTGCGCTTGATAGGCTCTGTTTTGAGAACGTAAAGCGTAAGCATCTACCTCTTCTCTACTAAAGCCTTCAATCGTGGCAATTAAATCAGCCGATACGCCTTGCGGCAAATAATTTATTTTATTTGTTACTTCTGGATCAAATAGGAGTGGCCCTCCATCTGAACCTAGCGGAACCCTACTCATGCTTTCCAGACCGCCTGCTACTACTAAGTCTTCCCAGCCAGAACGAATCTTCATCGCTGCCAAATTAACTGCTTCCAAACCTGATGCACAAAAGCGATTGAGTTGCATACCGCTCACTGTATCTGCCCATCCTGCATTCATAAGAGCTGCTTTTGCAATATTGTAGCCTTGATCCGCAACAGGTGTGACACAACCTATCACAACATCATCAATTTGTTGGGAAGGAAATGACTGACGCTCCTCAAGAGTTTTCAGCATAGTCGTTAATAAATCAATAGGCTTGATTTCGTGCAAAGAACCATGGCGTTTTCCTTTACCTCTTGGCGTACGGATAGCATCGAAAATATAAGCTTCGGACATTTTTTGCCTGTGGGTTTGATTCCTCACAAAAATAATCTTTCAACTGCTGAAATGAGAATAATATAAAAGAAGTTTTATCCGAGCGATATAAATACAATAAGTATATTTTAGTAGAGATTTTATTCGTCCTTTTCATCCCATTTTTTCTAAATTAGGTAGAAATTAAAAGCATTCATTTTAGTGAAGACTGTACCTTTGAATAAAATATCTAATTATGGCTAGAAAGTTTAAAACGACTCCTTTTGCTCGTTTCTTCTTAATGATCCTTATTCTTGCTCCTCTTGCTTATGTAGGAGCCGCTTATTATAATGGAGAGGATCCTATACAGAATGTAAAACAGGCTATAGGCCTAGAACAAACTATCGACAATAAAGACTCAAAAGCTACCAAAAAAATAAAAGGGAAAAGTGAAGTGGAACGCCTGCGAGAGGAAAACAAAAAATTGAAAAAAGAACTACAAGAAAAAAAAGCAGAAATTAAAAAATTGAAAAATAGATAATGGAACTAATCATAAAGATTCTCCTCAATGCGGGAGCATTGTTTGCTGCTGCCTATTTGATGAAAGGGGTTGAAATCAAAGATTTTACCCGGGCTATTATTATTGCCATCATTCTGTCCTTTTTGAATGCTACCATCGGCAACTTCTTGGACTTTATTACCACGCCACTCCGTTGGTTGACATTGGGCATCTTTTCTTTTGTAATAGATGCAATGGTGCTATTAGTAGCGGCTCAGTTTATGAAAGGTTTTACGATTAAAAGCTTTGGAACAGCTTTTGTCTTAGCTATCGTGCTTAGTATTTTTAATGCTGTTTTACACGGATTGTATCCCTTTTAAATAGCTAAGTAGAAAGCCCGGAAATTGACAGAATAACATCTCAGCCAAAGGCTGATGGGGTTAAGTCTGTCCTAAAATCATGTGTGACTTTCCTATCGTCAGTTTCTTATGATTCTTGAAGGGATTATTTTATTATGCAATAGCTGCTTAAGCTTTTATTCAAGGTGCTAGTGTAGCCCAAGTTTGGACTTGCTTGATGTCCATATAATAAAAACAAAAGACTAAGTAGTTTGCCCGAAACTGTGCCTGTCGGCAGGCTGGAATTGGTACAATAAAATTCAGCCATAGGCAGACAGGTCTTTACGTTCGTTCAAAAATCATGCGTAACTTTCCTATCGTCAGTTTCTTATAATTTTCGAAGGGACCATTTTATTATACAAGCAATTTTGTCTGGGCGCTTACGAGATAAAGAATAATTAAATCAGCTAAATGCATCTTTAACCATCATCTCAGTAGGTGAATATCTCCTTTATAGTCTCTTAGGATATTATCCCTTGTACGAACTTTTGAATAGTAGGTGTAAATTCCACTGGAAAGTGTGGCGCCATTTTTTTTGCCATTCCAACCTAAGGATGGATCATTGGCCGGGAAATTTTCTCTTTGGAAGACTAACCCACCCCAGCGATCAAAAATGAGCAAAGTTTGTATCTCTAGTATGTTGCCATCATCTTGAAAATAAAAGGTATCATTAAATCCATCGTCATTGGGAGAGAATGCATTTGGAATATAGAATTGTTGACAATCTTCTGCAATTACTTCCAGTATTTCAATGGCTTCGCCGCATGCATTGAATGCTGATACTTGGTACATGCCATCTTGAGCAACAGAAAATGAATCTGCAATGATATTATTTTCCCATTGCAAAGTTCCATTCCAGTCTAAGGCCTGTATATTTATTGATTGACCTTTACAAAATAGATAGGGTCCTTCCAGTAAAATAAATGGAGGATCAAAAAAGCTAATTGCTATAGAATCAGATACTGTCCCGCACTCATTATTGGCCGAAAGGCTGATAGTTGAGGTAGAAGTAACTATAATCTCTTCTGCAATACTGCCTGTTGACCAAAGCAAATCCCCTAAGGCTTCAAGTGGGGCAAGGTTAATAGATTCACCAGTGCAAGCATCTACATCTGAGGGAAGTAGCACAATAGGTTGAGGACTAGATATTAAAGATATACTGTCTACATCTGTTCCACAGGTATTTGACGTTTCTGCGAAATAAGTACCAGGAGAACTAACAGAGAGTGTTGTACCTGTACTTCCCGTTGACCAAGTGATATTTCCCGAAAGGGAAATAGGGGTAATATCAAAAGTGGTATTTTCACAAATAATAGAATCGTTGGGTAGCGTAATTTGTGGGATAGGAGGGAAGTCAATAAAAATATTATCAACAGCGATACATGGCGAATTCGGTTCTGTTACGGTAACAGAATAATTACCACTTGTTTGTACTGCAATCGTGGGACTTGTTTCTCCTGTGTTCCACAGATAGGAAGCATTATTTTGACTAGCATCTAATGTAATAGGAATATCTTCACAGATTTCTTGATCTGGCCCCAATTCTAAGTTGAGATTAGCTGGAAAAACTTCTACTAAGACATCATCAAAATAAGATTCACCACAATCATCTGTTATAGTAACTTGATAAAGAGTGGTACTTGTAGGTGTTGCAATTGGATTGGGAATGAAAGGATTGCTTAGGCCAATTGCGGGTGACCAGATATAAGAACTACCTGCTCCAGCTGCTAGAACTACCGATTCTCCTGCACATATTTGTTGATCTTGAAGTTGATCTAAAAAGGAGGTGTATGCAAAGCAGACCCTATGATAATTGGTTACACCACCAGTGGCTGAGGTAATTCCCCAGAAAACCTCTGGATCACCATTAAAAATATCATTCACAATATCTCCTTGATAGGAGATGCGCCATTCACAGTCGAAGTAGACCTCCAGCGTTTTTGTTTCTGCATCCCAGCTTACTTTAAGTGGGTGATAGGCACAATCTTCTACATCGTTTGTTGTTGCACTGATTGGTACTGGTCCGACCAAATTATCATTACTATTATGGTCTAGATTACCATTCTGAATAATCGCTATATGGTCGAATATGGGATCGGAAAAAGGCGTATTTTCCCAAGTATCCAATTCAATGCCTAAAGAAGGTGCAACACCCAAAAAGCCTAAACCGCCGCCAGCAGTGCCTACAGAAGTACTGATCGGTTGAAATCCAACCACCACACCATCTGCACCTAACTCATCCTGACAACCCAAGAAAATATCCATCAGGAGCACGAAGGAGCTGTCTAAGCTTATTTTATTTTCATACCAAATGGATCCAGAGTTATTGAGCTGATTATAGGTGAGTTGGTAGCAACCATCAGGCAATTCAATGGCAGAGCCATTAAGGAAAAACTGCGCATTTGCCGAAAGGCTAAAAAGAAAAAGCAAGGAGAAATAGTAGAGTTTTCTTTGCATAATAATAAAATTACAAAATTCTACTTTCTCCTTGCTAGAGATGCCAACTAAATTGTTAAAAAGCTGATCATCTTATTTTATTGGGTATTTATTCGATGACTATAATTTTTGTGTTCCATTGCTCATCACCGTTAATGACATAAACCAAGTAAGTGCCTGCTACAAAGTTTTGAAGGCTAATTTCTTGATTTAAGTACATATCTTCTCTAAAACCAAAGTTTTGGTTATATACCATTTTTCCTAGCATAGAAAATACACGAATTTCAAGATTTGCTTGAGTATTAAGCTCTCCTTCAATTGTGAATTGACCTCTATTAGGATTGGGATATGCAGATAAAGAAAGTGGCTTTGGCTGCTGAGTAATCACAGGAAGTGCTTGCTGCTCAGATACTTCATGATCCTCGAATTTACCGGTCATCAAGTAGCTCAACTCTGGACTAATTAAAAAATCAGCCTCAACAGAAAGACAATTATCGGAACAACAGAAACTCACACCACAAGCATTTGAAGCGTCTACACAAATATCTCCCATATCGAAGAAGGAAGCAAATGATAGTGTAACTGTATTCGTACCTTGTCCATTGATGATACCTACACCAGGAGGAACGGTCCAATTATAAGATGTAGCTCCTGCAACAACTGGAACAGTATAAGTTACTGGAAGACCTGGAGCCGAGATAACTGTTGGTCCTATTGGTGTATCAGGCATATCAGGGTTTGTTTGCAAAACAGGGAAGGTATAGCCAACTGTAGGACTTGCACCACAATCATTAGCTGCTAGAACTTCTATGATACCTGCATCAAAACCACCAGAAACGCCTACTGTAACGTTTGTAGTACCTTGTCCACTTAGAATTACAACGCCTTCTGGGAAATTCCAAACATAATAATCAGCATCGGCAACAGGATTAACAGAGTAAGAAAGTGTGGTAGTACCACAAATACCTGAAGTGGTTCCTGTAA